>JAFAOS010000455.1 GCA_019247515.1 Chloroflexota bacterium | reverse complement strand
CCGGGCACGGCGACGTTCTGGATGCGTTCGCCGACCACATGCGCCGTCTGCCGGTCTGCGCCGATGATGCGCAGCGCCGCGGCGTCCGTCAGAGCCGGGCTGCGCCGGACCACCACGTCCAGATGCCCGGCACTTGTCTGGCTGTTGCCGATGGCGGTAATGCTGCGTGACAGGCCCAGGCCAACCGTGATCGTGACCACGCCGACGAAGACGGCGATCACGGTGAGGACGGCCCGCAAGGGCCGCGAAAACGCGTCACCGACGCCAAGCACCGCCGGCCGCGGCAGGCGGAGGCGCGCGGCGAGCCGGCGCAGGGCGCGGCCGCTGCGCCCGCGTGGGGCACTCGCACCGGCGATGATGGCGGCAGGCCGCAGCCGTCCCGCCCGCAGTGCGGCCAGTAGCGCCGCGCCGGTCACGATCACGAGAGCGCCGACGAAGGCCAGGGCGTCCAAGGCCGGCGAGAACACCGGCTGGTAGGCGAGCCCCAGAGCCTGCGCGCTGCTGGCCAGAATAGGTTGGATCGCGACCGTTCCGAGCGGTATCGCCACCAGGGAGGCCACCGCACCGGGAAGCACCATCTGCAGGACGAAGACAAGCTCGACCTGCAACGGCGTGAAGCCAAGGGCCTTCATGATCCCGATCTCGCGGTAGGCCGCAATCACGATCCCGGTCACGAGGTTGGCGACGATCGCCACCGTGGCCAGCAAGGCGAGGACGCTGAACGCGAGAAGCACGCTGGCCACGAGCTGGTCACTGACGCTGAAGATGGTGCCGATCACCAGGTAGTTGGTCGAGCTGGTGATGGCGCCCGACGGCAGCGAGCGGCGCAGGGTAGCGAGGTTGGCCTGCAGTTGGGCGCGGGTCGGGTCGCTGGCGAACCGGTAGTCCATGACGTAATAGGACGCGTCCCTCAGGCGGAGCGCTGCAATGGCGGAGCTCAACACCCACGCGTGTTGGCCACTGACGTCCCGCCCGCCGGTGGCCCCGCTGCCGGCGGTCACGCCGGCGACTGGCTCGTCGATGTCCGCGATCTCCGCCGCCACAGTCAGCTGCGGTTCCTGCGGAATGCTCACCACTTTCAGCCTGTCCCCGATCGCGATGTGATGGAGTGCGGCGAAGGACCGCGTCAGGGCGATCTCCTGGTCGCCGGCGGGCCAGTGCCCGGCCGTGATGCGGAGCTGTTCGACGTGGCCGCCGGGGTTGTCGCGACCGATGGTTGTGATCCAGACCTTGTGGCTTCCGACCTGGACCTGCACATCGGTCGACGCGTACGGGCCGCCGGATGCCGACGCCCCGATGAGTGCCGGCGTGCCGGCGATCGTGCGCGGGTCTATCCGACCGTCGAATGCGACCTGCAGATGCGCGCCCCTCTGGGCGTCGAACGCGCTCAGGTACGGAACACGCGTCTGCGACAGCAACGTGAGCGCCATGGTTCCTGTGCCGACCGCCAGCAGGGCGGTGACAAACACGATGGCCGCCTGTAGGCGTCGCCGGCGCAGGTCTGTGATGGCTTTGACCAGGACCGCGTTCATCGCGACACCTCCTCGCTGCGGACACGCAGCACCTCTGGAGCGGCACGCTCCGCGGTGTCCAGTGTGGCGTCGTCGACGATCTTTCCGTCCCTCACGCTGATCACGCGCGCAGCGTGTCGCGTCGCCAGCTTGGCGTCATGCGTGACGAGGAGAACCGTCTGTCCGGCGCGCTGTAGCTGCACGAGAAGGTCCATCACGTGCGCGCCGCTGTGCGTGTCGAGCGCGCCGGTCGGCTCGTCGGCGAGCAGGAGCGTCGGTTGGTTGATCAGCGCACGGGCGATCGCCACGCGTTGCTGTTGCCCACCGCTCAACCGGGCGGGATAGCGGTCCGCAACGTCGTCGATGCCGAGCTGCTCGAACAGCTCGCGCGCCCGGGCGGTCGCGACGGTGCCTTTCAACTGGGCGGGGAGGAGCACGTTCTCCAGCGCGGTCAGGTTCGGCAGCAGGTAGAAGAACTGGAAGACGAAGCCGATATGGTTGCGCCGGAACCTAGCGAGCCCCGCCTCGCCGAGCGTGCCGAGGTCGGTCCCGCCCACGGCCACGCGGCCCGAGGTCGGCCAGTCGAGCCCCGCCACGAGATTGAGGAGCGTGGACTTGCCACTGCCCGACGGTCCCATGATGGCGGTGAACTCGCCCTTCTCGACCGTGAGCGACACGCCGTTGAGGGCTCCCGTGAGGCCGCCCTGGTACACCTTGGTGACGTCTGTCAGTCGAACCAAAGCACTCATTCCGTTGTTCCTCCCTCCGCCCCGAAACGCTCCGACGAAAGCTCGTCCATCCATTTCAAGTCCGCCTCCGTGTGCAGTAGTGCGCCGCGCACGAGCCGCGCCAAATCGAGCCGGCCGTCACGACGTGCCCGTTCTTCCAGGCTGTTGAGATCCCGCAGCCGCTGCAGGTAGGCGCGCTTCTGGCGAGCGAGCATCTGCGGCAGGTCGCCGTTCGCGATGCGGGTGGCGAGGAGGAGCTTGACGTAGAAGTCCTCATGCAGCTGCTGAGGACCGACGTTCGGCTGGGCGAGCCACTCGTCCAGCGCCTTGCGGCCTTCGGGGGCTAGCTCGTAGACGAGCTTGCCCCGATCTCCCCGCGGGCCGACCGGCCGGACGAGCCCGTCACGCTCCAGGCGCTGCAGGGTGGTGTAGATCTGGCCGATGTTGACGTCCCAGGTCCCGCCCAGCATGGCTTCGAAGCGGTTCTTCACCTCATAGCCGTGGAGCGGTTCGCCGGTCAGGAGCCCCAACACGCCGTACTTAAGCGACAATCTGCCTCCTACACATACTCAGTATACATACCGAGTATACGTGGAGATAGCAGGTTTGTCAAGGACCTGGAAAGTAGCCAGGGTGTGTAGAGTGTGTTAGGATTCGACGGCGTGGAGTGTGATGCTTCGCTGGCGCGTTTCCCGGCCGCTGCATGACAGCCAAGACACGCCATTGCAATGTATGCGCGC
>JAFAOS010000326.1 GCA_019247515.1 Chloroflexota bacterium | reverse complement strand
GCGGATGAGGTTACCGTGGCGTCAGGGTCCACCCGAGCCTCTTACGTCGGCCCGTGCGGTCCTTCGATCCGGCGGCTGGCGATCCCATTCAGCACGCGCGCCGCGGTCGGCGCTGAGCATCCGGTGGGATCGGCGCCCGACAATGGGCCCCGGCCGTTTCGACCGTCAGGTCGTGCTACCCGCCCCGGATCGATTGCGCCGCAACCTGCCAACGCCCAGACCGGCCTCAGCGGTCGGGAGGCGGAGCCGCGTTAGCGAGAGCGGAACATGTGGATTCTCCTCGGATGATGGCTGAGGTAACGCCGATGACGTTACCTTCAGCTCAGTCGCTGGTCTAACTGCTCGTCATAGTTGCACTATGCCCAGCTGCGAGAACATCGCCAGGTCGTTGCGAACCGCCCAGTGCTCCGCGATTCGGCCACCTTCCAGGCGGTAGATGTGGATGGCTTCCATCGCGAATCGCCGTCCCGTGGCGGGGAAGCCGCGGAACTCGCCAATGTGGGTGCCGCTGGTCGTGCAGCGCAAGGCCACCCGGTCTCCAGCACCAAACACGTCGTGCACGTCGTAAGCGAGGTCCGGGAATGCGCCGCGCAGCCACTCGATGGTGCGTCGCGCCCCTTCGGGGCCTGCTGGAGTGTCGCCCAATGACTCATGGTCGAGGTAGTCGGGGGCAATCACCTCGTCAGCCAGTTCGAGCTTGCCCTGTCCAAACAGGTCAATCTGCGCTCGCAGGCACACATCAACGTTTGTGGCACTAGCTATTGGCGCGACATCTGCGACATCGTTCGACATTGATACATCCTCTGCTCCCCACAGATATCGAGGACTGCGCCTCGCGGGGAACACTGCTAGCATGCGCCAACGGGGATGCCGGCGACATTCTGACACCGGGGGATCCTCAAGGCCCTAGCTGGACTCTCCACCGAAGTCTTAGGGAACTTCCACAGTTCCAGTGCGCAGGCCATGCTCCGTGGCCCAGGCGGCAATCTCGGCGCGTGAGCGGAGTCCCAATTTGCCGCGGATATTGTCAGCGTGAGCGTCGGCGGTGTGCTGACTAATGATCAACACCTCAGCAATCTGTGGACTGGTGAGGCCATGTGCGATCAGTCGCGCTACTTCACGTTCGCGCGGTGTCAGCTGCGTCGCGCGTTCAGGTGTTCTATCGGACGCAACTGGCGATACCACGGCTGCTGCGCTTGCAAGAGCTTCGTGAATCGCCTCTTCGACGGCCAGCCCTCCGCCAATTGTCCAGGCAGCTTCGAATGCGGCGTCACCAAGCTGCGCGCGTGCCTCCGCCTGTGTTCGCTCCGACAGTTCGCGCCTTATCGGCCAGTCGCCCATCGTGGCACGTTCGAGCACAACCTGAGCCGCCCCGAGCAGGCGGGTCGCACGCGTTGCCTGGCCGGTGAGCAGCATCACGCGGGCGAGTCCGCGCAGACCATAAACGAGAAGCTCCTGATGTCCTACCTCCAACGACAACGGCACGCTCTCACGCCAGTATGCAGCTGCTTGCACGACCTCTTCTGCGGTGACGGCCACAAACGCAAGACCGTCGAGCGCCTGGGCAATACCGCGCACGTCCCCACAGTCTCGCGAGAGTCGCAGGCTAGTCTGATAGACGTCGCGTGCTGCAGCGAGTTCGCCGGTGGCCAACAGCATGCCGGCGCGACCCTGGAGCGCCCAGGCCTCGCCCCAGGTGTCTTGTACAGAATGGAAGGCAGCGGCGCTCTCGAGCAGTAATGCCTCCGCTCGCCCGAGGTCAGTGCCGCTGGCAGCAAACGCCAGGAGCCCTAGCACCATCCCTGCGCCGGCGAAATCGCCTGTGGCTGAGAAACCCTCCAGTGCGTCCTCGAGAAGTGGAGGGGCGCGGTCGACGTCGCCCTGCAAGAACGCCATCTCGCCTGCGACAAACTGCACTTGTGCGCGAGCTTCGCGCGCCAGGTTGACGTTCGTGGCGAGTAACTCTTCGGCCCAGCGACGGCACTCGGCATACAACCCGCGGACCCACCAGTAGATCGCCGTGACGTAGAGCAGACGCGCAGCCCGCTGATACGCGCCTGCGTCTAGACACCATCGCAGCGCAACGCGCAAATTATCCAGCTCGAGTTCGATGCGGCGTATCCACCGCACCTGATTGGGACCGCGGAGACCGGTGTTCGCTTGTTCTGCGAAAACAAGCATCCAGCGGCTATGCGCGTCCTGGATGTCACTGCTTTCGTCCGTGGCGTCCAGGCGATCGCGAGCGTACTCGCGGATTGTCTCCAACATCCGGAAGCGATGCTCCCCTTGTTCGTGGACAGGCACGAGTAGACTCTTATCCAGAAGCGATTCCGCGAGCTCCGCCGCATCTGGACCGCCGACCCATTCGACCGCTTCCAACCGGCAACCGCCAGCGAACGCCGCCAGGCGGCGAAAGAGCAACTGCTCTGCAGGAGTCAGCAGTTCGTAGCTCCAGTCGATCGCCTCGCGCAAGGTCTGGTGCCGCGGCGGCACATCCTGTCGTCGCGCCCGCAGCAGGTCCAGGCGCCGCTCGAGCCTCGTTACAAGAGCCGCCGGCGGGAGTAAGCGACATCTCGCGGCGGCCAGCTCGATTGCCAGCGGCAGGCCGTCCAGCCTGATACACAGTTCGGCAACAGCGTGGGCGTTGTCCTCGGAGAGCGCAAAGTCCGGCTCGACTGCCTGCGCACGTTGAACGAACAATGCTACCGCCGGATTACGCATGAGCAGTGTCGGCGTGTCGTCGTAGCCCACATTCGGCAATGGCAACGGCGCAACGGGGAACTCCTGCTCCCAACGAACCCGTAGCGGCTCACGGCTCGTCGCCAGCACCGCCGCGCCGGGGCAGACATCCAGTAGCGCGGCGATCTCCGGAGCGGCGCCCACCACCTGTTCGAAGTTGTCCAGGAGCAGCAGCAACTCACGACTGTTCAAGGCCGCCGT
The DNA here is from genome assembly GCA_019247515.1 of Chloroflexota bacterium. Classification (GTDB taxonomy): domain Bacteria; phylum Chloroflexota; class UBA6077; order UBA6077; family CF-72; genus CF-72. Next base: position 5,263 of record JAFAOS010000326.1, on the reverse strand, counting down.
GAGCGCCACCAGGGGCTGGTTCAGCTGTTCACGCACACCGAACAGCCGGGCAATACTCGGCAGTACAAGTGCCCGATCGCGTATCGGGCTCAGGTCGGCGAACCAGACCCCATGTGGAAACCGGGCAGCACCACGTAGCGCTTCGGCAATCGCCACTGCCAGGCGGGTCTTTCCCGTGCCGCCCGTCCCGGTCAGCGTGAGCAGGCGCCCGCTCTTGGTTGTCATCAGGTCAGTCGCGGCCGCAACCTCCCGTTCACGCCCGAGGAGTGGAGTTCCAGCCGCTGGCAAGTTCCCTGACGCCCTCGGTCGACTGCCGGGACCAGCGGATAGCTCAGCTTGTTCGCCGACTGGCGGGAGCCTATCCAAGGCGGATGCGTCTGCGGCCAGAGTCTGCGCGGCAGCGACCAGGCGCTCCAGCGTAAGGTCCACGGCCTTGCCCAGGTACGCCCGTTGGAGCTTGCCTCCGCGCCTGCGATACGCCTTCCAATACTCACGGCCGTGCGCATCGCGTTCCCGGCGCGCGGTAAAGGTACCGCTCACATCCGCAAAGGCGAACGTAGTGGCCTGCTGCAACCACCCGAACCACTCCGGTGTCCCCACGCCGAGGTGGCACTCCGCTGCGCCACTGTAGTAGGTAAGCGTAGCGGTGCGGACTACCGGTGTCCCTGCCCTGGGCATCACGGCATACGGTAGCAGTTCCCTAATCAGTTGGCCGTCGAGCGCAAATACGGCCCCGCACATCCCGTCATCTCTGGATCCCGGTCGCCCGTCTCGGCAGCACGCTACAGGTCGTCGGCTGATTTCAGCCGCCACCTATCTCAGTGAAGGGAGTAATCAGTGAGCCCTCGCACCGTCTCCGAGTCGGACTATGGCGCCGATAGGTACCTTCGCTCGTCTCGGGGCGGCTACGCGCTCGGTCCCGGCAAAGGACGGGAGCTGTCTGCTCTTGGTGCGGAGTTGACCGTCAAAGCGGCCGGGCCCTACACAGCGGCAGCGTTCGCGGTGGCCGACGCGTACCTGCCTGCGGGCTAGAGTCTGCTGTCCCACCGGCATGCCGCGGAGAAGAAACACTCTACGTCCTGGGCGGCACTGTCGACGTCACATGCGGTGAACTACCTGGCGCATTGGAGCCGGGTCGTTCGTGTTGCTGCCACGCGGTGTTCCTCACGGCTACACGTGGCCAACCGGCACCCTGCTCGGATTCAGGTGATCCGGTCGCCCGCGGGCGTGGAGGAGTGCCTCGCCGAGGTGAGCCTGGCGGGGGAGTGGGACGTCAAGACACCGCTGGATACCCCAAATCGGAGATGCCTCGCCACGATCGCCGCTAAGTACCGGCTGCGGTCGTCGTCCGTCTCGCCCGACCAATAGGAATTATCCATCACAGACCTACGCACCGCGGCTCCGCAGACGGAGCCGCCATTCACCCCACTCGGAGCGACAGAGACATGTTGTTCTCGACAGTTCGACGAAATCTGACCCGCCCAATCGCACCGCCGCTCGCTGGCGTGGGCGCTCTCGCACTCGTCATAGGTTGTCAGGTTGCTGCGCCGGCACCCGCCGCCCCACCCACGCGACCGCCAGCCAGTACGCTGGCTGCCGCCGGGCGCGTCTTCGAGTGGGATGCGACTGACTACGCGTTCACAACTTCAGACACGCTACCCGCCGGGCTTGTCACCATTGGCCTTAGCAATCACGGACAGGAGCCGCATCAGGGCCAACTTTTACGGCTCAACGACGGGGTGTCGTTCGAGCAATTCACGGCCGCCCTCCAGCAACAAGGCGAGGGCGCCTTCCAGTTAGCCTCCGCTGAAGGCGGACCCGCGGCAATCGACCCACATGGTAACCAGTCGATTACACTCGACCTTCAGCCTGGCAGCTACGTCCTGCTGTGTTTGATTCCGAGTCCGGACGGTGTTCCCCACTTCGTCAAAGGTATGCTCAAACCTCTGCAGGTCATCGACAATGGCGCAGCCGCTGTAGCGCCCCCACGGACACAGGGGACATTCACGTTGAAAGATTTCGGGTTCGAGATACCCGACACGCTTCCAGCCGGCCAGGCCACGTACCGGGTGACCAATGCTGGTCCGCAGATCCATGAGCTCGGCATCGTCAGGCTGGCCCCTGGCAAAGTCGCCGAGGACGTCCAGGCCTGGTACAAGGCCCCGTCTGGCCCTCCGCCGTTCGAGGCGGTTGGCGGCATGAGCGGGCTGAGCGCCAACCACTCAGGTTACGTGACACTCGACCTCCAGCCCGGCAGCTACGCGGCCGAGTGCCTGGTACCCGATCCGGCGAGCGGCGTCCCCCACCTGCACCTGGGAATGGTCAAGGCTTTCACCGTTCGCTAAGACCTCTTGTCGCTTTTGATCGCCGTCGTCGATAAAGCGATGACGGCAGTGCCGAATGAGCCGAGCGGCGCGTTCACCTGTTTGTATGCCTGGCCGAGCGTGGTCCAGTCCTGGCGGTCGGAAGCGACGGATGGGGGCAGCCCAGCGTCTTGCCGGTCTTCCAGGACGGCGCGGCCCTCATACGCGCAGGAGTCTTTGAGACAAACCAGCGTCATCAGCGTCCGTCGGCCGTATGTCAGCATGATCAGCGAACGTCGCGGAATCTACGCCTGTCTTATTGACGCCCGGCCCGACGAACGCTGCCCATATGTTTGTCGACATCGGGCGCATAGTTGCCATGCAGCCAGATGAAGCCATTGCTGGTACACGTCGCGTCACCGATGAGCGGGAACGTGTTGCAGTTCGAGCTGTATGAAATCGATTTGATTGTGCCGTCGGGGTTTCTGCTTGCGGACTCGTTGATGAGCGCCAACGTCTGGATAAAGTGGTCCTCCGCATCGAAGCCGACGATCCCCGGCGTGCGCTGGTCGTCGGCGGTGACATGCTCCGCTTGCATCCCCACTGGTCGGCGAGGAAACCGAAGAGGAGTTCGTTGCTGCCGTGTAGGGATTCGGTGCACTGACCGCGGCCAGCGCCTTCTCGAGTTTGCGCTGCCTGTCGTTGGTTCGCACCGGATGGTTCTTAATCCAGAAGCCGGGCGCGGTGTCGAAATCGATCCTGTACGGAGCGTCGGCGTTATTGAAGCCCGCCCGCGTCGGACTGGCACCCCAGTCATACAGGAATTGCTGCTGGAGGAGCAGGGGCAGATCGGTGGTGACCTCGCCGAGCTTGGTCCGATCGTACGTGCAGGCTGTTGTCACCCCGTCGCAGGGCGCATTGGTCGGGGCGCTGCCGGCGTAGTGGTCGTTCTCATCGGAGTGGAAGACAAAGACGGTGTTCGTCTGATCGATGCCAACCTCTTTGAGCTGCGTGAAGAACTGGTCGAATCCGGCGTCCCACTGCGCCAGCTGCTGAACGTATCCCGCCTCACCCGGGGGAAATGCCCCACACGGTTTGCCGCGCGTGTATCGTTCACGACCGGCGTCGCTGGAGTGGTGGATGCGCAGGAGTTGCGCGAGTCGTGCGCATCGGCAACGTAGCCGAGACCACCTGGACGTTGGCCTTGAGCAGCGACACGATATAGCCAAGCATTGACAATTCCAGCTCATCAAACCGTATTCCGGCCACCGCGTTGATCACATCGGCCGGGTTGTTCATCACCTGGGCGGCGCGATATGCCGCTTGAACTGCGACGTGTAGAGTCTCGCGGGCCAGCCACCCCCTTGTGTCCCATTAGCCCCGGTGGTTGCCGTAGCTCCGCTCTGGATGGATCAGGATGACTGCACGTCGCTCTTCCGCCATGACACGATCATAGGTGGGCCAATCGTCGTGCGTCCCGCCAGCCGCTCGGAACACCTCGCGTAGCAGCTCCGTCAGATCGCTGGCGGCAAACCCATCCAGCGGGTCGTCAGGACCAATCAGCTCAACCTGGCCCTCAATGGCGGCCCACTCACCGCCTGAGCGGAACACGACGCTTGCCGTCGGCCGCTGTCGCAGGTTCCGCAGCTTGACGGTGCCGCCCCGCGCGACGATGGCCACCACCCGCTCGCCCGAGATCGGGTGGCTGATCAGGCCAGCATTGACCACCGACGCCTGGATCGACGTGTCCGGCCGGCTGGTTGCCAGAACCGCGAGCCACCCTTCGCGTGCGCCTAACCGCTCCAAGACGGCAAGTTCGGTTGTCGTCAACTCCATCGCTTGGGCAGGCTACACCAGGTGGGTCGACAACTCACCGAGGCACTGGCGCTCAGTGTGGAGGTCATAGCCAGGAATTGGGCCAGAACAAGCGCGACGGCGCGCCGGGTAGTCGAGGGAGCATAGCTGGACTCCGTGTTTCAAGTTGGGTCCGCCTGCCTTGACCGAGCTGAAGAAAGGGCGGACAGAGCATACAAGGCGCCTGAAGGTCGCCCCCCGCAAATCGGCAGTGACCACCAGCTCGAACGGCGGGTCCTACAGCGTCGGGCAATTGGACGGCTCAAGCTCCATCGCGACGCGGCCGGCGATGCAGGGGCTCTGTTTGAACGACGCTGTCCGTTGTCCAGCGACCCTTCGGCACTGATGCCGCATCGAGGGTCGTGTCGAAACGTACATGGCCTGTCCTGACGAGAGCCGGACCGGCCAGACGATGGATACCGCAGCGCCGCCCAGGCGACTACTCCATGGACCATGGGGCGGAGCACAATGCGGGACCCGCTGCTAAACGCTTCGGGTAGCACTCGGCCCTTCGGCCAACTTGAGCAGCGCCGTCGCTGCCGCTGGTGGTCGAGGCCTCGACCTGTGCCCGGCTGTCGAGCAGCACTGGGGTGGCTTTCGCCGATCGTCAGACGTGAGCGAACTGGGCTGAGTGGCCCGTCACCCAGATGGCGAGGTCGTCCACCGTCTCGAACCCGACCGCGTCGTACAGCGACTTGCCTGCCGGCGTGGCGACCAGATAGAAAGCGTCGGCGCCCTGCGCATGGTGGTAGTCCAGGGCTGCCTGGAGGACGGCTCGACCGGCGCCGCGGCGCTGGTGCTCCGGCGCGGTGGCCATTGACCAGATGCCGACCAGCCCCCTGGCTGGCTGGCGGTGGTGGTGACGGTGCTTGCCGACCAGCCCCCTGGCTGGCTGGCGGTGGTGGTGACGGTGCTGTACGGCTCGCCGGCCTGGCTAGCCAGGACGTACGTGACGCCGGGTGCATTCAGCAGCGTGGGCACAGCAAAGACGCGGCCGACCCAGTCACGGTCCAGTCCGAAGCCGGCAGCGACCAGGTCGGCCACGTGGGCGAGTCGCGTGGGATCGGCCACCGTCTCGACGGCAAAAGCGTCAGTCCGACCGGCTG
>JAFAOS010000419.1 GCA_019247515.1 Chloroflexota bacterium | reverse complement strand
TGACGACCTGCGGGCCGGATACCTTCGTCATGGCGGTTCCTCCTGTCCTCTCGGACTTGGTTTGACACGCCCCGAACGCTCCCAACCAGAGCGGACGGGACGGGAGGACCGCCACTCAAATTTCTACGAGATCTCGGACAACCTCCTATGAGGTCTACACGACGTTCAATGAGCTGGTGCTTACGAAGTGTCCTCCTCGTACTTCGAGGGACGCTCGTGCGAGCTGGCGAAGCTGGGGTATTCGCGCGATCAGAAGCGCGGCACGCCGCAGATCGCCTACGGGCTGTTGTGCGATCAGCCGGGACGACCGATCGCCATCGAGGTGTTCTCCGGGGAGCTGCACGATGACAAGACAAAGTGAGTGATGGACGGGTTGCACGCGATCCTGCAAGCTGCGAGCAGGATTGCAGCCATTTGCGTCGACGCAATTTTGCCCGACACTGGGCGCCATGCGTGCGCAAGCTCTACTTCCCGTGGCAGTTGCTTTCTCGCTGGCTGCGCCTTCCGCCGCTTGGGGGACGTCCCTCACACCGTTGCTCCGGCCGAGTCGCTGTGGTCGGTCGCGAAGACAGATGGCCTGTCCGTCTCCCAGCTAGCGGCAGCCAACCGTCTCTCGAGCACTTCACATCTCGTTGCAGGGACGACCCTGATGATTCCGTCGCAGGGGCACCACCCTAGTGGCGACGGTGCCACCCGCAGCTCCGTCACGGATGGCAACGGCGCGAACCGCGGCTCCGTCGCCGGTCCCGACAGCGCCATCAATATCACAGCGGTAGTTCAGGCCAACATCGGGTCCATTCAGGCCAACATCGGGTCCAGCAGCCAATACAACACCGCCGACGGCTCTGCCGTGGAAGTGGTTCATCCCAGCGGGGGTAACGGCCGCCACGGCAATGCTCGTGTCGCGCGCGGGCTCGGCGGCATGCGCGCCGCAACCGGCGACCACGGCAGCGCCGGCCTGGGAACGGGGGCGCTGGCATCGGCGTGGAACCGATTCACCGAGTTGGGGATGCCGGCGACGCTGGCTCGAACCTGGCTCTCCGTCCTGGAGCGAGTAGCCGAAGGAGCCGCCTATCGTCATCTCTTTCACTGACACGGACTGCGCGCTCTCATCGCTGCATGAACTGTGGGTATGCGTCGGCGATCAGGTGATGAGGCGACTCACGATCACGCAAATGACGCCCCAATGTTGACGACGTGAGAGGTTGTCCGAGATCTCTTTGAAGTTTGAGTGGCGGTCCTCCCGTCCCGTCCGCTCCGGCTGGGAGCGTTCGGGGCGTCAACAGAGTCCCAAAGGACAGGAGGAACCGCCATGAAGAAGGTTCCTGACCGCGAGAAGGCCGGAATCGGAGAAGCGCCGCGGCGTGCGCACCCTCCTGCCCGGAGGTGGCGCGCTCTTAGCGCCCCGACCCAGACGCCACAAAGCGCGGGCGTCGGGGTCTAGTTCGCTCGTGGTCTGCCAGGCCCGCGAGCAGCCCTTCGCGATCCGCCGCGTCCAGCCCCAGGCTCGCGCTTCCCGCGCGCAGGAGAGCGCCCCCGTGCCGTCGGGCGAGAAGGAACTCGGGCAGCTCGCCGTCCCGCTGGCGCCAGCCGGCGACGACGAGCCGCTCGCGGCGGAGATGCTTTCGCTTGACCCAGAGGTCGCTACGGCGTCCCGGCAAGTACGGTGCGTCGAGGCGCTTGGCCAGAAATTCCTCCGGCCCCTGCTCAGCAGTGGCTCTTATGACGCGTCCCCTTTGCGATCGATGAACTACCGCGGCGTACGCCAAGCAGGCCCGTCGAGCGCGAGCACCTGGTCGCCACCGTGGTCGGCGCTACTGGGATCCTTGTGGACGGCGCCTGGTCGCCCTGCGGAGGGTGAGGTAGGCGACGGTTTGCTTTATCATACCCGAGATTCTGCATATGCCGAGTCCGCCCTCAGCGCTGGGAGCGGACCGGGGGATCCACTGCGGCTGAGGCCGCTGGGGCGAATCGCCGTCGGAGTGCGGCGTAGCGTGAATCGGTCACGCGAGCCCGTCAGCTAACCCCGGAGGCGAGACCGATAAGGAGCAAGCAATGTTGCGCCGATTTAGCCGGAGGTCGTTCGTGAAGGGAAGCGCCGTGGCCGGAGTCGCCGTGCTGGCCGATGCCTCTAACGCTGGAGCAGTGCCGGGGGCCGAGCATCCACCACGTATCAAACAATTCTGGCCGGTGCCACCTACTCCGACGCCAGCGGTCGTCGGCATGCCGCCGCAACCTTACCGTACTGCTATCGGGTGGGCTGGCGGGACCTTCACCTACGACGAGGCCCGTGCCTGTCTTAAACACCATGGGGCTGATCTCGGTGCGCTGGATCAGGACCTCGCCCTGAAGGACGCGCACTACTCGTTCTCGCACTTCGACGAGGCGGTCATCGACCCCCAGCGCTACCAGCTGAGCATCGGCGGCAACGTCAGCAAGCCGATGACGCTCAGTCTCGCCGACCTGCAGGCCAGGCC
>JAFAOS010000075.1 GCA_019247515.1 Chloroflexota bacterium | reverse complement strand
GCCATTGTGTTCTCAATCCTGCGGCCGCGGGGTGGGCGGCACGCTGGCAATGTGATGCATCCAGGCATAGCCGGCGACCATGGTCAGCAGGCAGGCCAGCAGCACCCCTTCACCCAGGGGGCTGGCGTAGAACCGATCCGCGCCTGGGTAGCCGACGCGGATGTACAGCACCGTGGCGACAGCGGCCGCACCGATGATGCGAGCGCTCGTCACGCTGCCGGCCTGCGCGGCGCTGATTGCCCGACGTGTCTGGACGTCGGCGCGGGCAGTGGCCGCCAACTGGCCGAGCACCGCTCGAAGCTGCCCGCCGCCAAACTCATGTGCCAGCGCCAGGACGGCCACACACGAATCCCAGACTGGATCCGCGAGACGCGTCTGGGAGGCCTGCAGCGCCTGGACAAGGTCCACGCGCCGCTGGAGGTCGCGCTGCAGGTGACGGAACGGTGATCGGAGCGGAGGTGGCGCCGTGTCGGCGAGCGCCATGATGGCTTCATGGAGCCCATGACTGGCGCCCAGCTGGTCACGCAGGCGGTCGAGCGCTTCGGGCAACGCCTCCTGCCGCGCCTGGCGCAGCGACCCCCGGCGCCGTTCGGCGTAACCAATCAGCGCCAGTCCAGGCACCGCCGCGGCGAGCAACGCCGGCACGAGCCAGCCGAGCACGCTATATACCGCGAGGCCAACCACCAGCCCGAGGCCGAGGCTGGCGACGACGATGCGGCGCGGCGTCCAGCCGTCGAGCTCGCCTTCGAGGACGAGCTCAGCCAGATAGCGCTCGAGCCGAGTTGCGCGCGGGCGTGGGCGTGCCGCCGGACGCACTGGCCGAGCCCACCAGTCAGCCAACAGCCAGGCGCCAGCGCCGAGCAACACCAGAGCGCCGAGCAACAGGACGGGGCCGCTCATCGAGCCTCGCGCTCGAGCACTTCGTCGAAGGTGTAGGGGACCCGCCAGCGCGCGATACGTTCGAGCAGCCGTGGGCGAATGCCCATCCACCGCAGTGGCTGGTCGGCGCGCTCACGGCGCCACAGCTCCTCCAGACGGATGACGCCGTCTTCGGTGCCGGCGGTTTCGCAGATGCTCGAGACGTAGCGCAGGTCGCCCTCTCGCGCTAACTGAACGACGAGGTGTACGCAACTGGCGATCTCGCCCGCGACGAGTTCCGGTGTGAGGTTTGGCTCCGCGCGGAGGGCATGTCGCCCTAGCCGCATGAGCGCTTCGTGCGGGGTCGAGCCGTGGATCGTCGAGATGCTGCCGTCAGCCCCGACCGTCATGGCTTCAACCAGTTCGAGGGCCTCAGGCCCGCGGACCTCGCCGACGCAGAGGCGTTCGGCGCGCATACGCAGTGCGTTGGTGACCAGCGCACGGAGTGGGATCGCGCCGACACCTTCGAGATTCGGCGGCCGAGCTTCAAGGACTACGGCATCCGGCAACACTCCTGCCGCGGACAGCTCGTGCTCCTCCTCGCAGATGACCACTCGGCCGTTGCCGGGGATGCTGCACAACAGCACATTCGCCAGGGTGGTCTTTCCCATGCCAAGCCCGCCGGCGATCAGGATGTTGGTGTAGGCAGCCACACTCGCCAACAAAAACCGGCCGGCCCGCGCGGAGAGCATGTCGCGCTCGACGAGCTCGTCCATGTGGCGGAACAGCCTGGGAAACTTTCTGATCGTCAACGATGTCCCACCGAGCTTGCTGGTGCCGCGCAGCGCTGCATTGAGCCGATGGCCATTTGCGATCGCCGCGTTGACCATCGGCGAGCTCCAGTCCAGCCGACGGTTCGGCGCGTCTGCCAACAAGCGTCGGATGACAGCGACCAGTTCGTCATCGGAGTCGAAGACGACCTGCTGGATCCGCTCTTTGCGGCCATCCGTGCGCCACACCCAGCCAAAGTGGGGGCCGGTGAAGGAGAACTCTTCGATGGTTGGATCGTCCAGGAACTGCTGGAGGGGCCCGGCGCCGAACAACTCGGCTTCGAGTGCGGCTGCTGCCGCCGGCGCGTCGACCAGGCGCGGGATGTTGGTGGTGGTGCGCGCCCGACGCTCGTGCTGCTCGAGGGCTTGCGCGATCAGTTGCCGCAGGCGTGTTGGGCCGAGCGGCTCGGCTTCGGCGTCTTCGAGCTGGGCGATGGTGGTGCGGATCTCACGTGCCAGCTGGCGAAGGATGGGCGCGTCGTCCTCGTCGAAGGCGTAGGCGTAGCCACCATTGGGTGGTGGAGTGGTAGACACGGTCATCCGGGTGAACCTCCAAATAGCGAACCGAGCGCTGGAGCATTCGCCAGTACAGTGCGTACCCGCGGCCACGCCGGCCAGGCAGCTGGCTTGTCCGCGGTCGGACGCAGATCGACCGCGCCGCCGTGGATTCGCTCGACGAGCTCACCGAGCGGACGCCGTAAACGCGAGTCGGGCTCGCAGACCACCGGCCAGCCTCGCTCAAGGGCACGCCGGACAGGGCCGCTGTCATCGGGGAGCATCGCGACCACGGGCAACTCCGTCGCCAGCTCCACCTCGTCGGGGTCGAGCTTGCGGCAGCGGTTAAGCACCAGTGAGGCGCGCTGGCGGACGAGCAGGTCGGACGCGTCGGCCAGGGCGGTGCGGGTGCGGTGCAGGCACACCGCGTCTGGCGTGGCGACGACCAGCACATGATCGGCGCCACGCAGAGCCGCGTGTCCCACCACCGCCTCGATTTCCAGACCTGAGAGCGGCTCGTCACCCAGGTCGACGAGCACGTAGTCGTAGCGCGCGCGGAGCTCGACGAGTAGCCGCTCGACGAACGGTCCAGACAGTTTTGAGCGTTCCTTCGCCCAAGGCACACCACACAACACGTGAGCTTTCGGGCTGTACGGCCCCAGCGGCTGGACAGACAGCGCCAGCTCGCGCTGCCATGCCTCGGCGGTTGTCGGCGCGGCCTGGGCCAGCGCGACGAGATGGCGATCAGCGAGCCCCCGTGTGCCGTCGTCGAGGTAGGCGCACAGGCTGGCGCCAGTCGTGTCCAGGTCGACCGTGATCGTGGGCGCAACGCTGCCGAGCAGCGCGCCGGTTGAGAGGGCCAGGAGTGTGCGACCCGCCGCGGCGCCGCCCCAGAAAACGATGAGCCCGAACCGACGCCGCTGTCGGTCCGGGGCATCACTCGCTTCTGGGACGTGCGGCTCCGGCGTATCTGTGGCAGGATTCCGCGCTGGCTGAGTGGACGTTGTTGCCTTGCCGGACTTCGTGCGCCTGGAGTGCGGCTCGCCGCTGAGCGCGCGTGGCAGCGCGTCCAGCATGCCGCCCGACTCGCTTGTTGCCGGTAATACCAGCCCGCCGCGCACCCGCCAACTGCAGGCCTCGACGTTCCGCGCCAGAAAGACGAATGGAAAATGTCGCGCTGCCAACAAATTGAGCAGATCCTGGCTCAGCGCGTGCAGGTCCTCGTCCAGCACGGCGACGTCGGCTTGACCGTCTTCGATCAGACGCACCAGGTCAGCCGCCGTGGTTACCCGTGCGACGAGGCGCTGCCGCATGTCGGCCTGGAGCGCTTCCAGCAGACGGACCTCCTGCTGGCGACCGACCGCCAGCACCACGCGTGAGCGCATGCTCACCGCGCCTGCCCGTCGCCGCCGACCAGGGCCAGGTTCAGATGAGCGGACGACTGGGCCGCGGCCTCGAGCTGGGCTGCCTCATCGACACTCACATCGAAGGTGACCCACGTGAGCTTGCCCGTGCCGGAGGTTGAGGCGGTGCCACCCGAGAGGACCGTGCCGCTGGAGTCGGCACGGCCAACATCGACAACCCGTACCCCGTCGAGCACGACCGCCGCGCGTTCGACGGTGCCCGCGCCAGCCTGACGTGGCACGGCCAGGACGGTGACCAGGTCACCCGGCCCGATGCGGCCGCCGGAGGCGGTGTACGGCTCGACAGGCACGGTCAGCTGCCGGCGACCGGGGCCCACGCTGGTGTGCCCCTCGGCAAACAGCGTCGAAGCCAGCACCTGACCGGCATGCACCGCCACCCCAAGGTGCTGGCCGACCACCTGGTCGGTGGCGTCGCCGGCAATCGACGCCTGGAGCATGCTGTCGGGCATATTGACGCGGACCGGTGTGACGTCATTCGCCGTGATCACGGCGCCGACCGCCAGGTCATGCGAGGCCGCCAGCACGGTTTGCTGAGGCGGCAGCACCTGGCGCAGCCCCAGCACTAGCGCGAGCATGCTCGCGGCGGACAGGCCGATCGCGAAGACAATCCGTCCGTCGGCGTACCGCGGCGGACGAAACGCCCTGGTCGGCGACAGCGGTGAGGCAATCACCGCCATGGCGCGACCACACCAGACGAGTACGCGCGGGTCGTAAGTGAGAAGCGATGCGCCCAAGCAATTGCCACAAGTCCTCCAATGCGCAAAGTGACGCGTGAGCCGGTCATTACTCGGTGGGCAGCGGTGGCAGGCCTCTGGCCGCCCGCTGGCGCTCGTAGGTGTCGATGTAGCGCTCGAGAGCTTCTTCGATCACCTCGGACATGTCGCGGTCCATGACGGCGGCCATTACCCGGAGTCGGCGGCGGACCGTGCGCGAGAGAAATAGCGTCATGCGCTCTTTGCGTTGGTTTTTAGTGGGCGCACCCGCCGGGTCATCCTCGAGCTCGTCGTCCGCACGCGCCGCGGCACCACGGCCGCGTCTAGGCATGGCAAACCTCCTCCTAAACGCTAAGAGCTTCCTAGCGTTTTGGGGTCGTTTTCGATTGGGCATTACGGTACTAACTCGTCATCATGCGTACAAGCGCCCTTATGTGAAAGTTGTATGAAAGACGCGGCACCACAACCCACCGCTCGCCCCTCGCCCTAGAACGTTAGTTCGGTTGTAACCGCTCGGGTGATGGGGCCGACATCCTTTCCGCCTGGGCCAGTTCGTGCTGCAGCCAGTCCCGTACGCCTCCTCCCAGTTGCTGGAAGTGACTGACGTCGTTGCCCAATGGCGGCCGCAGCCGGCGAGCGTGCGGCAGGACTCGGCACACCTGTTCGGCGCCGCGGTCCCCGTCGCTGTCGGCGTCATACGCGACCAGCACTTCCGAACATCCGCTGAGGTACTCCAGTGCGTCACGGCTCAGGCGGCGGCTGCAGCTGCCCAACGTGGCCGTGCCCAGCAGGTCGCCGGCCGCCTGCCAGAGCAGCATGGTGTCGAACTCCCCCTCGGCCAGCACCGCCGGCTCGCCAGCCACCAGCGTGTCGGCGGCGTACAGGCACGGGTGGCCGCCGCTGACGGCCAGGTACTTCGGCTCCACGTGATTGGTGCGCACCTTGAGCTGCCACAGGCGACCGTCCAGCAGCCAGGGGATGACGATGCCGCGCGGAATGCGTACCCAGGCTGGTCTGCCCGCAGGCGTATGCGCGACGAGTCCCCACCGTTCGGCTGGGTCACGCCGGTTTGCGTCTGGCTGAAAGCCGATCCGCCACGCGCGCAACGTGTCTTCCTCAAGTCCCCGCCCGCGCAGATAGGCGTGCGCGCGTTGCCCCGCCCTCGACCAAAGCGTCTCCTCAGCCTCCTCGACGAAAGCCAGGCCCGTCTTGCGCCAGGCACAGGTGGGTTCCAGGTCTTCCACCAGGTGGGGTACGTCGGTGTGCTGTTGCGCGCGCACGCCAGGTCCGGGACGTTGACGGCGGTCAAGCTCACCATCGGAGGCACCTAGCCGACGGCAGGCCTCGATGAAGTCCACACCGTCGCGGCGCTGGAGATAGCCGATCGCGTCCTGCCACCGCGGCCCGCCACAACAGCCGCGGCACCACCAACGCCTGTGCGCCGGTTGCACCCGTAACCGATCGCGTCCTCCGCAGAACGGGCACGCGCCCGCGTACTCGCCCCCACGTGTCAGAGCCACGCGCTTGAGCCGCGTGTCCGCTCCGATCAGCTCCAGCAAGTCAACTCGCGCCTTGATCGCGCTCGCATCGATCGGGCCAGGCACAGCCGACACTCTGCCTGGCGATCGCTTGCTTAAAACTTGCTTGGTTGACCTGCTGAGTCAACTAAGCAAGAGTTCTGCAAGTTTTTGAACCTCGCGGCGTGAAGCAAGTTTCAGTAACGCCATCCGCCGGTGGTCGTGTCCCGGGAAGTGGGGGCTTTCGAGGTGGAGGTTTCCGCCGGCATGGTGGGCTAGGCTGCGTCCTCCAGCAGCGCTGGTTCTGGCAGCGGCTCCGGTGAGTCGCTGGCGGTGAGTTTCGCCAAGGACTCGCAGAGAAGTAGCGCCGACGTTCTCGAGGCGCGGTGTCGCGCGCTCTTGGAAGAGGTCGTGGTCCGCACCGTTGACGTCCTGCACCAGCCAGCAGAGGGGACGGTGCGGGCATGAGCGGCATCGCAGTGTGGACGGCGGTCGTTGCTGCCGTCCTGATCGACGCGGCGTTCCTCGCTGGTGTGGTCACCTGTGAACCGCGTCGAAGAGGGCGCGGAGAGGATCTACGCCATCCTCGAGCGAATACCAGCAAGTCAGCTTTCGCCTGACGAAATCGAAGAACTACGTGAGTTGCAGCGTGTCCTGAGCGCCACGCTGAAGTTGACGGGCTCCACAGTATGAGCGCCTGGATTCGATGTCACACGTGCGGCCGCGATATCGCTGCCATCGGTATTGTTCGCACGCGTGCTGGCAGGCAGCCTATCGTCGACGGCTGGCGCGTGGGAGCGTATTCTCGCCCGCGCGATGAACGTGCAGTGGGGACCTTTTGAGTGGATCGCCGGCCTTGTCGTACTGGTCGTGTTTGGAGCGATCGCCCTTGTAACCCTGCACGTTCCAACCTCTTCTGATGCGCCGCTGCCAGCGGTCTCCGTGTCAGCAACGGAGACCGAGCGTGGAATACAGACGAGCGTCGCGCTCACCGTGCAGGCACAAGCAGCGAGGCAGACTGCGGCGGCCGTGACAGCCACAGCGGCCGCCAACGATGCGGCGACCGCGACGGCGAGAGCCATAGAAGCAGACAACGCGCAGAAGACCGCGACCGCCATCGTGATCGAGGTCCAGCGTCGAGTGAAGCTGACCCTTACCCCGACACCCTGATACCCACACCGCTGCGCTGACACGCACCGAAGCGCGTGGCGCCTACTGCCGTGCCGAACCCTGGCTGCCTGAGTCGATCGAGCAGGCTCGGCGCCGCCTGTGGTGGGTTCACCGGGCCGCCCGCGTACCTGCAGGCCAACTCGATAACGTGCCATCCTGAAGTCCTCGGCCATCGGCTCTGGTTCCCTTCGTCGGTGATCTCGACAATCCCGATGGAAACCATCCGGTGGTCGTTCGTGTCAACGACTTGACTCGAAACCCCACACGTCGGGGGACTCTACTCCGCCGGCCGCCGCCGCGCCGGTCCTGGCGCTGGATTAAGTGTCAGCTCTACTTCTAACTGGCCGGCTCACGTCCATGGCAGCTGGCTGGGGTAAACAGCAATACGGGCTGTCACGGGAGCGCGTTGGCGAACAGGCTCAATTACGCTACCGGCTAAACGGACGCAGTCAGGAAGCATCCACCCGATTGCGCGCTCGCAAGGAGCCTACTTATAGGTGGC
>JAFAOS010000333.1 GCA_019247515.1 Chloroflexota bacterium | reverse complement strand
GCGTAGCCGCCGGTGCGCGGCACGCTGCGGCGCTGTACTTCGCCGGGCCTCGGCAGGTCGAGAACCCCGAGACGCCGACCGTAGCGTTCGGCGACCAGCGCCAGGCCGAAGGTCGTGGCGGCGGCAGCCGCGAAAGCCAGCAACAGCCAGGGCGTCGGATTCACCGCAGCGGGCTCGCGGCTCTGGGACTGAGCGTCGGATTCACTGCAGTGCGCTCGCGGCTTCCAGACAGGTGCGCGCCAGCGCCTCGCGGTCGCCGCGGGCCACCAGCTCGTCCAGCCGATCGACGGTGGCATGAATGCTCGAGAGCGCCGAGTCGGCTCGCCGCGTGCGCACCGCCCGCAGGCCCGGCGCCGGCGGCTCGGCCGCAAACGACTCGTTGGGCGACAGCAGTACTTCGTCCAGGCGTTCGCCGGGTCGGATGCCAGTACACGTCAGCGGATAAGGCACCTGTTCGCGACGATACCAGCCAGCAAGCCGCCTCGCGGTGTCGATAATTGGCACAGGCGCGCCGCAGTCCGGCATCACGATCTCGCCGGGCGCGGTGGCGCGGGCCGCGTGCAGCGCACACCAGATTGCCTCGTGCATGCTGATCCAGTAGCGGGTCATGCGCTGATCGGTGATGCTGAGCGGCTGCCGGGCAAGGATCTGCTGGGTAAACGTCTCGATGACGCTGCCGCGGGTACCGATGATGTTGACGTAGCGCACGATCGCCCACTGGCGTTCGGCGCACGTGGCCTGCACCAGCGCTTCGGCAAGGCGCTTGGTCGCCCCGTAGACACTCGGCGGCAGGACGCTCTTGTCGCTGGACGGATACACCAGAATGCGAGTGTTCGCTCTCCTGGCAAGCTCGAGCAGGGTGCGCGTCGCGAGCACGTTGACGCCGACCGCGCCCTCTGGAAAACGCTCGCCGTAGGGCACGTGCTTGGCCGCCGCGAGGTGGATCACCATCTCGGGTTGATGCTCCTCGAAGACACGCCCGAGCCGCGCGGCGTCGCGCACGTCCACCAGCTCGAACCGGGTCTGGCGGCTGGGACCGAGCGCGCGCTCGAGGCTGAAGAGCGAATGCTCGTGGTGGTCGAGCAAGATCAGGCGCTCGGGGTCAGCGCTCAGCAGCGTGTGACTGAGCGGCCAGCCGATGCTGCCAGCCGCGCCGGTGACCAGCACGCGTCGATCGCGGACGACGTCGGCGGCTCGAGCCAGATCGCCAACGCGCTCGGGTCGGCCGAGAAGCAGCTCGGCGGGCGGCGGCGTGGCGGCCTTCAAGCCACCGCCATCCGCACGCGTCGCAGCGCCGCGCGCATGTTGACGGCGTCGTCGTTGTTCGTCTCGAGCGTCTCGGTCACGATGTGGTGCACGCGGGCGTTCAGCCAGCGCATGGCCGGGTCCAGGTCGAAGTCGCCGTCGGCGTAAGCCAGTCCCTCGCCCAGCAGGCCCGAGGCGTTCGAGATCTGCGCGTTTTCCAGATTCGGCAACACGCCCATAAAGCCGATCAGGTCGTCCGGCTCCGCGGGCAGCCGGTCGAGGTAGCGCCGCAGCGGAGCGTTCCACTCCAGGCTCGGGTCGACCGGAAGTCGCCGCGCGTTCAGGTACAGCCCGGCGTGCGACGTGTCGACCAGCACCCGCAGACCAGGAATCCACTCGACCAGGTACCGAAAATCGGCCGAAGCCATGCCAATAGGCGTGAACGCGAAAGCGTCGCGACGCATGCGCAGCACCGGCGGCATGTGCTCCACCGTGGGCACGGTGCCGGCGGCGTGCATCATCTGCACGAAAACGCTCAAGAACGCGACCGCACGATCGAGCAGCTCGGCACGGCACTCGACGGTCAAGCGCCGGGGGTCGGTGCTCGGCGAGATGACGTGAATGTTGACCGCGCGGGCGCCGATTCGCTCGGCAATCTGGGCAATGCGTTCGAGCACCAGACGGTCCGCCTCGCTCTGGCGAGTGATGTCGAAATCCTCTCCGTCCAGGGAGTCGACCGGGCCTTCGATGAGCCAGGCGAAGTCGGGCGGCGTCGCAGCGCCGGTGAGCCGGCCGACGACCTCGTCCAGCGTGGCCTGGTCGGCCAGGTCGGCCGCGGCCAGGTACAGCTCGATCCCCTCCGGCCAGACGCCGTCGACCGGCCGCAGCCGATCGGCCAGTTGAGCGGGCGTCGGCCGCGCCTTCAGGAGCAGTTTTGCCGCAACCACTGGATGCAGTGTTCCAATCCGTCGCGCAGCGGCACGCATGACGAGAACCCGAGTTGTTCCCGTGCGCGCGCGACATCAGCCACCAGATCGCGGCCCTGGGGCTCACGCAGGCGTACTTCAATTGTCGAGGGCGAGTCGACCAGGCGCACGATGGTGTCGGCCAGGTCGTGGAACGAGGTGCCCTGGCCCGTGGCGATATTGAAGACGCGGTAGCCGCCCTCGCGCCGCGCGTGCTCGATCGCCGCCAGGATCCCGCGCGCCACGTCGCGCGCATCGGTGAAGTCGCGCCGTCCGGCAGACTCGACGACGAGCGGCCGCCCATCCAGCGCCGCGCGGGCGAAAATCGAGACGACCCCACTGTTGCCGTTGGCCTGCTGGCCGGGCCCGTACACCGAAAAGAAGCGCAACACGCGACTGGCAACGCCGAGCTGCTCGCCGAGCATGCGGCACCACAGCTCGGCGACCCACTTGGCATACCCGTACGGGCTGTCCGGGGCGGGCGGCGCGTCCTCGTGACAGGGGCCGGGCTGCAGCGGGTACACGCGTTGACTCGAAGCCAGCACAAAGACGGCGCCCGCGACCCTGGCGGCCTCGAGGGCGTGCAGCGCGCCGCCGGCGTTCAGTTCAGCGGAGCCCACCGGATCGCGGCGCGACGCTTCGACGTCGCCTCGACCGGCCAGGTGGACGAGCGCGGCGCAGCCGTCCGCTGCCCGACACAATGCCTGGCGGTCCGTGCGCACGTCGCCATAGACGTGTTCGACACCCGGCGTTGCTCCGCGCTGGAACGTGCGGACCGCAACGCCGCGCTCGCGCAGCAGGGCCAGCGTGTGGCGGCCGATGAGGCCCGTGGCGCCGGTCACCAGGACGCGCATCAGGATTGCTCCACGCCGGTCACCAGGACACCCATCAGGGTTTCGCCAGACAGCTGAAGTAGTCCAGCACCTCACCAAGTCCGGTTGCGAGGGTGTGGCATGGCTGGAGTGGCATACGCGAGCGGACCTCAAACGTCGCTTCGCTCGGCGTGGCGCCTCGTAGCTCGGCTCGCCCTTCGTGCTGCCGCGCCAACCGCTGCACGATACGGCCAACCTCGCCGATGGTTGCCACCTCTGGCGCGGCGTTGACCACTTGCCAGCGCTCGGCAGTGGTCAGGTGGGCGCCGGCCAGCAGCGCCCGGGCAGCATCGGCGACGTGGATGAAGGCCATGGGTCGGTCCTCCAGCACGTCGAGCGCCTCACCCCTGGCCGCGCGCTGGCAGAAGAGGTTGGGCACGGTCATGAAGGCCGGCGCGGTTTTCATGACGGGCGACAGACCATACGTCACGCCCAGGCGGACGGACGTGAAGCGCACGCCGAGCATCCGCGCCAGCTGCTCCACGTAGACCTTGCTCAGGTGGGACAGGTCGCCGAGGCGTCCGTAGGGCGTGTCCTCGTCGACCGTCTTGCCGATCAGCTCGTCACCGTAGACTCGGAACGAGCCGCCGAAGACGACGTGTGCGTCGCGCGCGCGGGCTGCTTCGAGGACCACGCGCGCGCCGACGAGATTGCTGCGCTCGGTCACGGTCGGCTCGCGCGCCGCGATGGCCGCGCTGGGCTGGGCTGCCAGGTGAAACACCGTGATGGGCGCGTCTGGCAAGGCCGCGAAGGCACGCGCGACGTCGGCGGGCTCGGCCACGTCACCCTCGATCAGGGTCGTATTCGGCGGGAGAGCCGCTTCGACGTCCTCGCGGGCCGTCGAGAAGAAGTTGTCGAGCACGACGACCGGAGACGCGCCCGGCGCGCAGCGCGGGTCGATCAGCCGACGCAGCAGAGCCGCGCCAATGTACCCGGCGCCGGTCAGCAACGTCGCCACTCGGGGGGGATTCTAACTAACGTTGGTGCGTGGATTCGGTCGGCTCGGTCGACGTCCTGGGCGTGCGTGTCGATGACGTGACCTATCCCGAGGCGCTCGCGATCCTGCTCCAGGCGATCCGAACCCGCACGCCGCACGCGGTGACCACGCCGAATCCGGAGATCGTCATGCTCGCGCGCCGCGATCCCGAGTTTCGGGCGACGCTGAATCGCGCCGCGCTCAACATTCCCGACGGCATCGGCCTGGTCCTGGCGGCGCGGCTCGGCGGTCGTCGACTGCGCCAGCACGTGCAGGGTACGGACCTGGTCCTGCGACTGGCGGCCGTGTCGGCGCGCGCTGGCCACCGCTGGTTTCTCCTGGGCGGCGAAGGCGGCGTGGCGGCGCAGGCAGCCCGCACGCTGGCGGCGCGGTTCCCTGGGCTGGAGGTCGTCGGGGCCGAGCCGGGCTCACCGCTGCCCGAGGATGACGCGCGCACGCGCGAGCGCATCGCCGCCGTCGCGCCGGTCGACGTGCTCCTGGTGGCCTACGGGGCGCCCAAGCAAGAGCAATGGCTCGATCGTAATCTCGGAGCGCTGGGCGTCCCGGTGGGCATCGGCGTGGGGGGCGTGTTCAACTACTTTTCGGGCGCCGCGCCGCGCGCGCCCGCCTGGGTGCGCCGCGTGCACTTCGAGTGGCTCCACCGGCTGATCACCCAGCCCTGGCGCTGGAGGCGCCAGCTGGCGTTGCCGGTATTCAGTTTCCTGGCGCTGCGCGCGGGGCTCAAGGCAAGACGAACTCGGTCGCGCTGATAAACATTAGGCTGTGAGCCTGCTTTGGCATGACGCTGCACTTGAGGGTCTAGGCGTGCCAAAACACGCTCTTAACACCGAGTGCGCAGCGGCGTGCATAAGCATGTGTCAAACCTGATGGTTAGCGCGAGCGGCGGCGGGCGTAGTGCCGGCGGGCTTTTTCGCGGTTGCCGCAGGATTGCATCGAGCACCACTGCCGTGTGCGGTTTTTGCTGGTGTCCAGGAACAGCCAGCGGCAATCGGTGCCGCTGCACTCGCGCACGCGGCGCAGGTCCTGCTGGCTGGTCAGCAAGTCGGCCGCTGAGCGACTGATGCCCCACAGCGGCGCGTCCATGTTGCGGCCAACCCAGCCCCAACGAAAGCGGGCGTCCGCGTCGGGGGTGGGAAATATGCGGGCGTGGGTGAGGGTGGCGGCCAGCTCGAAGTTGAGCTGGTCGAGGTCGTACTCGCGCGGTTTGCGGCCGGCGGCCAGCGCCGAGAACATGGCGTAGATCGCCGCGCGCAGGCGCTGGGCGCGGACCACGACGCCGTCGGCCCTGACGCGATCGCGCAGGCCCTCGGCGTGCAACCAGGCGGCATCTTCACGGTTTAAGAGGTCCGACTGCGCGGCGAAGGCCACCAGGTCGGCGTAGGTGGTGAGGTGGTCGCCCGAGGAGGCGAGGGTGTTGGCGAAGTCGAGGCAGAGGCGGCCTGCGTCGAGGTCGAAGGTGTAGGTGATGGTGGTGGCGGTGGTGGTGGTGGTGGCGCGATCGTGCTCGTCGGACATCTCAGCCCAACCTGGTGACATGATAACCGGCCAGGTGGCCATCACAGGTTACATAACTGTCAAAACATTGTTGACAAGTTAGGCGTGCGTTCTGTATTCTGTAACCAGTAACACACTGATAGGAGGTTAGAAAGGACACTGCTGATGTTCAGCTGGCTCTCGCACGACCTCGCCAGCGAAATGATTCGCGAGCGAAGGGCCGAGGCCGCCGCGCAGCTCCAGGCCGACGAGCTGGCCCGCGAGGCGCGCGCCGCCGCCGCTACGGCCAGGCAGCGCGCGGCGCGACCGCACGGCCTGCGGTACCACGTGGCGACCGCCGTGCGCCGCTTCGCCGTTCGACTCGACCCGGCGCTCGCCAGCAACGGGCGCTGACTGCACGCCGGGGCTCGCGACCAGTTGCCACTGACTGCGGCTCGGCGCTCGCGACCAGTTCGCACTGACTGCGGCTCGGCGCTCGCCAATGGCGGCGCCTGACTGCACCTCCGGGCTCGTCAGGCGCGAGCGCTGAGGCCTTTTCCCACCTGGAGGTGGTCAAGCATGGAACTCGCCCTCATCGTCGTTGCCATCCTCCTCTTCGAATTCGCCGCCCTCCGCTGGGGTTACGACAGCCGCGAGCTGCTGCGCGAGGATCGCCTCGACCGATTCGACCTTTGACGCTGCTGTCACAGGCGCGACGCCTGTCCCGTCTAGAGGCCGATGACAGTCCAGATCGAAGAAAACCCCGTTCGCACGATCGTCGTCGGCGGCGGTCTCGCCGGCCTGGCCGCCGCCACCTATCTGGCGCGCGGCGGCCAGCGCGTCACCGTCCTCGAGAAGTCCCACACGCTCGGCGGTCGCGCCAGCACCGATTCCCCGCGCGGCTTTGCGCTGAACCGCGGCGTCCACGCCCTGTACTCCGGCGGTCCGGCCTCCAGCGTCCTGGCCGAGCTTGGCGTCCGCTACTCGAGCGGCTCGCCGAACCACGTCCTGGCGCTCGATAGCCGCGGGCTGAACCCCTTTCCGGGCTCGGTGGGCGATTTGCTGCGCACCAACCTGCTGAACGCCGCGGACAAGCGCGAGCTGCTCGGCGTGTTCTTGCGTCTGAGCCTGATCAAGCCAGAGCGCCTGGCACACCAATCGGTGGCGGAGTGGGTCGCCGCGATTGCCCGCCGGCCCATGGTCCGACGCCTGCTGGCGTCCACCGCGCGCACTTATCTGTACACCACCGCCCTGGACGTGGCCAGCGCCGACGCGTTCGTCGCCCGCTTGCAGCAGACGATGAAGCACCCCATCCACTACGTCGACGGCGGCTGGCAAAGCCTGGTCGACCTATTGCGCAGCGTGGCGGAAGCCGCCGGCGCACAGATTCTGACTTCGGCGGGTGTCAACACGCTGCAGGTCGAAAACGGGCGAGCGCGCGGCGTTCGCCTCCACGATGGCCGCCGGTTGTCGGCGACCAGCATCGTCGTCGCCGCGACGCCCGAGGACGCGCTTCGACTGCTGCCGGCGGATGCCGCGCCGCGACTCCAGGCTGCCGTGGCCGAAGCGCTACCCGTCCACGTGGCGTGTCTCGACGTGGCGCTGAGCCGGTTGCCGGCGCCGCGGCAGCCCATCGTCTTCGACCTGGAGCGGCCGCGGTTCTTGACCGTCCAGTCCGAATTCGCCAGACTGGCGCCGAGCGGCGGTGCGGTCCTGCACGCGTTCCTGCAACACGACCCGCGTCAGCCCGTCGATGCGCGCTGGGCGCAGTCAGAGCTCGAGGCGTTCGTCGACCAGGTGCAGCCTGGCTGGCAATCGGTTGCCGTCGAGCGCCGCTTCCTGCCACACATGCTGGCCGCGGGCTGCCTGCCGCTGGCCGCCAGCAATGGGCTCCAGGGTCGCATCGGGCATCGCAGTCAGGACGTGTCCAACGTGTTCTTCGCCGGCGACTGGGTCGGGCCGCACGGCTACCTGGTGGACGCCACGCTGGCCAGCGCGCGCGAGTCGGCGCGCCAGGTGCTGCGCGCGGGGACCGACCAACGCTCCGCGCTGCGCGCCGCGTGATCGACACCGCCAGTGAGATGCGGCCGGGCGAACAGGAGCAACATACTGCCACCGACGTGCGCAGTTTCGAGCACCAGCAACACACTGCCAGTGACGTGCGCAGTCTCGAGCCCCAGGCGTCCGATCGCGTCGCGGCCTTCGAAGCGCAGCGTGGCTACCTCTTCTCTGTCGCGTATCGCTTGCTGGGCAGCGTCTCGGACGCGGAGGACGTCCTCCAGGAGGCGTTCCTGCGCTGGGACCGCGCGCGGCCCGAAGAGGTGCGCTCGATGCGCGCGTTTCTCGCCACGATCGTGGTGTGGCTGTGCATGGACGAATTGCGCTCGGCGCGCGCCAGGCGCGAAGTCTACGTCGGCCCGTGGCTGCCGGAGCCGCTGCTGACCACCGATCGATCGGACCTGACCGAGACCGTGGTGCTGCGCGAGTCGCTGTCGTTTGCGTTTCTGCTCATGCTGGAAAAGCTATCGCCAGTCGAGCGGGCGGTCTTCGTGTTGCGTGAAGTCTTCGACTACGACTATGCCGAGATCGCGCCAATCGTCGACAAGACCGCGAGCAACTGTCGGCAGGCATTCCACCGCGCCCGCCAGCGCCTGGCCGGAGAGGAATCTCGCTTCGAAGCCACGCGCGAGCACCAGGAGCAACTGACCGAGCATTTCCTGCGCGCTTCCAACGCCGGCGACGTGCAGGGGCTGCTCGACCTGTTGGCCGAGGACGTGGTGGCCATCGGCGACGGCGGCGGCAAAGCCTTCGCCGGCCTGCGTCCGATTCGATCGCGCGACCACGTGATGCGCGGATTCCTCGGCAACCTCCGCAAGATGCCGCCCGACCAGGCATGGATCGAGGAGGTCAATGGCCAACCGGCGATTGTCGCCACGCGCAACGGGCAGCCGTACGGCGTGGTGCTGCTCGAAATACGCGCTGGACAGGTGCAGACTGTGTATTCGGTGGTCAATCCCGACAAGCTGCGGTCTATCCTCACCGCATGCCACCAACCCTGATCGGCCAACCCCGCATCATCGTCGACGCGCTACACCGCGATGCCTGAAGGCCCCGAGACGTGGCGCTGGGACGAGGCGACGTGGCGCGGTCACGTTCGGCGCGTACGCGCCGGCCGGTCGCTCGCGCCGGCCAGCTGGCCCGACAACGCCCGCGTGGCCGTGGCGCTGTCGTTCGATGCCGATCACGAAACGATTCCGCTGCGCGACGGCGAAACGCGGCCCGGCAAGCTCAGCCAGGGCGAATACGGGGCGCGCGTGGGCTCCAGGCGCATCCTGGACCTGCTCGCGCGGCATTCCATCCCGGCCAGTTTTTACATGCCGGCGGTCTCGGCGCTGCTGCATCCGGACGAAGCCCGCAGCTACGTGGCGGACGGCCACGAGCTCGGCTTGCACGGCTGGATCCACGAGCGCAACATGCTGCTCGATCCGAAAGACGAGCGCGAGCTGGCCTTTCGTTGCGCGGACACGCTGGAGCGCATCACGGGCCGCCGGCCAGTCGGACTCCGCACGCCCTCCTGGGACTTCAGCGACGCGACGCTGCCGATCGTGCGGGAGCTTGGCCTGGTGTACGACTCGTCGCTGATGGCCGATGACGAACCCTACGAGCTACTGGCGGACGACGAGCCGACCGGTGTGGTCGAAATTCCAGTGGAGTGGATCCGCGACGACGCGCCGTACTTCAACTTCGATCGGTATACCGCCGTCCGTCCGTACACGGCACCCCGTCAGGTGCTGAGCATCTGGCGCGACGAGTTCGACCGTGCCTACGCCGAGGCGGGTATGTTCCAGTTGACCATGCACCCGCACATCAGCGGGCACCGCTCGCGGCTGGTGATCCTGGAGGAGCTCATCGAGTACATCGCCGGTCATCGCGGGGTGTGGTGGGCGACGCACGCCGATATCGCGCGTTACGTGCTGCATCCGTCGTGAACGAGCCGCACGTCGCCCGGACCGCGCGTGAGCTGGGCCTGGGGCTGGGCCAGGTCCAGGCAACGGCTGATCTGCTCGGCGAAGGTGCGACGGTGCCGTTTGTGGCCCGCTATCGCAAAGAGGCGACCGGCTCGCTGGACGAGGTGGCGATCACCGCGATCCGCGATCGTCTGGCACAACTGGAGGCGCTCGACGACCGGCGGCGAGCAATCGTGACCTCTCTCCAGGAGCGCGAGCTGTTGACTGATGAACTCCAGCGCAAGCTGGATGCCGCCGAAACGCTGGCCGCGCTGGAGGACGTGTATCAGCCGTTCCGTCCCAGGCGTCGCACGCGCGCGTCGGTCGCCCGCGAACGAGGTCTGGAGCCGCTCGCCGACTCGATCGTCCGACAGGACCCCCGCCTGGATCCCCAGGCGGAGGCCGCGCGCTACGTCACTCCGGCGGACGCGACCGTCGCCGAGGAGCTCCGCGTGGCGGACGCCGAGGCCGCGTTGCAGGGCGCGCGTGACATCCTCGCCGAACGCGTCAATGATGACGCCGAAGCTCGCGCGCGCATCCGCCGCCTGTTCTGGCACAAAGGCGTCATCCGCACCCAGGTCCGCTCCGGCAAGGAGTCCGGCGGAGCGAAGTTCGCGGACTACTTCGACTGGTCGGAGCCTGTCGCCAATGCTCCGTCACACCGGGTGCTGGCGATGCTGCGAGGTGAGGCCGAGGACATCCTGGCGTGTGGGATCCAACCCCCGGAGGAAGAGGCTCTGGCCATCCTCGAGCGCCTGTTCGTCAGAGGCACGAGCCGATCCAGTGAGCACGTGCGCGTGGCGGTTCGCGACGGTTACAAGCGCTTGCTGGCGCGTTCGATGGAGACCGAAACGCGGGCCGAAGCGAAGCAGCGCGCCGACTCGGCCGCGATTCGCGTGTTTGCTCAGAATCTTCGACAGTTGCTGCTTTCTCCTCCGCTCGGTCAGAAACGCTTGCTGGCGATCGACCCCGGTTTGCGCACCGGCTGCAAGACCGTGGTGCTGGACGCGCAGGGACAACTGGTCCTCGACACGGTGATCTATCCAGACCAGAGCCAACAGCGTCGACGCGAAGCCGCCGAAACCTTGCTGCGCCTGGTGCGAGAACACCGGATCGAAGCCGTCGCGATCGGCAACGGCACCGGCGGACGCGAAACCGAGGCGTTCGTGCGCGGACTGGACCTGCCGCGCTCCGTCGGAATCGTGATGGTCAACGAAGCCGGCGCCTCGGTGTATTCGGCCTCGGACGTGGCCCGAGCCGAGTTCCCGGATCGCGACATTACCGTGCGCGGCGCGGTGTCCATCGGCCGCCGCTTGATGGACCCGCTGGCGGAGCTGGTCAAGATCGATCCAAAAAGCATCGGTGTGGGACAGTATCAGCACGACGTGGATCAGGACGCGTTGCGTCAGTCGCTGGACGACGTGGTGGTGTCCTGCGTGAACTTCGTCGGCGTCGAAGTGAACACCGCTTCGAAGCAGCTGCTGACCTACGTGTCTGGATTGAGCGCCACGGTGGCCGACAACATCGTGCGCTATCGCGCGGACAATGGTCCGTTCAAGCGCCGGCAAGACCTGGTAAAAGTGCCACGCCTGGGACCAAAAGCGTTCGAGCAGGCGGCTGGATTTCTACGCATTCACGGCGCGGCGAATCCGCTGGATCGGTCCGCGGTCCATCCGGAGTCGTACGCGATTGTGGACCGGATGGCGGCGGACCTCGGCGTCGGCGTCGCGGATGTGATTGGTTCCGACAGCGTGCGCGCCCGCCTGGACCTCTCACGCTACATTTCATTCTCGGTCGGTCTTCCGACTCTGACCGATATTGTCGCGGAGCTCGCCAAACCTGGCCGCGATCCGCGCGCGACGTTCGAGGTGGTCCAGTTCCGCGAAGGCATTCACTCGCTGGAGGACGTCCAGCCCGGAATGACGCTGCCAGGCGTGGTCACCAACGTGACTGCCTTCGGCGCGTTCGTCGATATCGGCGTCCACCAGGATGGGCTGGTCCACATCAGCCAGCTGGCCGACCGCTTCGTGCGCGATCCGAATGAAGTGGTCAGCGTCCAGCAGCCAGTCCAGGTGACGGTGCTGGAGGTGGATCGTGCGCGGCGTCGTATCTCGTTGTCGATGCGGAAGAACGCATCGGTATCTCCCGCCAGATGATGCTGCCGACGAAGCCGCACAGCATCACCAGCGCACCGATGAAAAACACCAGGTGCAGCGCCGACGCCAGACTGTCCTGAATTGCCCTGAGCACCTGGTCCGCCACGGTCGGCAAGCTGGGGAATGCCGCCGCGAGCTGCTCGCGCAAGGCGGCCGTCGCGTCCGCATTCAACACGCTCTGCGGATCGCGCAGGCCTGACCCCGCCGGACTGTCCAGCCAGTCGCCGACAGCTTGCGGAACCGCTCCGTGGAGTCCGGTCGTGAAACGCAAGACCAGGATGCTGCCGAACACCGCGCTGCCCAGCGTGCTGCCGATCGAGCGGCAGAACTGGTTGAGCGACGTGGCTACCCCAAGCTGCGAAAACTCGACCGCGCTCTGGTAGGACAGCGTCAGCGTCGGAAAAATCATGCCAACCCCGACACCCAGCATCGCCAGACAGCCGCCGAGCACCACGAACGGGGTGGTGGGCCCGAAGACCGACAGCATGCCGAAGCCGGCGATCGCCAGCGCGAAGCCAATAATGGCAAACACCTTGTAGCGGCCGATGTGGGCGATCCACAGGCCCGCGGCGATGTTGCTGACCACCATGCCGATCAGCAGCGGCACCATGATCGTGCCGCTGACCGTGGCGCTGGTGCCCATCACCCCCTGGGCGTACAGCGGCACGAACAACGCCAGCGAGATCTGCCCCATGGACTGCGCCAGCGAGTTGGTCGACGAGATGGCCACCACGTTGTCGCGCAGCAGGCTCAGCGGCAGGACGGGGTCGGTCGCGCGCGTTTCCAGCCACAGGAACAGCGCCAGTACGGCCACGCCGCAGCCGAGCAGCGCCATGACCACCGGTGACGTCCAGGCGAACTCGCGGCCGCCCAGGCTCAGTGCGAGCAGCAGCAGCACGATGCCGCCCACGCTGGTGATGGCGCCGCCGAAGTCGATGGGCAGGTGCCGTCCGCTGTAGCCAACGCGCGGAAAGAAGCGCCACAGGATCAGCAGCGCCAGCAACACGAAGGGCAGGTTCACGTAGAACACCGCGCGCCAGCTGAAAGTGTCGGTCAGAAAGCCGCCGACGACGGGTCCGATCACGCCAGCCAGGCTGAAAACGGCGGTGATCAGTCCGCTGATGCGCGCGCGCTCGGCGGGCGCCAGCAGCTGGCCCATGACCGCGAACACGGTCGCGGTCATCACCCCGCCACCCAGCCCCTGCAGCGTACGCAGCACGACCAGCTGCGGCATGCTCTGGGCGAGGCCGCATAGCAGGGTCATGGCCAGAAAGAAGGACGCGCCGCCAATAAGCATCGGCTTGCGGCCGTAGCGGTCGCCCAGCTTGCCGCCGATCGGCACGACCGCGGTGCTCGACAGCAGGTAACCGGTGGTGACCCACGCGTACAGCTCGAAGCCGTGCAGGTCGACCACGACGCGCGGCAGCGCGTTGGCGACAATCGAGCTGTCCAGCGCGGACAGGAAGACGCACAGCATGAGCGCGCCGAGGGTCAACGTCAGCTGACGCCGACCCATCTGTTGGGAGAGAAAGACTGGGCCGGAGGTCAAGGCAGAACACCGATTGTAACTATCGGCATGTACCTTGTTGACAATGCCACTCCCTACGCCTCAATTTGCGCTCGCCGCCCAGGTCAATCGCGTGTCGTCCATGCGCGTGCCGCTGGACGGCAGCCAGGAGCTGCGCTTCCAGCGGCTCATGGACGACCTGCTCCTGATCGACGTCCACCAGCACCCGATGGTGCTTGCCGCGGACGCCAATGAGATGCCGGCCTACTTCCGCGGCAACGTGTACCGCTGGGGCTTCGAGGCCGTCCGAGCCGGCGGTTGGACGACCGTGGCCACCGCCAACCTGCTGTCCTGCCTGGGCAAAGAGCCGGACGCTTCGTTCAGCCACTTCGATGACCTGGTCGACGAAGTTGGCATGATGCTGGCCGACATCCACAAGCAGTGCGACTCGGTCCACAAAATCACGCGCGCGCAGGACATCCTGGACGCGCGGCAGGCTGGCAAGACCGGCTGGTTACCGACGCTCGAGCACCTGTCGATCGGGCACGACCTGCATCGCGTGGACGTGCTGTACGGGATCGGCGTCCGCCTGGCGGGACTCACCTACATGCGCAAGAGCTTCATCGGCGATGGCCAGTACGAGCGCACCGATTGCGGCCTGAGCGAGTTCGGCGAAGACGTGGTGCGGCGCATGAACGACGTCGGCATGGCGATCGACCTGTCGCACGCGGGTTCGCGAACGGCGCTCGAAGCGATCGCTCTG
This sequence comes from Chloroflexota bacterium, assembly GCA_019247515.1. Taxonomy (GTDB): domain Bacteria; phylum Chloroflexota; class UBA6077; order UBA6077; family CF-72; genus CF-72. Next base: position 60,151 of record JAFAOS010000333.1, on the reverse strand, counting down.
TCGGAGACGCCGGTGGTCTTCAGCCACAACGCGGCGAAGGCCGTCTGGCCCTCGCGCCGCGCGCGGTCTGACGAGGATCTCCTGGCGTGCGCGGCCAGAGGCGGGCTGTGCTGCGTCACGGCCGTACCCAACTCCCTCAGCGACGATCCACACCAGGACATCAACTGCGTGCTGGACCAGTACGACTACTTCGTCAAGCTGGTCGGCGTCGACCACGTGGGCATCGGCACGGACACCCAGATCGGCGACCACGTGGGCTTCCACCGCGTGCTGCTGGGACGCAACGCGCCCGACAGCTTGCCGGCGGCTTACCTCGACGGGCTGGAGTCGCCAGCGGATGGCTCGAACATCATTCGCGGCCTGATCGCGCGGGGCTACGAGGACGGCGCGATTCGCAAGATTGCCGGCCAGAACGCCGTCGACTTCTTGCGCCGCGTGATCGGCTGACGCCCCCATCTCCCTCTGGGACACCCCCACTTCCGCTGCGACACCCCTCTCCCTCTGGGAGAGGTGTTAGTCGCTGTAGGGCAGGTGAAAGCGGCCCGCGCCCGAACCGCCGTCCACCGTCATCACGCTGCCGGTGACAAACTTCGCTTCGTCCGAGCACAGGAACGCGACCGCCGTGGCGATGTCGGCAGGCTCGCCGAAGTGACCCAGTGGGATGTCGTGCTTGATCCGCTCGCGGTACGGCACCGATACCCCCGGCCGCAGGCCGACCTCGATGAAGCCTGGCGACACGACGTTCACGTTGATGCCGTGCTCGGCCAATTCGAGGGCCAGCGTCTGCGCCAGGAGCACCAGTCCCGCTTTTGACGCGCAGTAGTGCGCCGCGCCCCGCCGCGCCGAGCGGTAGGCGCCGCTGGTGATCGCGCACAGCTTGCCGCCGCGACCCTGCGCGAGCATGCCGCGGGCCGCCGCGCGCAGGAACAGGAATGCGCCCTTCAGGTTGGTGTCCAGCACGTTGTCCCACTCGTCCACGCTCATATCCACGACGGCCGTGTTGGGATAGACCGCGGCGTTGTTGACTGCGACGTCGAGTCCGGCGTGGGTCTGCGTGGCCTGGGCGACGGCGGCGTCGACGGCGGTCTCCGATCGCACGTCGGTCGGAATGCCGAGCACCTGCCCGCCCTCCGCCGTCAGCTCCGAGACCGTCCGCGCCAGTCTGTCGGCGTCGTAGTCCAGCAAGGCGACCCGATCGCCGAGGTGGGCAAAATGCATGGCAATGCCGCGGCCGATCCCGTCGGCCGCGCCCGTGACGACAACGCTGCGAGGCATGTTGGCCATGGTAGTGTTGCCGCGATGCGGTACACGGTCTTTGGCGCGGGTGCGATTGGGGGCAGCGTTGGCGCGCACATGGTTCGCGGCGGAGAGTCGGTACTGTTCGTCGACAAGGACGTCGAGCACGTCAGGGCCATGCAGTCGCGCGGACTGACCATCCGCGGCTTCGCCGAGACGTTTACGGTGCCCGTCGAGGCGACGACCCCCGACGCCTTGCCGGAACAACTCGAGACGGTGCTGCTGGCGTGCAAGGCGCCGGCGACGGAGGATGCTGTTGCCTCATTCGCCAATCGACTCGCGCCGGATGGCTGTGTCGTCTCACTCCAGAACGGACTCAACGAGCTGGTAATTGCGGGCCGAGTTGGCGAGCAGCGGACCGTTGGGGCTTTCGTCAACTTTTCTGCGGATTACCTGGAGCCGGGCCTGATTCATTTCGCCGGTCGCGGTACGTTCGTCATCGGTGAGCTGAATGGTGAGCTGACGCCGCGGCTGGCGTCGCTCCAGAAAGCGCTGAGCCACTGGGGCGCGGTCCGCGCCACCGACAACATCTGGGGTTATCTGTGGGGCAAGCAGGCGTACGGCGCCATGCTGTTCGCCACCGCGCTGACCAATGACTCCATGGCCGACGCTATCGACCAGCACCGGACGGTGATGGTGGAGCTCGCGCGCGAAGTGTTGCGGGTCGCGGCCGGACTCCGGATCACTCCGCTCGGCTTCGACGGATTCGAGCCGGAGTCCATCGGGTCCGCCGACCAGGCCGAAGTCAGTGCGTCACTGGACCGCCTGATCGCCATTCGCCACACCGACGAGAAGACGCACAGCGGCGTCTGGCGCGATCTGGCGGTCCGCAAACGGCGCACCGAAGTGGACGCGCACTTTGTGCCGATCGTCGAACGGGCGCGGCAGCTGGGATTGGACGTGCCCTTGCTGCGGCGGATGATCGAGATGATCCACGACATCGAGGAAGGCCGTCGCACGTTCGGCGCAACGAACCTGGACGAGCTGGCTCGCGTCACGCAACCCGCATAAAGTCCGCAACGCTGGAGCCTCAGCCCATCGTCTTTGCGCCGTCCAGCGACTCGCGAATGATATCGGCGTGGCCCGCGTGCTGGGACGTTTCGGCGATCAGGTGGAGCAGCACGCGGCGCGCGGACCAGTGGGCGCCCGGTTCGAACCAGGGCGCCTCGGGCAGCGGATGGTCCGCATCGAGGTCCGCCAGATTGCGCACGATGTCGGTGGTTTCACGCGCGACCTCCGCATAGCGGTCCAGCACCCCGGCCAGCGATTCGCCCGGCAGGATATTGAACTGGTTCTCGTAGTCGCCGGCACCCGCGGCCATGCCCTGCGCGCCGCCGAGCACGAACTGCATCCACGCGTGCTCGGTGGCCGCGACGTGCTTGATCAGGCCCGCGATCGTGAGCGAGCTGATCGTGGTCCGCTGGCTGGCCTGCGCATCGGTCAGGTCGCGCGCAGTAAACCGCAGGAATTCGCGGTGCTTGTCGAGAGTTTCGAGCAGGTCCTGGCGCTCACGGGTGATCTGGACCGTGGTCATGACCGGTTTTGCCCTCCTGTTCAATATGGCTCAGCCTACACACGCATGCGGCCAGATTGTGACCGCTAATCGTGTCGCCGCCTTGCTCGCTATGGACGGACGAGCGGTTTCAGCACGCGCTGTGCACCGGCGTCTTCGAATGCGGTTAGCGCATTGTCGAGCGAATATGGACTGAGGATGCGTTCGGCCGGAATGGTGCCGTCGGCAATGAGCCATAGTGCGCGGTCGAAGTCGTGCCAGGTGCCGAAATAGCTTGCTCGCAAGGCAATTTCCGCCCTCAAGGCCTGGGCCAGATCCAGGCCGATGGTTTGAGATGGCATGCCGATTAGCGTGATGCCGCCGCCGCGTTTGACGACGTGCAGGGCAGCATCCAGCGCCGCGCCGGCGCCGGAGGATTCCAGTACCAGGTCGACTGGTGACTGGATCGCTTCCTGGAGCGGAACGCCAGCGTCGAGCGGTTCGAGGCCCAGCTCCTTTGCCGCCGGCAATCGCTTCGACGCATCGGCCGGTGTGCCTGAGATCAGCACGCGCGCGCCGAAGGCGAGCGCGATGCGGCCCGCCAGCAGTCCGATGGGACCGGGACCGGTTACCAGCACCACGTCGCCGGGATGTGGCGGCTGGAGGAGCACCGCGTGCAGCGCCACGGTGGCCGGCTCGCCGAGCGCGGCGTGCTCGACCGGCATGCCGGCGGGCAAGTGGTGCAGGAGCCGCTCCGGCACCGCCACCGCCTCGGCCAGCCCGCCGGGCACGTGCAGGCCGAGCAGTCGTCGCTCGTCGCAGACATTGGTCTTGCCTTCGCGGCAACGCGGGCAGCGGCCGCACCAGATGACGGACTCCGCGGCCACCGCATCGCCCGGCTTGAAGGCCGTGATCGCCGAGCCGACGTCGCGGACAATGCCGCCAAACTCGTGCCCCATGATCACGGGTGTGGTGGTCCACTGCGCCATCGGGTCCCAGTGGGCAATATGCAGGTCGCTGCCACAGATCGAAGCGCCGGCCACGTCGACGACAATCTCATCCGCGCCCGGCAGCGGCCGAGGCACGTCCCGAATCTCGAGTGCGCCCGGCCGCGGCGCCATCTTGAAGAGCGCTTTCACGTCAAAGGTGGGCGCGCAGGGACTCGAACCCCGGACCCCTTGCGTGTGATGCAAGTGCTCTAACCAACTGAGCTACGCGCCCGTACGGGAGACCATTCTAGGACACGTCTCGCCGTGTCGCCAGTGTCTGCGCGGCGATCCTCGCGCGCGGTGGCCGCGACGGACCGGATGGGTCAGGCGGAGGTGTAGTCGCTGATGCGCTCCACGGCGCTCAGCAGCGAGTCCAGCTCGATAGGTTTGGCCAGGCAGACCCAGACGCCTTTCTGGGCGGCGGTTTCTTTCAGGGCGGCGCGGGGGGAGAGGGCGACGATGGGCGGGGTGGTGCCATCGGGGTCGCAGCCGAAGGGGTTCAGCACGCGGGCGCGAGTTTCGGAGGAGGCTTCCGTGTCGAGCACGATCAGGCGGGGTGGGTGATTGGCGTGCTGGTTTGCGGTGCACACGCGGAAGCCGTTGGCGTGTAGAGAGCCGCTGATTGCCTTGACCAGTGCCGCGTCGTCGCTGGCTACCAGGATGTTGTTATTCGAGTCCAGGGTCATCCTCAGCAGTGTCGGACGCAGACCTTGGAGCTCACTTGGAAGCGCGCAAGAACGGAAACGGTGTGGCTCAGCCGCTCAGGTTGGCGATCCAACCGGTGACCTGGTCGCGGTCGGGGGCATCGGGGGTCAGGGTCAGGTACTGGTTGTAATCGGAGACGGCACTCTGCGACTGACCCAGGCTGGCGTAGGCCAGACCGCGCGCGCGAAACGCCCAGGCAGAGACGCGGTCAGGCGTGCTGACGGCCTGGATGGCGGTGGTCAGGTCGTCCACGGCGGCTTGCGGATTATCCAGCCACAGCTCGGCAATGCCGCGGCCAACGCGGCTCGGGCGATCCTTCGGCATCAGCTCGATCGACTTGTTGAAGTCAGCAAGGGCGTTGGAGTAGTCCTGCAGGCGGATGCGCGTGTCGCCGCGCCAGTAATAGTAGTTGCCCGTGTCCGGTGACTCCTGGATGGCCAGGGTGAGCTCCTGGTCGGCGGCGGAGTAATCGTTGGCCAATCGATCGGTCATCGCTTTTTCGAAGAAGACGCGGCCGGGCCAGGGCGCCATGTCGATCGGATTGGTCGAGACCCAGGCCGCAAGCTTCTGCTGGGGCTTGAACACTGCCGCCACGAGGGTCAGGGTCTTGACATCCTGACTCAGCGTGTAGTCGATGTCCAGCACCAGTTGTCCGTTGCCGCGCTGGATCGGAATGGCATTGGAGGAGTCCTGGGTTGACTGGCTGGCGGTATTTTCGAACAGGAACAGCAAGACGGTCCCGCTGGCGGCTGATTCCAGGTGGTAGTTCACCGTCGCCTGGAACTGGACGTCGTTGGGTGGACTGTCGGGCTTGGGCTGCTGGGTGACCAGACCGACCAGGTCGATGCGGTCGGCGGGCGTTGGCGCCGATTGGCTCTGCGCCGGTGCTGGCTGGCTCTGCGCGGCCGCGGGACTCACGGCAAGCGGCGCAACCACCAGCAGGGCCGCGAACAGCGCGCTCGTGAATCGGAGCGGCCAGGTCAAGTGATGGGCTCGAAGTTTCAACAGCATTTGATAACGGGACCTCCACAGTTCACCACAGTCGCAACATGCCAGACGCCAGGCGGAGCAGGATCTGCGCGCGGCGTCGCTGGTTGAACCACGAGCGCACGACCGCCAGCAGGCTCTGACCGTGCCGCATGGCGACGCGCAGCGTAATGGTCAACATCGAAAGCAGCGCGGCAAGGTCGAGCTGCATCGGCAGCGCGCCATTGTCGGGGGGCAGCGGAGTGGCCGCATCCGGAACGACCACCGCCGGCGAAGCGTCCACCGCGGCAGCCGCCGCGGGCAGCGCCTGCATCGGCATCGGCATGAATTCGGCTTGCGGCCAGCGCGACCAGAGATCGACATCCACCAGCGCGAGCGGCGGATACAGGTCGTCGCCATCAGCCGCCTGCAGGTCCAGTGAGGCTGGACCGAGTGGTCGGCGCAGGCCCGAACCGGAGGCGACTGCCGCCCGCGCTGGCGCCGGCCCCGAGGCGTCGGCCGCGCCCGGCATGGGCAGCGGCAGCTCGTCAACTCCGGGGAAACCGGCCAGCGTGGCGCTGATCGTGGATGAGGACACGCGGCTGTCGAGCGGGTTGGGCATTGGCGGCAGGCGCCGACCGGGCCACTGGTCGAACAGATCGACGAGCACGACCTGGCCATTCACGCCCGGGCCGCGGACGATGGCATTGGCTCCAAAGAAGCGGCGTGCGGCGCCGCCCGCGCCACCGTTGCCACCACCGCCACCGTCATCGGAGGATGCATCCGGGCCTTGATCGAACGCCGCGTCGTCGCCACCCGAGTTGCTGGTTTGAGACGTCGTTTTTGGCGTCGGCGTCGCGTTGACGCCGCTGAAGCCGCTGCTGGACGAGGTGCCGCCCGGTCCGAAGCCCGGGTCAGACCCGCCGCCGTCCTGGTTGCCGGAGCCGCGCGCGGCGCCGCTGCTGTTGGTCGCTGGATTATGCGCGAGGTCGCTCATGCTGATGGACGTGGTGTTGGAGTTGACGGCCGTGCAGCTCACGCCTGGATCACGGCATGCCGCGATCTGGCCATTCATGGCCGCGATGTTGGATTGAAGGCCGACGGCGACTGAATTACCCGAGCTGGAGCTCATACCGGCGACCACTGGCGGCGCGGCGGTATCCGGCAGGTTTTGCTGCACGAATGGATTCCACGGGCCCGGGGGCAAGTTGGTCAGCATCTCGGCCACAGCCGTGGTAGCCACGGAACCGCCGCCATTGGCGTTCGACATCTGATTGGAGACCGCGGCGACATTGACCGAGTTGCTAATGGCGACCGCGGCGCCGCCCTGTGCCCGGCTCGCGGCCCCGCCGGATGAGGAGGAGCCGACGGACGAGCTCCCCGAGGTGGATTGCGGCGTCGAACCATTGCTCGTGGCGCCGCTCGAGGTGGCGACATTACCGGTGCTGGCGCCGGCGTAGCCCACATTCGCGACGTTGGTGTTGAACAGGACCTGAATGAAGATCGGCGCGTAATTGTTGCCGTCGATGTCGACCGACGCGTCCGCCCAGAGACTGACCAGGTTGACCGCCCGCAGACCAGTTGCGCTTGCCGCGCCGCTGGTGGCGGCGCCACCGCCCGATCCGGTCGACTGCGCGTCACCGGAGGTTGCCGTAGCGACGCCCCAGTTGACGATGCTCGCGGCCAGGTTCAAGAGGACGTTGATCGGACTGTAGTTGTCGCCGGCGACGTGGACGGCCGCCGACGAGTGCAACGCGACCGAGTTGGCCACCTCGGCGCCAGTAGCCTCGGAGGAGCCGCTTGCCGCACCGACCGCGCTGGCAGTGCTGCCGCCGGCGGAAGACCCATTGGCAACGGCATCGCCGGAGGTGGCCGAAGCCGTGCCCCAGTTGAAGATACGGGTGATGGAGTTGACAACGACGGTGATCGGCGCAAAGTTTTGCCCGCCGACGTCGACCGCGACATTCGCGTTGGTCTGGACGTTGTTCTGCGCGACGACGCCCTGCGCTTGCGACGCGCCGCTGGAGGCCTGGGTGGCGCCACTTGCCGTGGCGCCGGCCGGCGAAGCGCACGTGGCTCCCGCGCACGCTGCCCCGGAGATCGTCGTCGCGTAGCCACCGGTGGTGTTCGAGACGGACTGCGCGGGCGTGACGTTGATGGGGGCGGTGTTGCCAGGTCCACCCGCGACATTGACCGTTGACGAAGTCGCGTTGCTTAGCGAGTTGTTGGCCTGGATGCCGGTGGCTGATTCGGCGGCGCTGGTCGGCGCCGCGCCGGTGGTCACCGGGGTCGAGACGTTGCTGGGCGCGCCCGCGGCGCCGGCGGCGACCGCCCAGGCGGCGCCAGAGGTTACGCCCGCGGCGCCGGTGTCCTGGATCGCCACGTTGGCATTGGAGACGACGTTGACCGGGGCCTGGTTCGCGCCCTGGACGAGGACCGCCGCCGCATCGGTGTTGCGGACGTCGTTGGCGACGGCCGCGCCGACCGCGGATGCTGCCCCAGATTGGGCGGTTGTGACGCCGGTGAGCGTGGCGCCGGCATCCGGCGTGGGCGCCAGGGCGACGGCAACGCCAGAGCTGGAGCTGGCGGCGCTCGCATCGCCGATCGTGGTGGAGTGCGAGTTGGCGACCGTCAAGCCACCGGCGCCGCCCGCCGCCGCGACCGCGCCGATCTGGACGTTGGAGTCGGTGGTGTCGACCTGGCCGGCGAGGCCGGTGGCGTCGCCGCTGCCGGCGTTGACAGCGGGCGCGGCGGGTGCAGCCGCCTGGGCCGTCGCGGCGGGCGCAGGCGAGGCGGGTGGATCGGCGGCCGCGGCCGCCTGGGCGGTTGCCGAAGGCGCCGCCTGGACAGCTGGCGCGGCGGCACCAACGGACGACGCGGGCGATGCGGATGGCGTCGCGGCCGGGACGTCTGGAGCGTTGACTCCCGCGGCGGCACCAACGGACGACGCGGGAGATGTGGATGGCGTCGCGACAGGCGTGACTGGTGGAGTCGGCGCCGGATCTGAACCAGCGTTCGTGTCACCGGTAGCCGCGGAGTCGCCGGCGGTGGCGGTTGCGACAGCGGAACCGGTCGCCACGGTTGTGGCCGTACTGTCGGTCGTCACCGACGTAGCGGCGGCCGTCTTGGTGGTCGTGCTGCTGGCGGTGACCGAGGTGGAGGTCGCGGGAACCACTGGCGTGCTGCTGGGACTGGCCACGGCGCTGTCGGTGTTTGTGGAGGGACTCGAGGTGACCTGCGCGCCGGCGGTGCTGGTCGACGAGGATTGACTGCCCTGCGCGCCGGAGGTGCTGGTCGACGATGGACTGGCCTGCGCGCTGGAGGTGGTCGTCGACGCGGCCGAAGGACTTGCCTGTGGTGTACTGGCGGAGGCCGACGGCGACGTCGGCGCGGATTCGCCGCTGGCAGCCAATTTGGTGTCTGTGCTCGACGAGGTCGTCGCCGCGACGGCAGTAGTCGTGGTCGCAGAAGACGACGTTGTCGACGTCGTCGCGGATTTCGAAGCCGTCGCGGGTGACGCCTTGGCGCTGGTCGTGGTGGTTTTGACCGGCGACGCCGCCGCGACCGGAGTCTTGCCAGTGGTCGCCGTGGTACTCGTGGCCGAAGCTTTCGTGGTCGTGGCCGCTTGCGTCGCCGCCGCGTGCGTCGCGGCCGGAGGTGGTGACGACTTTGCCGTCGTGGTCGTCGAAGACGCGCCGGTCGAAGTCGTCGACCCGCTTGCCGACGGTCTGGACTCGTTCGTTCTGGACGGCGGTGACTGGTTGCCCGTGTTCGAACTCGAGGTCGTCGACGATGAGGACTTCGAGGCCGCGCTCGAGTCTGACTTCGCCGACTTCGAGGACGACGTCGACGATGAGGACGACGAGGAGGAGGAGGAGGAGGAGGACGATGAGCTCGACTTGCCACTCGCCGGCGCGGATGTGCTCGCCTGGTTCGGCGAGGCCGAAAACGCGTTGGGCAACGCTTCAACCGGTGCAAAGACCACCAGGATGGCAACCAGCGTCGCCAGCGCGGTGTACGCGGCCTGACGCGCGGTCTTCACGTGCCGCAACGAATGAAGTCGAGCTCGCATCAGTCCTCCTTTATGTCCCCGACCCGATGCTGACGTGCGTCGCGCCGTTCTGCGACGTGATCTGGATTTGAAGGTTCTGACCGGAGCCCAGCGATACGCTGAGCTGCGAGGTCGCGCTGCCGCTGGCAACCGACGACGTTGGCTGCACCGTCAGATCCGCGCAGCCGTCGGCCGTGGTGTTCAGACTGGCGCTGAAGCTGCGGCCGCCGATCAGTTGCTCGATGGCTTGCGCGGCCGAGGCGTCCGGGCCGCACAGGTGGAACGACCCCTGACTTGCGCCACTACTCGCGGAAGGTGGCGCGGACGCGGCCGGAAGTGGCGTCGGCAGCAGGCTGGCGATCGAGGGTGGCAGCGCCGCCACCGCGGGTGCGGCGGGCGCCGGCGGGCACGGCGTGGCCGTGGTATCGGTCTGCTGAGCGTCTTCGAACGTGGTGGTGGGGGTGACATCGAGCATGCGGCTGGCATCCGCCGAAATCTGTCCCCAGGTCAGGGGGACACTCGTCGCCCACAGGGCAAGCGACGCACAGGCGACGCTCCACGCCAGGCGAGCGTTGTTGAACGGTGCCATGCTCGAAGTGCGGTTCCTTTCTGGAGTGTCGGAAGTGGGAGGCTGCCGACGGAGTGGGAAGCGAGGTCGGCCTCCCTTGCCTCGATGAGGCCGACCTCGGACTCCCGGTGTATTCGGTAGCCCTACGAGAAGAATTACTTGGATGTCGCGCTGTCCTTCGCGCTTCCGTTGTTGGTCGCGGTCTGAGACAGCTTGCCGCTCGCCTTGGTAGCGGCCGCGTTGGACGGGTTGGACGTCTGCCCGGACTGCGCGTTCTGGGTCTGGTTCAGGGGACCCGTGCCGCCGGTCTGCGTCGGGGTCTGCGACTGCGTGCTGGCGTTCGAACCAGTGTTGGTCGCCGACGTCGACGGACTGGATGTCGCGGAACCGTTGTTCGTCACAGCCCCGCCAGTGGCGGTCGTGTCGCCCGCCGTCTGCGAGAAGCTGAACGTCGAGCTGTTCAGCGACGTGCCGCCCACCACTGCCGCGGTGCTCGAGTTCATGCCCGAGGTCCCGTTGCCGCCAGCTGCGACGTTGCCAGCATTGTCGCCACCTTTGGAGGTGCCGCCATCTGCGCTGGACAGCGCGTTGCCGTTGGTGCCGGAGGCGTTGGCGTTGAGGGTGCCAGTGGAGTTGCTCGCGTGGCCCGTTCCACCTGGGGTAGAAGCGCTCGAGTCACCACCATCGCCGCCGGTGGAAGTGTTGCCACCGGAGGTTGCGCTCGAATCACCACCAGCCCCGCCAGCACCGCCTTTGGCGGCACCGCTGTCGGCGGAGGTGCTGGCACCGCCGCTGGTCGCATCGCTCGCCGAACTCGCACCGTCCTTGGACTTGCCCGAGATGGCGGCGGACAGACTCGCGGCGAGATCAGCAGCGGTCGCACCGTTGCCGTTGGCGCCATTACTGGCACGGCCACCGTCACCGCCGTCGCCGCCTTCGGAACTCGCGTTGCCACCGCTGGTGCGGGCGTTGCCGCCATCACCGGCCGTGGAGTCGCTGGAAGCGAGGCCGTTGCCGCTGCCCAGCTGAGCTGCCAGCGACGCTGCGTGCGTGTTGCCGTTACCGTCGCCGCCATCCGCCGACGAACCGGCGCCGGCGTTACCACCGCTGGCGTTCACGTTGCCGATCGCGTTGGCGTCGCCGCCAGCCTGACCGGTGGACGAGTCGACCGTCGCGTTACCATTGGCGCTCGCGTCGGAGCTCTGGACCAGGCCGAGGGAAATCTTGGCCGATGGACCAACAGCGATCGTCGGGGCGCCGTAAGCCGCGGTGTCGGCCGATGACTTGACGTCCTGATCGTTGCTTTGACGGTTGCTCTGGTCGCCGCCGACCTGCGTCGAGTGCTGCGACTGGGCATTGACGTCGAGCGCGTCGGCGCTGTTGCGGTTGCTGGCGTCCTGGCTGACCTTGTTGCTCTGAGACGTGCTGGCCGAGGTGTCGACCGTGCCGCTCTGCGATGCGTCCGGCGCGTTGACCGGTACCCCGATCTGCGTGGTGCACACCGAGGTAGAGCGGCCGAAGCCGTCGGCGGGGCAGCGATTCAGCGTGATCGACTGACCCATGACTGTGTTCGGCAAGGCAATTGCCCCGACGAGCGCGGCGGCCGACAGCGCGGCCGCTGACCGCTGGGCAATCTTGCCTCTAAGTAGCGTCATTGCTCAAAATGCTCCTGTTCCGGGATTCCGGGGAAAAAGCAGCGGCTAAGCGTCGGGCTACCGCGCGACACCACTGACTGAGCCCATCAGGCCCTGGACCCTGGGACGTTGGCGATTGGGGGCTTCTTTCGGTGAGGCCCAGAGGGGCCCCCTCTCGCGGGCGCGCTCTACGTTCACTCCTTCAACCTGCTCGAGTGGGCGGTCCGCGGATGGAGCTGTCCGGCGCGGCCACAACCTGAGGGTGGCGCCAGGCTGGCCGCCACCCTCCGGCCGTGCGATTGTGCGTGGCAGAACGCAAATGCGGAATTAGCACAAGTGTGCCGAACCGACCTCCTCGAGTTGACAACGCAGGGGCTCTCTCGCAAGTGCGAGATAGCGTGCAGGCTTCTTCGCACAGCGCTCGGGGGTCAGGAGCCTGTGGCTTGTTGGTGCGGGTTGTGGGTCGGATAGTCCCTGCCCACCATACGACTCCGTACCCGTCGGGGGAAGTGCACAATGTTGCAGTCCCGTTGAGTATCCGCCCTGGGTCACTCAGTCGCAGTGCACGCGGTTTATAGTGAGTCGGCGCTCATGACGCGTCCCCCAGGTATGGCGGACCTGACCGGCTCGTTCTCCAGCATTCATTTCGCGCCGCTGGCGCAATTTCTGGCTGACCTCGGCAAGACCGGCGACCTGTTGATCTCCAACGAGCGTTGGGTGGGCCAGTTGTCACTACAGGACGGCCGGATCGTCGCGGCGGGCATCGACGACGAGCACGGTCTGTCCGCGTTGGAGCTGATCGTCAGCGGCGTGAGCGAACGCGGGAATTTCGAATTCTTCGATGGCTCCGCAACACTCACGGCCGAAATTGACGCCGACTGGGACTTTGTCGGAGGCATCCAGCGACTCAGCACCAGCCCGCTGCAGGGTTGGATGAGCCGCTTGCGGGCTCCAACGGCGGTGCCGCGCCTGGTGGTCCAACCCGAGCTACGCGACGAGCTGGAGATCACGTTGACGCGCGCGGCGATTCGCCTGTTTCTGGACGTCGACGGGCAGCGCAGCATCCAGGATCTGGTCCGACGCCACGGAGTCCGGTGCTGCGTAACAACACTGCTGCGCTTGTGTGACCTCGGCCTCGCGGAGATTCCCGCGGAGCAGACCGCGCCACCGGGTGAGGTTCGAGATACAGGCGCGCCGCCGGCCGGCCCATCGATGGGAACGCGGCTCGGTCGCTTCGCTCGGGCGAATACCGAACGCGGTTTGCAGGTCGGTGGCGAGCTCGTCCAGGCGGCGATCGTGGCCGGAGTCTTGATTTTCGCCGGACGGACGGCAGTCGAGAACTTCCGCGTCGAAGGCATCAGCATGCAGCCAAACTTCAGCAGTGGCCAGGTGCTGGTCGTCAACCGGTTGGCGTACCTGCATGTTGACGGGTCTCCGCTGGAACACCTGCTGCCGACCACACACCAGGGTTCGATCGACTACATGTTTGGCGGACCCCAGCGCGGCGACATCGCCATTTTCGATTCGCCAGTCGAGCCGGGGGTCGATTACATCAAGCGCGTCATCGGTCTGCCGGGCGACCGGGTGGCGGTACACGACGGGCACGTCTTTGTGAACGACGCGCCGCTGGCCGAGTCCTACATACAGTTCGCCGCTGACTACCGCTTTCCGACAACCGGCGAGTACGCGACCGTGCCGCCGGACAGCTACTTCGTGCTGGGGGACAATCGGCCCGAAAGTCTGGATTCGCACTTCGGCTGGTTCGTGCCAGTCGAGAACCTGGTGGGGCGCGCGTGGGTGCGCTACTGGCCGCTCGCAGACATGAGCGTGCTCCAATCCGGGAGCCCGAGCGTCAACACGGCGCGGGCGGCAAGTGTCGGCGCGCCCGACCAACCCTGAGCTGGCTAGCTCGTCGCGCGCAGCCGCAGCATGTAGCCCTGGCCGGGGGAGGCCTTGATTACCAGCGGGCCGAGCCGCGCCAGGCCGAGCTTGCGGCGCAAGCGCGAGATGTGCGATTTGACCAGGCTCGACGGGGACTGCTCGTCGGCATGACCCCAGGCTTCGGCCACCAGCTCGTCATAGCCGACCACCTGGTTGACATGCTTCGCGAGCAACGCCAGCAGCTGAAACTGGATACGGGTCAGCGTGATCTGGCGGCCGCCGCGGCTCACCGCGTGCCAATCCGGGTCCAGCTCCAGGTCGGCGATGCGCATGACGCGGTCGTACGCGCGTGCGACAAGCATCGGAGTTGGATCGATGTGTTGAACGCTCGCCAAAGAATGCATGTTCGACGATGCCCCTTGGCTCAAAGTAACGCATGGTCTGGGGTGTTGACGTCGCTGCTCGGGTTACATCCTGGTTGAATGCCGCGGGTAGGCTTCAATAGCCGATATGCCGCTTCCAACCAGCGACCTCGACATGCTCAAGCAGTTCGCGGCGAAGACGACCCGCGCCGTGCTCATCACTCGCCGCAAGGACGGCGGATTGCAGTCGTCCCCGATGGCCGTCATCGCCGACGACAACGGCGACGTGCTGACCGCGACGCGGGCCAGGAACGCCAAGACGTACAACCTGACGCGCGACCCCCGGGCGGTGCTGTGTCTGATGGACGAGCGCTGGCCAGGGCCGTGGCTGCACGTCGAGGGTCAGGCTTCGATTACCCGCCTGCCGGAGGCGATGCCGTTGCTGGCGGCGTACTACGGCCGCCGCGGGCAGGATACCCAGGCCGACGCGTTTCGTCAGCGGATGGAGACGGAAAACCGGGTGCTGATCCGCATCAAGATCGACCGCCTGGTGCGGCCGCCGAGTGCCTGACGGTGGTGTACCCCAGAGGGGACCCAGGGTGGGCGCCAGACATTTGTGTGTCCACTGGGCCCACCCAGGGTGGGCTTGACGATAGTGGCCCTCGAGGACGCCATGGGTGGCACACCCGCCGGCGGGCAATGAAAACTGTTCCTCCCTGTGGGGTCGTCAGTACAGGTGTCGACGGCACATTCTCGTGGGAGGGGACCCAAGGTGGGGCCAGACGTTTGTGTATCCAGTGGGGCACCCAGGGTGGGCTCGAGGACGCCATCGGTCCCACACCCGCCGGCGGGCAATGAAAACTGTTCCCTCCCTGTGGAGTCGTCAGTACAGGTGTCGACGGCACTATGTTCGTGGGAGGGGACCCGGGGGCAGATATGTGTGTGACCCCTGCAACCCCGATGGCCTGACGCGACCGCCAGGCTTATGGGGTGACCAGGCCTGTGGCCAGCACCAGGATCATGCCCGCCCCGGTTGCGGCCAGCAGGCTCACCACCGTTGGCAGCCGGGTGAATACCAGCAGCGCCAGGCCGAGCGCCAGCACGATCCAGGTCACCGGCGCCGTCATCGAGTCTCTGGCCAGGTTCCACGTCGTGGCCAGCAGGAGGCCGACGGCGGTGGCGGCAAGGCCGCGCGCCATGTTCAACACCAGTCGATTGCCGCGGAAGAACTCGTAGCTGTGCAGCAGCGGAATCATCAGATAGCTGGGCAGCGCGATGACCAGTATGCTCAGCACCGAGCCCGGGAGCCCGAACATCATGTACGCGATCGACGCCACGTACAGGTTCGCCTGACCCGGCGTCACGCGCGCCAGCGCGAAGGCGTACAGCAGTTGATCGTTGCTCAGCACCTGAGCTTGCTGGACGAACGATTGCTGCAGGATGGCGGCCATCACCGTGCCGTTGCCGAACGTCAACAGGTTCGCCACGAACAGCTGGACCAGCATCTGGCCGAGCGTCACCGGCTGGCCTGACGGGTGTCGTCTCGATTGCCGAGGGCGATGGCGCCGATGGCTCCGCCGGCGAGCAGCACCAGCGACGGGTTCAGGCCGAAGAGCAGAACGCTCACCCCGCCGGCGATGACCAGGCCCAGCTCCAGCGACGGCGTGAAGAATTCGCGGCCCAGGTTGAAGGCCGAGACGACGACGATCGCCAGCGCGGCGGGCATGAGCGTCAGGTTGATGACGCGCAGCGCGGTGCTGTTGGCCAGCAGCGTGTACACGACGGTCAGCAGCACGGTCAGGACGAACCCCGGCAGGATCATGGCCGTCAGCGCGGCGACTGTGCCGAGCCAACGCTGATAGCGGTAGCCGATGCCCACGGCGAGCGCGGTCATCGAGCCGCTGGGGACCAGGCGCGCCAGACCGAACAGCGCGACGAATTCGCGGCGGGGCATGGCCTGCCGTTTGTGGACGAGCTCCTCCTGGAGCACCGCGGACATGCCGGTGCCCGCGCCGAAGGACAGGCCGATTTTGAGGAACAGGCGGAAGAGCGCGGCGAGGCTGACGGACGGATCTCGATCTGGCACGGCGCTTAGCCTAGCTCAGCGATGGAGCTCGAAGACCAGCTCCTCGCCGTCCTCGTCGTCCCACCGCGTGCCAGTCCGGATGAAGCCGACGCGCTTGACCAGCGCCAGCGACGGGAGATTGTTGGGACCGACGCTGGCCACGAACCAGCTGATGCCATGCTCGCGAGCCGCCCAGTCCAGCAACGCCTCGACGGCTTCGCTGGCGAATCCCTGGCGTCGGTACTCGGGTTCCACCGCATAGCCGACCTCGACCGCCCCGCGCGCGTCCGGAGGCGCGTGGAAGCCGACGCGGCCCACCAGCGTTGTCGGCGATGTGCGCGTGAGCATGGCCCTCAGCAGCCATGGCTGCTCGGTGGGATCGGCGGCGAGCTGACGCAGCCGTCTGCGCATCGTTCGCACCGCGGCGCCCGGCCAGGAGGCCGGAAGTGTGGCGCCAATCAGGTCCGCGGCATGCGCCAGATTGCCCTCGACGCAGGCGCGCATGAACTCCGTCGACATGGACACCAGTTCCAGTCGCTCCGACGTGATCGACGGCACGTCCACGGCTTTACGCGGCGGGCGCTTCGGTAAAGTCGATGTCGCGACGGAACTGGCGCATATACAGCTCGTAGTAGAAGCCGCGCGCGGCCAGCAGCTCGTCATGCGTGCCGCGTTCGACGATCTCCCCGTCCCTGACCGCCAGCACCTGGTCGGCATGGCGGATGGTGCTCAGACGGTGGGCGATCACGAACGACGTGCGATCGTGGAGCAGCTCCTCCAACGCGCGCTGGATCAGGCGCTCCGTGCGCGTGTCCACTGACGACGTGGCTTCGTCCAGGATCAGCACGCGGGGCTGGGCCAGGGCGGCCCGCGCGATGGCCAGCAATTGCCGCTGGCCCAGGCTGAGTCCGCTGCCGCGCTCGCCAAGCACGGTTTGATAGCCATCGGGCAAGCGCTGGATGAACGCGTCGGCGCGGGCCAGTTCCGCGGCGGCGATGACTTCCTCATCGCTGGCGGTCGGCCGACCGTAGCGGATGTTGTTCATGACCGTGTCGCTGAACAAGAACGACTCTTGCAGCACGATGCCGATCTGGGAACGCAGGCTGCGCGCGCTGACGGACCGGACGTCGATGCCGTCGATGGTGACCGCGCCGTCTGAGACGTCGTAGAAGCGCGGAATCAGGTTGGCCATGGTGGTCTTGCCCGCGCCGGTTGGACCGACGATGGCGATCATCTGACCAGGTTCGGCGACCAGGTTCACGTCGCGTAGCACCGGCCGGTTGGGTTCGTACTCGGCCCAGACGTGGTCGAACACGACTCGGCCTTCGACGGGTGGCATCTCGCGCGCGTCCGGCGCGTCCTGGAGATCGGGCACCAGGTCGAGGAAGCCGAAGATGCGCTCGCCACCGGCGATGGCGCTCTGCACGTTGGTCCACATCGCCGAAATCTGCGAGATGGGTTGGTTGAAGCGCTGTGTATAGGCGATGAAAGCGACGATCAGTCCGAGAGAAACCGTCGTGCCGGCGATGGTCTGTCCGCTCAAGAGGATCAGGCCGCCGACGCCGGCGACCAGGGCCACCGCCACGTAGCCGAGCGCCTCCAGGCTCGGCTGGAGAGCGCTGGTGTAGGCCACGGCCTGGATACTGGCGTCGCGGCTCGCGGCGTTGGACTCCGAAAATGACTCGATGTTCTGGTCCTCGCGGTTGAATGCCTGCGCCTCGCGCACCGCCGACAGATTCTCCTGGAGGCTGGCGTTCACGCTGCCGACACTGCGTCGCACCTGGCGGAAGGCGTTGCGGGCGCGCGCGGAAAGCCACGAGGTGGTCAGAAACATGACTGGAGTGACCGACAGCGCAACCAGCGCGAGGACCAGGCTCTGGGTCAGCATCGTGTAGGCGATCCACACGATCAGCAGGACTCCCTGCACGACGCCGACGAGTGGGAAGCCGATGGCTTGCTGGACCGTGTCCGCGTCGCTGGTGATGCGACTCATCACGTCGCCCGCCTCGTGCTTGCTGTAGTAGCCGAAAGACAGGCGGTGGATATGCGCGAACACCTGCTCGCGCAATGTCCGCAGCACGTTCTGGCCCATGTACGTCATGCAGTAGAACTGGAAACCGGTCAGCATTGCGCTGACGACGTAAATGCCGGCGATCAGCAGTACCAGCAGGCCGAGGCCTTGCAGGTAATCGGCCGTGGTGGCGGTGGCCGGCATGGTGGTGAGCCAGCAGTGGGCCTCGGACGTCTCGGCGGCGTTGACCTGCGTGGCCGGCGTGAGGAAACAGTCGACGGCCTGGCCGATGAGATTGGGGACCAGCACCTGCAAGTAGGTGGTGGTGATCACCAGCACGGCTTCGACGACCAGCACGAAGGAGTACTGGCGGAAGTAGCTCCAGAAGCGCCCGAGCGTCGAAGCGACAGCCGTTGGCTTGCTGGTCTCCTGCTGGAAGAGCCAGTCGCGGTTGCCAACCATCATGGCGCGACCGGGGCCTCCCGATCCAGGTGAACGTGACCGTTGGACGCGGCGACGGCTGGCACAGAATCGTCGATCAATTGTGAGCTGTAGATCTCGGCGTAGATCTCCGACGACTCCAGCAATTCGTCATGCGTGCCGCACGCGGCAACGCCGCCGCTGTCCAGCACCAGGATCTGATCGGCGTTGCGCACCGTGCTGATGCGTTGGGCGATGACGAACGACGTGCGACCGACCATCAGCTGCTCCAGAGCGGCCTGGATCCTGGACTCGGTGGCCACGTCCACGCTGCTAGTGGAGTCGTCCAGGATCAGGATGCGCGGGTCTGTCAGCAACGCGCGGGCAATGGCGACGCGCTGCTTCTGTCCTCCGCTCAAGGTCGAGCCGCGCTCGCCGACCGGCGTATCGTAGCCGCGCGGAAAATCCATGATGAAGTCGTGCGCGGCGGCGGCGCGCGCGGCGGCGACCACCTGGTCCAGGCTGGCGTCCGGCCGGCCGTAGGCGATGTTGTCGCGGATGGTGCCAGAAAAGAGTGTCGTCTCCTGCAAGACGATACCGACCTGCGCGCGCAGGCTCTCCAGCGTGACGTCGCGCACGTCGTGACCGTCCACCAGCACGCGTCCACCGGAGACATCGTAAAAGCGCGGTAGCAAATTGATGATCGTGGATTTGCCACTGCCGGTGGCGCCGAGCAGCGCGACGGTCTGCCCGGGCTCGACCTTGAACGAGACCGCGCTGAGCACCGCCTCACCGCCGTTGAAGTAGCGGAACGTCACGTTGTCGAACTCAATGTCGCCCTGGATGGAGTCCAGCTCGATGGCACCGGGTTTGTTGGCAATTTCGTTGCGTGTGTCAAGGATCTCGAAAATGCGCTGCGCGGACGCGGACGCCTGCGACATCAGATTGATGATGAACCCCAACTGACCCATGGGCATAAACAAGTACGCCAGGTACAGACTGAATTTCTGCCATTCGCCAATAGTGAGCGTGCCGCCGATGATCTGGCGGCCGCCGAAATACAGCACCGCCGCCTGACCCAGGTTGGAGATCAGAAATACCACCGGGAAGAGGAACGAGAACGTGCGGCCCACCTTCAGTTGTTGTTCGAGGACGGCGTCGGCGGAGCGGTTGAAGCGTGCTTGCTCGTGGGGTTCGCGACCAAACGCGCGGACCACCTTCAATCCGGCGACGTTTTCCTGCAGAACGGTGTTCAGCGCGCTGAGACGGACCTGAACGCCCATGAACAGCGGCTGCGCCAGGCCGCCGAACCAGAAGAACACCGCGAACGCGATGGGCAGAATCGGCAGGACGACCAGCGTCAGGCTGCGATTGCTGAACCACATCACGATCAGCGTCGCCACCAGTAGCAGGCAGGACTGCAGGGCGATGACCAGGCCCTGGCCAATGAACAGGCGCACCTTCTCGACGTCGTCGGTGGCGCGAATCATCAGCTGGCCGGTCTGATTGCGGTCCAGGTACGAAAACGACAGGCGCTGAATCTTGGCGAACAGCTGGTTGCGGAAGTCGAAGGCGATGTTCTGGGAGATGCGCTCGGCGTTGTACTGCTGGCCGTACGCGAAGACCGCGCGCACCACGGCGAAGACGACGATGGCGATCATCGCCGCGAGGAGCGCGGGTGCGACGGCGCGGGCGCTGGAGTCGGCCTGAATCCCACCGACGACGGTGTCGACGATGACGTTCACCAGTTGCGGAACGACCAGCTGCGCGAACGTGGCGATGATCAGCGAGCCGTAGGCCAGGACCGCGACCCGCCGATGGCGGCGGGCATAGGCCATCGCCCGCGCGAGCGTCGAGAAATCCATGCGGGGTGCGGCAGGTCGTCGGCGACCGGAGATCATTGGCGGGATGATAGGCGCGAGCTGCGGCTCAGCACGTCTTTTAGCAGTGTGCTGAACAGTCTGCTTCTCTCCAGAGAAGAATTGCCGACACCTCGAAAGTTGCCGGCCACAAACGTGAGCTAGCGCCCTCTGAGGAACGCAGGTTCAGTGATTCCACCTGCGGTGGAGCCCTTCGAGAGATTTTCAGCAACTTGTTAGAGCGGGAGGACGGCGACCTCGACGCCGCGCGAACGCAGGATGGCGATGGCATGCTCCAGGTCCGCGGGCGTCGCGGCGCGGATCTGGACGGTGAGCTGCGCCTCGGCGACGGACTCGGCCGGGACGGTGAGCTGCGCCTCGGCGACCGACTCGGCCGGGACAGGCGCTGGCTCGGTGGTGGCGCGCCGCGCGTCGGCGCGCAGTACGCGCCAGTGGTAGCCAGCTACCGCGCCGGCGACGATAGCCACCGCCAGGGCGCGGGTCAGGTCCGTCAGCACGCTGACGCTCGCGCTTTCCCCGACTCCGACTCCGACGCCGAGCATCAGGCTGATCACGCGGTACAGGGCGGCCGCGGCGCTGCCGACCAGGCTCAGCATGGCGCCGATCAGGGCCAGGTACACGTACAGCCGACGGGCCAGTGAGCGGACCTCGGCATCCGCGCCTGGAACCGGCTGCCAGTGCAGCAGCCACACGGGCAGTCCCACGGCTGCCAGCGTGGCGAACAGCGCGACGTTGCCGCGCCAGCCATCACCGCTCGTGGCCGCCGCGGAGTTGACCAGCAGGTCGCCGGCCGTCCACAGCAGACCGGCCGCCCCCACGGCGAGCGTGGCCAGGCCGATCAGCGCGACAACGTAGGTATACAGACGACGCACGCCCGCCTGGCGCGGCGCTTCGTCGAAGGCGGCAGCCTGGCGTCGCACCGCGTGGCGCTGGTAGGCCCACGCGACGCCGTACACGATGGCGACGCTGGCCGGCGCGGCGGCCGCTTGCAGCAGGTTGCCGCTGACGCCGCCGGGGCTCGAGACGCCCAGCAGGCGGGCGACGGCGTAGTACAGGAGCTGGCTCAGGCCAAACAGCGCGCCGACCACGCCCACGCTCAGGGCGAGGAACAGGTACACGCTGCGCAGGACGGACACGCCGTCGTCGCGCTGGGCCGTCTCGCCGATGTGTCGCGGCAAGATGCTCCAGTGCGCGAGCCAGACGCCCAGCCCGACGATGACGCTGGCAACCGCGTCGGCGGCCCGGAGCTGGTCGCCCGGAGCGGTAAGCGCGCGCCAGAGGAATTCGAGCAGCAGGCTGGCGCCCGACAGCAGCGTCACATATCCGATGAGCGCCGCTCCGTAGAGGTACCAGCGCCGCAGCGTCGCGGAGCCGCCTTCCTCGCCCACCAGGGCTCGATCGCGGGCGGCGATGCGCCAGTGGGCGACCCACACCAGCGCGGCGATCGCGACGAACGGCAGCGCGCCGAGGGCGTCGTCGACGCGCGACGGGGTCGTGAACGCCTGGATGGCCGCGGACAGCGCGTCTTGCAGCGAATACGTCAGCACGAGCAGCGCGGCGGCCAGCACGACGTACAGGTACAGGCGCCGCAAGGTGCTGGCCCGCTCCTGCCGGTTGTCGCGCGCCCAGCGCTCGGTCCAGCGCCAGTGCAGCAGCCAGACGGGCAGCCCGACCAGGGCCGCCGCGGCGTTGATCGAGACCGTCTCGCGCACGAGCTCGGCGGTGCCGGTATTCGGCGCATGCAGCAGGAGGTCGATGCACAGCTTGCCGAGATTGGCGGCGGCAACCGCGAGCATGCCGAGGCCCGCGAAGGCCAGGAGATACGCGTAGATGCGTCGAATCGTGGTCATGGATGGTGTACGTTCTCGGACAGGGTCAGACTGTAGGCGTCGGGCGGCACGCTGATTCGCCATTCCTGGTTGACGCGGACTAGCCGCACCGTGGCGCGCGTGCTGAAGCTGGTCGATGCGCCGAACAGGGTGGCGCGGGGATAGGTGGTCACCAGGACGACGCTCGCGCCGGCCGCGTCGGCGTCGATGCGCTCGTCCTCGGTACTCAGGTAGGTGTTGTCGCCGACCTCGGCGGTTCGCGCGAGGAAGCGGTCGCGATCCAGGCGGGCCTGCTCGTCGGGCGCGAGCAAGTCCCAGGCAGTCGTCGGGTCGCCGCGCCGTTCGGCTTGCGCGTAGGCGAGGACGGCGCCGCCAGGGGTCGAGAGATCAGGCGGAGTGGCCCGGGCGCGGACCAGCACGGCGGCCGCGAGACTCGCGGCGATGAGCGCCAGAGTGACGCCGACGACCGCCAGGGTGGATCGATCCATGGCCTGACCGTAGCCGTGCGCGCGCGCCAGAACCTGTCGGAGGAGTGCCAAAAGCTGCCAGGTGGGTAATATCGGCAGGTGGTCCAGGCGGAACCCGTCGCGCTGCCCGTCTCGGCGGAAGCCATTGTGCACGAGCTCGACGAGCTCGACGTCACCGACGTCGTCAACGTCCCGGATACGCACCAGCGCAGCCTGCTGGCCGCGCTCGCGCGCCAGTCCAGGATTCGGCTGTTGACCGCGTGTACCGAGGACGAAGCGATCGCCATCAATGCCGGCTTGTGGATGGGTGGTCGACGACCGGTGCTGTCCATCCAGCACGTCGGACTGCTGGCGGCGATGAATAACGTGAAGGCCCTGTGCATGGATGCGCGCATCCCCACCTGCATGCTCGTCGGCTACTTTGGTCGCGACGTGACGCGCTCGGCGCGCGACAACGCCTCGAGGGCCGTTCGCCTGATCGAGCCGACGCTCGACACGTGGGGCGTGGCGTACTTTCCGCTCGAAGGACCGGAGGACCTGGCGGCGATCGGGAGGGCTTACCGCCACAGCGTGGAGCACAGCGGCGCGGCGGTCGTGCTCGTCGGCGCGCCGACGAGTTAGGTTTCCCGAACCAGGCATGCGCAGAGTTGAAGCCATCGCAGCGCTGATTGCCGAGCGCGGCGACGCGCTGACTGTCACCACCGAGCAGGCTATTGGCGCGTGGCGGGCGGCGGTAACCGAGCCGGCCAACGACATCCCGGATCACCTGGACATCGTCGGCTGCATGGGCAGCGCGTCCACGATTGCCCTCGGCCTCGCTCTGGCGCGCCCCGAGCGCCGCGTGATCATCGTCGACGGCGACGGCAGCCTGCTGATGCAGCTTGGCTCGCTGGTGACCATCGCCGGCGCCGCGCCGCCGAACCTGTTTCACTTCGTGTTGGAAAACGGGGTTTACGAGACGTCCGGCAGTCAGCCGCTGCCGGCCGAAGGTCGGTTCGACCTGACGGGCATGGCCCGCGCGGCGGGGTATGCGCATACGGCCGAGTTCGACGACGCGCGCAGGTTCGCCTCGGCGCTGCCCGAGCTCCTGCAGCGGCACGGGCCAGTGTTTGTGTCGGTGCGCACGGAACCCGAGGATGGCTACCTGGTGAGGTCGTCGGCGGGCACCAAACTCGATCAGCAGATGCACGCGCTGCGCAAGCGGTTGGTGGGTGAGGGCGGATGAAGATCACCGGTTTTCGCAGCCACATCGTCGACGCGCCCGCCGACAATCCGCTGGTGGTTGGGCTGCCGGCGCGCAACGACACGCGCGAGTTCGTCACGCTGGAACTGCAGACCGACACGGGAGTTGTGGGCCTGGGCATGACTTTTTTCGGCGGAGCCTTGACGGGCGCGCTCAAGGCGGCGGTCGACGCGTTTGCCGAGATGAGCATCGGCGAAGATCCGACGCGCACGGAGGCCATCGCCGCCAGGGCTCAGGCAGCGGCGGGCGGCGCGGGACCGGGCGGCATCTACACGCTGGCCGTCTCGGCGGTCGACATCGCTTGCTGGGACGCCCGCGGCAAAGCTGAAGGCAAGTCGGTTTCGGCATTGCTGGGCGGACTGCGCGACCGCGTGCCGTCGTACGCCAGCGGAGCGTTGCTGCGCCAGCATCCAGTGGATTACCTGGAAAAAGCCGGCCCACGGCTGGTGGGCATGGGCTTTCGGCAGATGAAGATGCAGTGTGGTTCAGAGCCGACGGTCTCGGGCTCGGTGGAACGCGTGCGGGTGATGCGCGAGTCCATCGGTCCAGACGTGGACCTGATGTGCGACATCAACCAGTTGTGGAGCGTGCCGCATGCGATCCGCGTGGGCTCTTTGATCGAAGAATACGGATTGTTCTGGCTGGAGGATCCTGTCCCCCACGACGACTTCGCTGGGCTGGCAACCGTGGCCGATGCGCTGATAATGCCCATCGCCGCGGGCGAGTACCAGTATGGCATCGTGCCGTTCCGCCACATGCTGGAGGCCCGCTCGGTTGACGTCGTGATGATCGACCTGCTGCGCGTGGGCGGCATCACCCAGTGGCTGAAGGTGGCAGGCATGGCCCAGGCGTTCAATCGGCCGGTCGTCAGCCACCTGATTCCCGAGATCCACCTGCACCTGATGTCCGCGATTCCCAACGCTCTGACCGTGGAGTACATGCCGTGGACATACCGCTTGTGGAAGGAGTTCCCACAGGTTGTTGACGGACATTTGACGGTGCCGTCGACGCCAGGGTTGGGACTCGAATTCAACCAGGACACCCTCAGCAAGTTCTCAATCGTCTGACTTGCCGAGAGCGGTCCTGGGTCTACTGGTAAATGATCAGGTCGGGGTGCGGGTCCAGTCCGACGATCTGGGGAGGGCTCAGCAGCGGGTTGTCGTGGTGGTAGAAGAGCTTGATCCCTGAATAGCCGACGCCCTCGTCGTGCACGTACGCGCGATACTGGGCCAGCTTCAGTGGGGGCGGTCCGAAACCGTCCATCGTGACGATCACCTGGACGTTCGGATCGTGGGCGATCTCCCAGGCGTTGGTGACCATCGCCTCGGTGAAGCGGTGGACGACGAGGATCTTCGGGGGCAGGTGCTCGGCCGTTACGAGCTGGGACAGCGTACGCACCGCGCCGTCAATCGCCGCCGCGTCGAGCGTGCCGACGACCTGGCCAGGCACGCGGCCCGACGGCATGGCGAACTCGGGGTCCAGGGCGAGGTGGACGTACTGCCGGCGCAAGTAGGGCATCAGGACTTCGACTTCGGCGGGCACGCTGCTGCGGCCGATCTGGACGTCCAGGATGAGCAAAGCGTTGTTGGCTTCGGCCCAGCCGGCGACCTGATCGATGAGCTCCGGGCGCATGCGCGCTCGAAACAGGCCGTCGTCGCCGGGCCAGCCCTGCGCCGTCGGCGTGACCAGCTCGAGGGCGGGCAGCACGGGCCGGCTGGTGTCCGCGGCCGCGTACGCGGCGGCCTGCTGCTTGAGTCGACCGAGCATCTGATCGGGCGGCACCTCGCCGAGGATGCCCATTTCCTTCGCGAGTGGGTTGCCGTAGTACGCCACGATCAGGTGATCCGGCAACAGGGCCGGAAGTGGCGGCAATGTCGGGGTGGGGACAGCTGTGGGCACGAGCGTGGGCACGGCGGTGGGGACCAGGGCCAGCCTGGGCTGGAGGGTCGCGAGGGAGGCCGGCGGCGCGCCGGCTAGCGGCAACATGGTCTCCGCCGCCGGGCTGGAGGTGGCCGCCCGGTCGGCGTCGGCGGAGCCGGCGGTCAGGGTGCTGGGCGCCGACGTGAGCAGCACGACCGCGCCCAGTGCCAGTGCGAGCGGTACCAGCAGCGCCGCGACGCGCGCGAGGTGACGGCCCCGTCGCACGACGCGATAGGCGCCACGATGTCGACGGCGCCGCGAGTCTGAGAACGACCAGCCACGGGCAGAAAACATCGCTGCTTGCGCCGGACCGGATCGTACTCCGTCACGGATCGCACCGTGCACCGTGGCATGTTCCGTGCGCGTTTCCGGCCGCATGGCACCCAAAACCACCTGGAAACCACACACGCGGCACGGCGAGCTGGACACGGCTGACCGCGACGCGTTGCCCGAAAGCGTGTACGCCTTCCCGAAACAGCGTAAAGAGCCATTGACGGATGCCTCACACGTGCGTAACGCGCTCGCACGTTTCGATCAGGTCGAAGATGTTTCGGACGCCGACCGCCAGCTGGCCTTCGCCAACATCAAAAAGGCGGCGGCGCATTACGACGTCGAGGTCGAAGAGAAGAGCTGGCGCGACCTGGGCAAACGGCCGCACACCCGCAACACGTCCAGGACTTCCTGAGACCAGGACGATTGCGCCTTGTCGGTGGGCGTGGCGATGCTACAACCTGCGTATGCCGATCACGCTGAATCACACCATTGTGCCCTCGCATGACAAGGAACAATCGGCGCAGTTCTTCGCCCGAATGTTCGGGCTGAAGTACTCTGGGCCGGTCGGCCACTTTGCCCAGGTGCGAGTCAACGACGAGCTCGCGCTCGATTGGGACAACCGCGAGCGGTTCGACAGCCACCACTATGCGTTCGTGGTGAGCGATCAGGAGTTCGACGACATCTTCGGCCGGCTCAAGACAGAGAAGGTGGTCTACGGCAGCGGGCCGGGATCCTCGCGCGACGGCGAGATCAATCACCGCCGAGGCGGTCGGGGCCTGTACTTCGCCGATCCCGACGGCCACCTCCTCGAGATCATGACCGTCCCCGAGTAAGAAGATCGGCGCCTTCGAAGGCTCCTTCTACTTGTCTGTGCCGCCGTCGTCGCGGCGGAGGTTGCGCAAAAAGTCTTCCAGGTCCTGCAGGACCGCCGCCGAGCTCGGGAGCTCGGCGGGCGGTTCGCTGGGCTGGTCTTCGGGCGGCGCCTCCTCGGCGCTGTGTGGCAGGCGGTCGACGGCTTCCTTGAGCTCGGGTCGCTCGTCCAGGAACTGATCGATGCGCTCGGCCACGACCAGGCCTTCGGCCTCCAGATCGCTGAGCGGAAACTCGACCGAGCTGATCTCGCCCGCCATGCGCAGCAGCGCCGCCGAGGCGCGCGGGTTGGGCATGTCGGTGAGGTAGCTGGGTGACGACGTGCTCAGACTAACGGCAGGCAAGCCGCGGTCGCGGGCGCCGGTCAGCAGCACGGTGGCGATGCCGGTGGGCCCCTCGTAGCGGCCCGAGCCGATGTGGCGGCGTCTGAGCAGTGTGCGGAGCGTATCCGTGGTGGCCCAGCCGCGCAGCGACGGGCTGGAACGGTGATGCACCGGGGCCAGGACGGCACCGAAGTTGACCAGCGTGTCGGTGCCCAACTTTTGAAAGACGTCGAGCACGAGCGAGGTGAAGCCGCGCCAGCGCAGGTTAGGCTCGGGCGCGGTGAAGAGCACCAGGTCGCGCGTGGCGGTCTCGGGCATGCGTACGGCGTACCACTCGACCTTGGGCCAGACGGGTTCGCGGTGGCCGGGCGCCGGGTGGCTGACGCGCGGACGGGTGTCGGTGAAGGCGTAGAAGGGTTCGGGGTCCAGTTCGGCGATGCGCTGGGCGGTCATGTGATCGACCAGGTAGCGCACCGCCCCGGTGGCCGCGAAGCCGGCGTCGATCCAACCGCCGAATCCGACGATGGCCAGCGGCCGACGCAAGTTCTGCGCCTCGAGATTCTCGATTTCGCGCAAGTAGTCGGTCTCGGCCACCTGGCGAGTGTAAACCATAACGGTTGACAACCAGGGTGTTCGCGCGCAGCCGTGTGGGGTGCGGTACCGTCGCGGTTGACCATGGCAACCGTGCATCGCGCGAGCCCTGTACGCCTTGGGCCGCTGGTACTTCAGCCCGTTTCGGACGGGGCCATTCTGCAGATGGACCCGGCCAGCATCTTCAAAGACGCGCGGCCCGAGGAGTGGCAGCCGTACGTCACCCGCAATGCGCAGGGAAACGTCGAGCTCGCCTTGACGTGCCTGCTCGTGCGCGTCGGCGACCGGCGCATCCTGGTCGACACGGGTTTCGGCCCACGTGCCGACCGGCCCGAAGTCGGGTTGCTTGGAGACAGCCTGGCCGCGGTTGGCGTCTCGGCCGCCGACATTGACACGGTTGTGATCAGCCACGCGCACGGCGACCACATCGGCGGGGCGGCGAGGGGCGCGGGCGAAGCGGCGAGCCCAGCGTTTCCGTCAGCGCGCTACTGGCTGGGTCGAGGCGATTGGGACTACTTCGGTCAGCCCGAGCGGGCGGCGCAGATGGGGCTCGCCGACAAGCTCTTGCCGTTGCGCAGCGCGGAGCGTCTCGACCTGGCCGACGGCGAGGAGGAGATCGCGCCTGGCGTGCGTCTGCTGCCGTTGCCGGGCCACACGCCCGGGCACATGGGCGTGGCCTTCACCGCTGGCCAGGAGACGGCCGTGTACGTGGGCGACCTGGTCCATCATCCGCTCCAGATCGAGCACCCCGACTGGTCGCCGGTCTTCGACGCGCTTCCGCCGCTGTCGCGCGAAACGCGTCGGGGTCTGATCGAACGCGCGCGGCGGGAGCGGTCGCTGGTGCTGTCGTACCACCTGCCGTTTCCCGGCGTGGGGCGCGTCGACAGCGGGACCTGGCAGGGGGTGGCGATCCTGTAGAACAGAAGGCACGACGAGGAGGGTGGCACATGACGGTCGCCGAGAAAGTCTGGACCGAAAAGTTCGCCGAGATGACCCATGGCAAGACCCGCTACTGGGACGCTGGAAGTGGCACACCGACCATCCTGATTCACGGCGCCGGCTGGAACTCTGGCTGCGAAAGCTGGTCGCTGGCGATGGCGCCGCTGTCGCAGCACCTGCGCGTGCTGGCCATCGACTGCCTGAACTGGGGCACCGGCGACGTGCTGGACCAGGAGTTCTCGTTCGCCTACCTGGTCGACCACGTCCGCGAGTTTATGGACGTGCTGGGCATCGAGCAGGCGAACGTCGTCGGGCACTCGATGGGCGGCTGGATCCTGACGCTGCTCAGCTACGAGAGCCCCGAGCGCGTGCGGCGGGCGGTCAACGTCGCGGGCGGCGGCGCGGCGACGCGGCCGCTGCAGAACATGGTCGAGTTCAAGGTGCCGCAGCCGGAGCAGATTCGCGAGCACTACCAGCGGATGGCCGACGCCTCAGGCGGAGTGTTCTCGGTCGACGAACTGGCCGCGGCGTTCATTCGCAAGCGCGACCTGCCCGGGCATCCGGAGGCGTTCGCCAAGGTCATGAAGCACATGACCAACCCGATTACCCGACAGCGCTACAACACGTTGCGACGGCTGCCGCACATCCGTGTACCCACGCTGGTGCTGTGGGGACGGAACGACCCGGTGAACGGACTCGACGAGACCGGCATTCCCACGGCGAACCGGATTCCGAACGCGAAGTTCCTGGTGTACGACAACACTGGGCACGGCGTGCCGGTGGAGCAGCCGGACCGCTTCGCGAACGACGTGCTGAAATTTCTCAGCCCATAACGGCCGTGCGGCGGCGGGCGCCGCGATAGACTGGTAGACGGGTGCCGAAGATCGACTGGTTCGACAACTTTGACGATCAACCCCGATGGGAGCCGCGCATCCGTCGCGACCGGTTCCGTCGCGACCCTCGCGATCGACGGACACGGCTGGAGCAGATCATCGCGATGACGTCGCTGCCGCCGGTGACGCAGGACCCGCCCGTTCGCCGGCCGCTGCACCTGATCTGGGGTACCCCCGTCCGCCGCTCGGCCGAAGACGCGCCGGCCGACGGCGCCTGAGACGCAAACTCACCTGGGGGTCGTAGGGGTCTCCCCTACCCATCGACACTGCCGATGCCATAGCCCTCACCCGCGCGGAGAGGTGTCCCCGGTCATCCAGGCTTGCGCGCCGACCTGGCTTTCGGCCCAGGTGTGGCGCAGGACCTCGCCGGGCTCGGCGTCGGGTTGGGTTTCGGCCCAGGCAGCGGCCTCGGCGACTTCGTCCTGGACCTCGGCTTCGAGGCTGACAGCGTCGGCTTCGGACAGGACTGCCCGTTCGATCAGCAACCCGCGCAGGCGGGCGATCGGGTCCCGCGTGCGCCACTCGGCGACCTCCTCGCGCGAGCGATAACGCGTGTCGTCGTCGTTGGACGTGTTGGGCATGTAGCGATAAGCGCGCGCCTCGAGCAGGCTCGGGCCTTCACCCGCTCGGGCGCGGCGAACCGCCTCCGACGCGGCCGGCAACACCTCCAGCAAGTCCATCCCGTCGACCGAGACGCCGGGCATGCCATAGCTCGCCGCGCGTACCGCCAGGCTCGGTACCGACGATTCGAGGCGCAGCGGCACGGACTGGGTGTACAGGTTGTTCTCCACGCAGAACACCACCGCCAGGCGGTGAATCGCCGCGAAGTTCATGGCTTCGTGCACTTCGCCCTTCTGCGCGCCGCCGTCGCCGAAGCCGATCCACACCACCGCGGACGAGCCCAGATACTTGTTGGCATACGCCACGCCGACCGCGTGGGAGACGACGTTCGGCTGCGGGCCTTCCTGGGAGATGATGCGCAGCCGCGTCGAGCCCCAGTGGGCGTAGGGCTGGCGACCGCCGGTGAACGGGTCGGCGGCGCGGCCAAAATAGTGGGCCATGACGTCGCGCGGTTGGGCGCCCCAGGCCAGGCACGCGGTCAGGTCGCGATAGTGGGGCGCCAGAAAGTCCTGCGCCAGGTCGACGGACAGGCCGGCGGCTGCGCCGATTGCCTCGTGACCTGCCGCTGAGACGACGAAATGGCCTTTGCCCTGACGCCGCAGGGTCCACATCACGTCGTCGACGGCGCGCGCGATCAGCATCCAGCGAAACGCGGTGCGCAGTTGCTCCGGGTCAGGTTCAGCCATCGGTCTGGGCCTGGCGCCAGGCTTCAATAGTAGATAGACCCGCGCGCGCCGCCGCCCGCGGCGATGACGTCGCCGTTGATCGCCACCGACTTCGGCGAAGCCAGAAACGTGGCGATGTACGCGATTTCGCGGGCGTCGATCCAGCGGCCCACCAGATTGCTGACCATGCGCTTTTCGGCGTCGGCCTGAGAGATGCCCTGACGTTCGGCCAGCGCCGCGACCACGCCCGGCGTTTTTTCGGTGCGCGTCAGGCCAGGGTGGATGACGCTGACGTTGATGCCTTGCGGCCCGAGCTCGTCGGCCAGGTTTTTCGTGAGGGCCACCACCGACACATTGCGGATGCTGCCGACGAACGAGCCGGTGCTGCGCGCGGCCAGACCGCTGACGTTGATGATGCGGCCCCAGTGCTGGCGGCTCATGTGCGGGGCGACCTCGCGCGCGCAGCGCAAGTAGCCCATGACTTTGACGTTGACGTCGGACCAGAACAAGTCGTCGGTGATGCCAGCCAACTTCGGCACGGCGCCCTGGCCGCCGACCGCGGCCGCGCAGTTGACGAGGATGTCGAGATGGCCCAGCTCGGTGGCCGCCTGATCGACCATCGCTTTGACCGCTGCGTCATCACCCGTGTCGGCGACGATGGGCACGATCCGCCGGCCGGTGGCTTCGGCCAGCTCGGCCGCGCTGGCCTTCAGATCGTCCATGGCGCGCGCGACGATCGCGACGTCGACTCCCTCACCGGCGAGCTCCCGGGCGATCGCCTTGCCGATACCGCGGCTGCCGCCGGTCACAATCGCGGTTTTGCCAGCTAACTCGAGGTCCATAGGTTCACTAAGGGTACGCTGACCGCCTACAGCGCTCGGGCGATCTGCGCTGCCAGTCGGGCGTTGGCCCGAACCAGGCCCAGATTGACTCGCACGCTGGCGCCACCGGTCGCCGCACGGAAGAAGTCCAGGAGAAAGGGCGTGATGGCCTTGCCAGCAATACCTTGCGCGCGCACCGCCGCGAGACCGGCCTCGAGCACGCGCCGGTGCAGCTCGGGGTCGAGCTGAGCCTCCGGCGGCACCGGATTGCCGATCACCACGGCGGCGTCGTGCAGCCGCCGCTGCGCGTTCAGCACGCTGGCGGCTTCGCCGGGGGAGTCGACACACCAGTCCACGGCGAAGCCGCTGTCCGACAGATAAAACCCGGGAAAGCGTCGGGTGCGGTAGCCGAGCACCGTGACGCTGAGCGTCTCGAGTCGCTCGAGCGTGGCGCCGACGTCGAGGATCGACTTCACGCCGGCGCACACCACGCCAATCGGCGTGTGGCCGAGGGTGGCCAGGTCGGCCGATTCGTCGTACGTCTCGTGCGCCTCGCGGTGGACGCCGCCGAGTCCACCCGTGGCGAACACGCGGACCCCGACGCGACTGGCGAGCAGCGCGGTGCTGGCGACGGTCGTCGCGCCGTCGCTGGCGCACGCCGCCGCCGGAGCCAGGTCACGGACGCTGAGCTTGGGTACATCGGTTCCGCGCGCGATGCGCTCGATTTCCGCGTCGCCGAGGCCGACCACCGGCTCGCCGCGGACCATGCCGACCGTCGCCGGCACGCCACCCTCAGCGCGGACGATGGCTTCGAGCTCGTGGGCCAGCGACAGGTTCTCCGGGCGGGGCAGCCCGTGGGCGATCAGGGTGCTTTCGAGCGCGACGACGGGTTGACCGCTGGCAAGCGCCTCGGCCACCTCGGGTCGGAGCCGTATCGCGGCGCGCGCCATCGAGGTCAACGCCCCCAGCCCTCGGCGTGGATCAGGTCCAGGACCAGCGCGGTCCAGCCGAAGTCGGTCGCGCCGTAACCTTCACCCGTGTACGGGTTGAAGAACTCGCGCATCCCGCTTTTGCCGATCATCTGAACGGTGCGCTTGGCAAGCTCGGTGGCCACGTCCCGGTAGCCGTGGGCGCGCAGACCCCAGTACACGTAGTAGTTCGGGTTCAGCCAGGTGGGCCCACGCCACATCGCGCGCGAGCGGTAGTCGGGATCGAAGCTCGGCTCGGTGGCGGCGACGCTGGGTATCGGGTAGGGCAACCAGAACTCATGCTCGTTGAGCAGGTGCTCTTCGACCAGCCGCCACACCATGTGTCGGTCGAGCGAATCGATGACGAGTGGGAACAGTGAAGTGAACGTGAGCGTGTGGGCGCGCGACTCCTCGTAGCCATAGAGGTCCCAGAAGACGCCGGCGCGCTCGTCCCAGCACTTCTCTTCCAGGGAGGCCAGCACGCGACGCGCGCGGCGTTCGAACTCGGCCGCCTCGGCGGGTGGGTAGCCGGCCTCGCGGCACAGGCCGCCGAGGCACTGCAGGCCGTCGGCGTAGATGCTGTTGACCATGACGTCCTCCCAGTTGAAGACGTCCAGGCCCAGCAGGCGTGCGGGGTCCTCGCGGTGTGGCGCGTACGCTCCGAAAAGCCGCTGCATGTTGTGGATCAGCGCGTCGGCGATGCCTTCGGTCGGCACGTCATCCAGGCTCATGAGGCGGTCGTACTTGGGGCTGGCGTCCAGCCCCGATTCGTCTGGCTGGATGAGGGCGATCAGATGATCGTCATCCGGATCACGGTAGGCCTTGAGCCAGCGAAAGAAGCGCATCGTCGGCGGCAGGACCTCCAGAAGAAAGGCGTGGTCCTTCGTCGCCTGGTAGACGCGCCAGACGGCGCGCGCCAGTACGGGCGGCTGGACGGTCGAGGTGTAGAACGGGTCGGCGAGGACGATCGAATAGTCGAGCAGCGCCGCGGCGTGGGCCTCCTTTTCCCACAGCAGCATGTGAGGGATGAAGCCGTCGGGCTGGGCGGCTTGCAGCAAGCAGCGCAGCTCTTGCTTGGCGAGCTCCGCATCGATGCTCAGCAGCGCGATGGCGTGGAAGCAGGAATCCCAGAACCACTGGAACGGATAGGAGCGCGGCGAGGGGCAGACGAAGCTGTAGGCGCGCCCGCCCCACTCGGAGATGCCCTGCTGCCGATTGCCCAGCAGCACGCGGCGCGCATCGGCGGCAACCTGGCCAATGTCCACCTCGGTGGTCACCGCAACGCTCCCACGTTTCGGGTTGTACGGGTTTGGACTCGTGCAGTCCAGCCGCGTCCCCCTGCCCCGTGGACGGGTGACCGTGACCGCGCGCACGGGAAGAGCAAGATCGCCGCGGCGCGGGTCGTGGGCCTGCCATCGCCACGGGGGCGCCTCTCACGAAATGTGTCCGTCAGCACGTGTGCTGACGACCCTCACGGGAGGAACGACCTCGTGCCGCGGGCGGGCGTGGCGCCCATGGGTCCGCTTGGCGTAATCCTTTCCGTCGACACGTCGTGTGACGACCCTCACGGGGAACGGTTTCTCGCCGCGCAGCGGGTGGACTCGTGGGTCCGCTCTGGGTGTTCCTGCCAACACGTCTTGTGACCACCCACATGGGGGAACGGTTTCATTGCCGCGGGCGGTTGGCGCCCTTGGGTTCCCTTTGCGTAATCCTTCCCGTCGACACGTCTTGCGACGCCGCCCACGGGGAAAAGGTTTCTCGCCGCGGGCGGAGGTGGAGCACCCATGGTCGCCTCTGCGGTATTCCCGCCAACACTTCCAGTGACGACCCTGATCAGGGGGAACGGTTCATTGCCGCGGGCGGGCGTGGCACCAGTGGGTCCCCTCTGGAGTATTTCTGCCAACACGTCTGTGACGACCCACATGGGGGAACGGTTTCTCGCCGCGGGCGGGCGTGGCACCAGTGGGTCCCCTCTGGAGTACTTCTGCCAACACGTCTGTGACGACCCACATGGGGGAACGGTTTCTCGCCGCGGGCGGAGGTGGAGCACGCATCGTCGCCTCTGCGGTATTGCCGCCAACACGTCCGGTGAGGACCCTTGATCGGGGCAACAGTTTCAGTGCCGCGAGCGGGTGTGGCGCCCATGGGACCCCTCTGGGGTATTCCCGCCAGGGTGGCACGTAATCTGCGGGAATGGCCTGTCTACGAGTACCGACGGTCGTTTGCCGCCGTGCCGGTTGCGTACACTCCAAAATTCAGGCTGGGGACGAGGTGAACGTGGCTATTCAGCCCAAAGGCCCGGGCGCAACCACCATTATGCTGGTCGAAGACGATCACGTGGTCGCGCAGACCTTGACCGACGCCCTCGAATCGAGCGGCTACCGCGTGTGGCTCGCCGAGACTGGCGCCGACGCCAGGACCTTGCTGGAGCAGACGCGCCCTGACCTGATCATCCTGGACCTGATGCTGCCGGACGTGGATGGGCTCGTGCTGTGCTCGGGCTTGAAGGCCATCGCCGACGTGCCGATCGTCATCTGCAGCGCGACGCCGCAAAAACGCGACGCGATCCTCGGACTGAAGCTCGGCGCCGACGATTTCATCTCGAAGCCGTTCGATATCTACGAGCTCGAGGCCCGCGTCGAAGCCGTCCTGCGCCGCACGTCGCAGTCGCGTGCGCCGGCGGCCAACCCGTCGCCACCCGAGCACATCCGAGTTGGCGAGCTGATCATCGATCGCTCCCGCCGCCGAGTGACGCTGGGCGGCGAGCCGATCCAGCTCACGCCGACTGAGTACCGGCTGGTGTCGGCGCTCGCCAGCCGGCCCGACGAGATCCTGTCGCGCGACGACCTGGCCACCCTGGTGTGGGGCTACCAGGACGCCAGCAGCGGGCGGACCATCGACGTGCACATCCGCCGCCTGCGGGTGAAGCTTGCCCATGGACCTGTCGCGGCGCCGGCGATCGTGGCGGTGCGCGGCTTCGGGTACAAGATGGCCGTCGAAGAGGGCGCCAACGGGGCGGCTGCCTGAGCTGCCAGCTGGGAGCCAATCCGAGCGATGGCGGCGTGCGCTTTCGAGTGTGGGCGCCCGCCGCGCGCACCGTCGAGGTCGAGATCGGTGCCTCGCCGGAACGCACGCCCCTGGAGCGCGATGCGAATGGCGTCTGGTCAGCCATCGTTCCCGGCGCGCGCCAAGGTACGCGTTACGCGTACTGGCTGAACGGCGAGCTCAGGCGGCCCGATCCGTACTCACGCTTCCAGCCTGAGGGAGTCCATGGGCCGTCCGAGGTGGTCGACCCCGACGCGTACGCGTGGCGCGACGCTGGCTGGCGTGGTCTGCCGATTCACGGACTGGTCATCTATCAGGCGCATGTCGGGACGTTCACGCCCGAAGGCACGCTGGACGCGTTCGCACGCGAGCTCCCGCGGCTGAAGTCGCTGGGCGTCAGTGCCGTCCAGCTTTTGCCGGTGGCCGAGTTCCCGGGCGATCGCAACTGGGGCTACGACGGGGTCGACCTGTTCGCCGTCTCGCGTGCGTACGGTGGACCGATCGCCCTGAAGCGGTTCGTCGACGCGGCCCACGCGCTGGGACTCGGTGTCATCCTGGACGTCGTCTACAACCACTTCGGACCTGACGGCAACTACCTGCGCGACTTCGCGCCTGACTATTTCACCACGCGCTACCACACGCCCTGGGGCGAGGCGGTCAACTACGACGGCCCCAACAGCGCGCGTGTTCGCGAGATGATGATCGACAACGCCCGCTACTGGGTACGCGAATACCACGCCGACGGCCTGCGCCTGGACGCCACGCATGCCGTCCACGATGCTTCGCCGCGCCACATTCTGGCCGAGATCACGCGGGCGGCGCGCGCCGAAGCCGGTCCGCATCGAGGCGTAGTGTTGATCGCCGAGACGGGCGAGAACGACGTGCGCTACCTGACGAGCGTGCAGTCGGGCGGCTTCGGCTTCGACGCCGTGTATGCCGACGACTTTCATCACAGCCTGCGCCGCTATCTGGCCGGCGACCACGAGGGGTATTACGCCGATTTCGAGGGCACGCTCGAGGAGGTCGCCCGCTGTATCAGCCAGGGCTGGCTGTACGAGGGCCAGGCGACATTCCGCAGCCACGGTGAACGGCGTCGTGGCACGCCGGCTCGCGAGCAGCCTGCCTGGCAGTTCCTGTACGTCCTGCAGAACCATGACCAGGTGGGCAATCGCGCGTTTGGCGAACGCCTGCATCACCAGGTAGGCATCGAACGCTTCGCCGCGGCATCGGCGCTGCTGCTGTTCTTGCCGTTCACGCCAATGCTGTTCATGGGCCAGGAGTTCGGCGCTTCCTCGCCATTTCAGTATTTCACCGACCACAATCTGGAACTGGGGAGACTGGTGACCGAGGGGCGGCGGCGCGAGTTCCAAGCGTTTTCGGCGTTTGCCGATGCGGCCACCCGCGAACGCATCCCCGATCCACAATCGGAGGCCGCCTTTAAAGCGTCGACGTTGCGACTGGGCGAGGCCGAGACCCACCCGGGCTCGGACCTGTTGGCCTGGTACTCGGCGCTGCTCGAGCTACGCCGCGAGGACCCGGTGCTGATGGACCAGTCACGCGAGAGGATGGCGGCTCGCGCCCTCTCGCGCGACGTCCTGAGCGTGGTGCGCTGGTCGGCGGCTGAGCGGCGGCTGTTGCTGGTCAATTTCGGGGATACGCCGTTCACCACATCCGAGTTCGGCGGCGACTGGCGGGTTGTCCTGTCGCGCGAAGGAGCCGCTTCGGACACCAGGGCACTGCATATTCCGGCGCGCGCCGCGTCGATCCTGGCTCGCGCGGCGTGAAGGCGCCACCACCGCCGGCCGCCACGTACCGGCTGCAGTTCCACGCGGGCTTTACGTTCGAGGATGCTCGGCGCCTCATCCCCTACCTCCACGATCTCGGGATCAGCCACATCTATGCCTCGCCGTACTTGCGCGCGCGCTCGGGCAGCTTGCACGGCTACGACGTCGCGGATCCCAGCTCGCTCAACCCGGAGCTCGGCTCGGAGGCGGATTTCGAGCGGCTGGTGGACGAGCTGGGTCGGCACGCAATGGGCCAGCTCGTCGACGTGGTGCCCAATCACATGGGCATCGGCGACCCGGGCAACTATCGCTGGCTGGACGTGCTCGAGAACGGCCCGGCCTCAATCTACGCGCCGTATTTCGACATCAACTGGCGCCCGACGCTGGCCCAGCCTCAGGATCAGCTCAAGCTCGTCGTGCCCACACTCGGCGACCAGTACGGCAAAGTGCTCGAAAACGGCGAGCTGTCGGTGTCTTACGCGGCCGGGGCGTTTGACATCGCCTATTACGAGCGGCAGTTTCCGGTGGCGCCCGACACCTACCCGATGCTGATCGAGGGCGTCCTCGGGCAGCTCGAAGCCGAATTTGGGCCGCGGGACGAGCAGGTGCAGGAGCTCGCGAGCATCCTGACCGCGATCCGTCACCTGCCGCCGCGCAGGATGCTCGACGCCGCCGCGACCGAAGAGCGGAATCGCGAAAAGGAGATCGTCAAGCGGCGCATCGCCCGCGTGTACGACACGTGTGCCGCGTTTCAGACTGCCCTGGCGCGCGAGCTGAAGACGATCAATGGCACGCGCGGCGACCCGTCGAGCTTCGACCGGCTCGACGCGCTGCTGGATCGGCAGTCGTATCGGCTGGCGTTCTGGCGCGTCGCGGCCGAGGAGATCAACTATCGGCGCTTTTTCGACATCAACGAGCTGGCGGCGGTGCGCATGGAGGACCCAGCCGTCTTTCGCGACACGCATCGCTTGTTGATGCGGCTGATCGCCGAGGGCAAGATCCAGGGGCTGCGCATC
Source organism: Chloroflexota bacterium (assembly GCA_019247515.1). GTDB lineage: Bacteria > Chloroflexota > UBA6077 > UBA6077 > CF-72 > CF-72. The sequence continues at coordinate 21,563 of JAFAOS010000333.1, read as the reverse complement.
GACCACCCCGACGGCCTGCGTGATCCGGCGGCCTACTTCCGCAAGCTGCAGGAGTCCTGCCTCGCCGCCCTCGACGATGCCGACCGGGAGCGCTTCTATGTCGTCGTCGAGAAGATCCTCGAGGCCAACGAGGCGCTGCGCGACGACTGGGCCGTCTCGGGCACCACCGGCTACGACTTTCTCAACGTGCTCAACGGCCTCTTCGTCGCCCGCAACAACGAGCAGTTCTTCAGCACGATCTACTTCCGGTTTCTGCGGCAGGGCGCCAGCCACTTCCGAGACCTGGCCAACTCGACCAAAAAAATGGTCATGCTGATCTCGCTGGCCAGCGAGGTCAACGAGCTCGGCTACCTGCTGAGAGACATCGCCAGCAGCGACCGCCGCCATCGGGACTTCACGCTCAACAGCCTGACGTTCGTCATCCGCGAGGTCATCGGCGCGCTGGGCGTCTACCGCACGTACATCGATCCGGACACGGGCCGCGCGTCGCCCCACGACGAGCAGGCTATCGACCAGGCCGTCGCCGAGGCCAAGCGACGTAACCCACGAACAGACCCGTCCATCTTTGACTTCGTCGGCGACACGCTGCTCTTGCGCGACGAGGCCAACAATGGTTCACGCCAGGACCGGCTGCGGTTCATCGCCCGCTTCCAGCAGACGACTGGCCCGGTCATGGCCAAGGGCACGGAAGATACGGCCTTCTACCAGTTCAACCGACTCATCTCGTTGAACGAGGTCGGCGGCGACCCGGACACGTTCGGTCGCTCGCTGACGGCGTTTCACCGCCACAATGCCCAGCGCGCCCGCGACTGGCCGGGCACGCTGCTGGCCAGCTCGACCCACGACACCAAGCGCAGCGAGGACGTCCGCGCGCGGATCAACGTGCTGTCCGAGCTGCCGCGCGACTGGCGTGCCGCCCTGACGCGCTGGACGCGCCTGAACGGACGCAAAAAGCTCAGCATCCAGGGCCGCGTGGCCCCCGACCGCAACGAGGAGTACCTGCTGTATCAGACACTGCTCGGCGCCTGGCCGAACAGCGCGGCTGGGATCGACGACGAGTTCGCGCGACGCGTCGGCGAGTTCATGCTCAAAGCCCTCAAGGAGGCAAAGGTCCATACCAGCTGGATCATGCCCAACACCGAGTACGAGGAGGCGGTGCTGCACTTCACGCGCGTGATCCTGGATGCGCGCGAGAGCGGGGCGTTCCTGGACGACCTCGCGCAGCTGCAAAAGAAGGTCGCCTGGTTTGGCGTCTTCAACTCGCTGTCGCAGACGGTGTTGAAGCTGGGTTCGCCGGGGGTAGCGGACGTGTACCAGGGCAACGAGCTGTGGGACTTTTCCCTGGTCGACCCGGACAACCGGCGGCCGGTCGACTTCGCCATGCGCCAGAAGCTCCTGGCGTCGCTCATGCAGTGCACGGATGATCGGTCTGGCCTTGCTCGCGACTTGCTGCACAGCAGTCAAGATGGCCGCATCAAGCTGTACGTGTCGCAGCGGCTGCTGTGCTTGCGGCGCGAGCGGCCCGGGTTGTTCGTGGGCGGCGGCTATACGCCGCTGCGGGGCAACCCGCACGTGGCGGCGTTCGCGCGAGCCGCCGACGGACAGGCGCTGGTCATCGCCGCGCCTGTCCAGATTGCCACGTTGTTGCGCGGCGCCCTCGCGCCACCCATCGGCGCTGATGTGTGGCGCGAGGAGCTGCTACCCGTGCCGGGCGAAGCCGGCCGCGGCTATGAAAACCTGTTTACTGGCCAGCGGCTGACCGCGGTCGAGCGGCACTCGGGCGTCACGCTGAAGCTGGCCGATGTGTTCTCGGATTTTCCGGTTGCGGCCTTACTCGCGGAATGATGGCGCGCCCTCACCCGCGCTTCGCGCGACCTCTCCCAGACGGAGAGGTGGTCGATGCTGCCTGCCGAAACGCCTAGTGGCCAATCGCCGCTCCGGCGGGTTTGTAGAAACGGGCCACGTATTCGTTGACCATGCGCTGCGCCGAGAAGCGCGGGGCCATCGTCTGGATCGACCGCGCGACGGTCTCGAGCCACGCGCGAGGGATGCCCGCGGCGTCGCGATCGAAAAACTGCGGCAGGATGTCGAACTCCAACAGGTCCATCAACTGGCGCGCTTCGGCCGCATCGTGCGCGTCGCCAACCAGGTCCTCGGCCAGTCCTTCGCCCAGGGCCCAGCCCATGCCGGGCGCATAGGCCTCGTCCCACCAGCCGTCGAGCTCACTGAGATGCAACGCGCCGTTCAGGGTGGCCTTCATCCCGCTGGTGCCGCTGGCTTCCTGGGGTCGACGGGGGGTGTTCATCCACACGTCGCTGCCCTGGACCATAAAGCGGGCGATCTCGACGTCGTAGTTGTCGAGGAATACCAGTCGGCCACGGAACCGCTCGTCTCGGGACGCCTGGACGATGCGCTGGACCAGCAGCTTGCCCGGATCGTCGCGCGGGTGGGCTTTGCCGGCGAAGACGATGACCAGCGGTCGGTTGCCGCCGTCCATCAGCCGCACCAGTCGGTCGGGATCGGTCAGCACCAGGCCGGCGCGCTTGTAGGTCGCGAACCGTCGCGCAAAGCCGAGCACCAGCGCTTTTTCGGGGGTGACGTCCGGGTGCAGCCCGCCGAGGCCTTCGAAGCGCGACATGGCGTCGACGCGCTCGAGGAGTCGCGCGCGCTGCGCGGTGCGTGCCGCCCACACAGCCTCGGTGTCGACCTCGGCCAGCTGCGTCCAGCTGGCGGCACGGTCGGGGTGGGTGCGCCAGTCCTCGCCGAGCTGCCGATCGTAGAGCGCGCCCATCTCGGGCCCGACCCACGTGGCGGTGTGTACCCCGTTGGTGATCGCATCCATCTCGGCCGCCGGTGGCGCGTCCTGCAGCGACAGACCGACACCACCCCACATCTCCTTGCTGACCGTGCCGTGGAGCTGGCTGACACCGTTGCGGCGCGCGGCGCTGCGCAGCGCGAGCACGGTCATCGAAAAGCGTTCCCAGGTGGCCGCGGGCTCGCGGCGTCCGTACAGCATGAAGTCCTCGTGCGTCAGTCCGAGCTGCTGGCGATAGCCATTGAAGTAAGCCTCGACCAGGTCTGACGGAAAGGCGTCGTGGCCGGCCGCGACCGGCGTGTGGGTCGTGAAGGCCAGATGCGGCGCGGACTGCAGGAGCGCCGCGTCGAAGTTCGGGGCGGTGCCGGCGACCAGCTGCTCGCGCGCCAGCTCCAGGCTGAGGAAGGCGGAATGGCCCTCGTTCATATGCATGACCTCGGGCTGGGCGTTGGCGGGCAGGACGGCGCGCAGGGCGCGCAGGCCGCCGATGCCGAGCACGATCTCCTGGCGGATGCGGGTGTCCTGATCGCCGCCGTAGAGGTGGCCGGTGATCCAGCGATCGTCTTCGCGGTTCTCGGCCAGGTCGGTGTCGAGCAGGTAGAGCGGGATGCGGCCAACCTGGGCGACCCACACCCGAGCGCGGACGTTGCGGGCGGGGAAGGGGACCTCGATCAGCGTTGGCCCGCCGTGCGCGTCCAGCACCGGACGAACTGCGACGGTGTCGGTGTCGAGGCGATCGTAGGCCTCGCGCTGGTAGCCCGTGTCGTCGATGACCTGGCGGAAGTAGCCGTAGCGATACAGCAGACCGACCGCCACGAGCGGCAGGCCGAGGTCGCTGGCGGCCTTGAGGTGATCGCCGGCCAGGACGCCGAGACCGCCCGAGTAGATCGGCAAGGTTTCGCTGATGGCGAACTCGGCGCAAAAGTAAGCAATGCGCGGCACGTCTCGGACGTACGGCTGACGCGTGAGATAGTGCTCGAGATTGGTGTGGCGCTCGAGGATGCTTTCGGCGTGCTCGGCCAGGCGGTCGGGCTCGTTGATGGCCGACTGCATGGCGGCGATGGGGTTGTGCGTGCGGGCCCAGGGCTCCGGCGCCAGGCGCTGGAAGAGGTCGAGCGTCGATGGATCCCACGACCAGCGCAGGTTGTACGCCAGCGCTTCAAGCAATGGGATGAGATCGTCTCGTTTTTTTCGTACCCGGAGGGCGCCCTCGGTCACCATACGCGGCTCAACAAGTTCAGCGGGTTTGAGCATCTGTGCTTCCGGGTCTCCCCATACCACTCACGCAGAAGCCGTCGGCTCTGTCTGGTGTCCGCAAGATAATTTGGCCGACTGGTTACGGGAGACTATGCGGATCGGTTCAGAAGAAGTTGTCGACACATCTTCGTGAAACTTGGCCGTTCTGAACCAGTGGTTTGAAAACAAGCAATTCGAGGATGTTAACGCACCCGGACTACGACTCACCCCGACACGGGCGCCGGCAGCGTCGAGGCCCGAGTCGCGGCGCTTGCGGGTGACAAGCGCGCCGCCTGCGCGGCGCGCTTGCGCTCGATCTCGCGCTGGCGCTCCACCAGCACTTCGAGGGTCATGCCTTCAAGAATGCGCCGCATCGTTGCCGTTGCGAGGTGCCAGGCATCACGAATCGGGCACGTCAAGGGATCGAGGTCGTTGCCCTCGGCGTCGTGCAGGCCCTCTTCGGGCGGCACGAACGGCCCTTCGAGCGCGGCGACGATATCCGCCAGGCTGATCGCGGCGGGTGGACGGGTGAGCGTATAGCCGCCGCCTGGTCCGCGGTAGCTGCGCACGAGCGCCGCGCGACGCAGCGCCAGGAGCAGTTGCTCGAGGTACGGCTCGGGGATGCCCTGGCGCTGGGCGATCTCGCTGGCGTGGACGGGTTTTTCGCCATAAGAACGCGCGATTTCGACCATGGCGTGCGCCGCGTAGTCGGCGCGTTGCGAAAGCCGCATCTGGGATCTCTGGCGGGATTCTAGTCTCGACTGTCAAGCACGCGGTGGGCGGCGCGGCGCAGGCGATCCGCCAGCGCCCGTCCGAGCCCTGTCTCGGGATCCGCCAGGTCGCGCGCGAGGATGACGTCCACGCTGGCGCGATCGAGGCTGCGGACGGCCTCGAACAGTCGCGACGCGGACCCGGCGGCGTTTTCCCAGGTTCCCACTTCGGCGGTCACCACCGCATCGGGCAACATCGACAGGTCCTCGGCCAACGCGATCACGCCCACACGTCGACCCCGGTCGAGCTCCAGGGCCACCTCGTGGGCGAGTCGCGAGCGAGCCGCGCGGCCCGTAATGAGCGTCAGCGGCGTGCGCGGCGAGTAGTGGACCGGCAGCATGCCAGGGGCGGCCTGCGGACCGTCGCGGAACGGACTGGCCGTGTGGAGGTGGATGCCCAGGGCGGCCTCGATCGCCTCGGCGGAGACGCCGCCGGGCCTGAGCAGGCGCGGCGAGAATGAGGTCAGATCCACGATCGTGGATTCGAGGCCCACCGTCGTCGGCCCTCCGTCGAGCACGGCCTCGATGCGTCCGTTCAGGTCGTCGAGCACGTGCTGGGCGGTGGTCGGACTTGGCCGGCCGAAGAGGTTGGCGCTGGGGGCCGCCACGGGCAGGCCGCTGGCGCGTAACAGGGCGTTGGCCACGGCGTGGGACGGGACGCGTACGCCGACGGTCTCCAGGCCCGCCGTCACCTGGAGGGGCACTTCGGGTCGTCTGGGCAACACCAGGCTCAGCGGACCAGGCCAGAACACGTCGGCAAGCTGCCACGCCGTCGGGCTCGGTTTCGCCACCCGGTCGAGCTCGGCAGCCTCGGCCAGGTGCACGATGACCGGGTCGTCGGCGGGACGGCCCTTGGCCTCGAAAATTCGCTCGACGGCGGCGGCATCCAGGGCGTGGGCGCCCAGGCCGTAGACGGTTTCGGTCGGGAAGGCGACCAACCTGCCGGCCTGCAGCAGTGCGGCGGCCGCTTCGACGCCGGCCGCGTCGGCGGCCAGCACACGCGTCTTGCGCTCGGGCCGTCGGCGGGTCATCGCGGCTCATGATCACACGTCTGAGGCCCCTCCTTCTGGGAGCGCGTCACATCCCGCGGCCCGGGGGTCACAGTGCTCCGGCAGGCGCTCATTTCCAAGTGGATCGCGCAGCGCCGGTACCCGGCAAGCGGCACCCGCGGTCCCTAGAATCCGTCCCCATCCAATGTCCAGCCCTGCCCTAACGATGGTCGCCCCTGCCCGTTCGTCCGAGGCACCGGCACCTGAAGCGACCCAGCTCTGGCAACGCGTGCTGTCGCGCCTGCAGCTGCACGCGGAGCAAGCTCACTTCGACACCTACCTGCGCGAGACGCGCGGCGTGGCCTATGACCCTGGCGCCAGCGTCATTCGCGTCGCCGTCGCCAATCCATTCCACGTGCCCTGGCTGGAGGGCAAGCTCAGCTCGCGCATCCATTCCGTCGTCGCCGAGCTGATTGGTGCGCCCGTGCGCGTCGAGTACTGTCCCGGCCAGGAACGGCCGGCCAGCCTCGAAACCCATCTGCCGCGCCAGCGCGCGGCGCCGCTGCTGGCTCAACTCGAGCAGCTCCAGCAGCCGTCACCGTCGCCCTCACCCCCTGGATCAAGCCTCTCCCAGAGGGAGAGGGAGCCGAAATCGCGGCTGAACGCGCGGTACACGTTCGACTCGTTCGTCGTCGGGCAGTCGAATCGGCTCGCGCACGCGGCTTCGTTGGCGATCGTCGACTACCCCGGCAACGCCTACAACCCGCTGTTCCTGTATGGCGGGGTGGGCCTGGGCAAGACCCATCTGTTGCACGCCATCGGCCACGCGGTCACCGCGCGCGGCAGCGACGTGATCTACGTTTCGTCGGAAACCTTCACCAACGAGCTCATCGAGTCGATTCGCCAGCACCGCACCGACGATTTCCGCTTGAAGTACCGCAACGCGCGGGTGCTGCTGATCGACGACGTGCAGTTCATCGCCGGTAAGGAGCGCACCGAGGAGGAGTTCTTCCACACGTTCAATGCCATCCACGAGGCGGGTGGTCAGATCGTGCTGTCCAGCGATCGTCCGCCACGCGCTATGACCATCCTGGAGGATCGCCTCCGCTCGCGCTTCGAATGGGGCCTGATCGCCGACATTCAGCCGCCGGACTACGAAACTCGCATCGCCATCCTGCGCTCCAAGGTCAGCACCTCGACACCTGCCGCGGTGCCGCCGGACGTGCTCGACTTCATCGCCCAGAAGGTGCAGAGCAACATTCGCGAGCTCGAGGGCAGCCTCAATCGCTTGCTGGCGCACGCGCGCCACATGCAGCAGCCGGTGACGGTCGAACTGGCGGCGCGCGCGCTGCGCGACCTGGTGGCGCCAGGCCCGTCGAGCGGCAGCGTGACCCCGACGGCGATCCTGCTGGCCGTGGCCCGCTTCTACGGCATCAACGCGGACGAGCTGAAGGGCAAGTCGCGGCACAAGCAAGTCGTCCGGCCGCGACAGATCGCGATGTTCCTGTTGCACGAGGACGCGCATCTGTCGACGCCCGACATCGGTCGCTTGCTGAACCGCGATCACACGACCGTGCTGCACGCGCTCAAGCAAATCATCGCCGACGTCGCCAGGGACGGTGAGAGCCGCGCCGCCATTCGCGGCATCCGCGACGTGATCAAGGCCGGCGGCGCCGCTGGGGATTAGCCTGGGGATAACTCGGTCGCGACCTGTGCATAACTCACAGGTCGCGCGCTCGAAACGCCAGGATCGCGCCGCCGAGCACGACCACCACGTAGCCAATCGACCACCAGATGAGCGGCGTTGACGGCGGCAAGGTCGAGAAGAAGGGGATGCCGCCGCGCGCGGCGCCGAAGGCCGCCAGCACCGAGGGCGACTGCAGATAATAGGATGCGCCGCGCCACAACGCGTCGCTGGGCAACACCAGGCTCACGGTGGTGCCGATGTTGAGCAGCGCGTCGCCCGCCGTGGAGTCTGGCGCCGCAGCCAACAGCCGGCCGACAAATTCGATGATGCCCGCCAACCAGGCGAGTCCAAGCAGCGTGAAGACGACGATGCCGTTGGCGAGTGTCGGCAGCAGCGTGCTGCCGAACAGGCTGAGGGTCAGCAACAGCACGCCTTCGAGGAGCATGAGCAGCAGCGCCGGCAGCGGGTCGGGCACCGTGTAGCCGGCGACCGTCTGGGCGATCAACAGCACCAGGCCGGTCATGACCACGATGTACACGCTCAGCATGCACGCGTAACCAAGCCAGCGGCCGACGATGAACTCGGACCTGCGCAGCGGGCGGGCCAGCAGGGCGTGCAGCGTTCCCGAGTCAACTTCGCCTGAGACCGCGGCGACGGACAGGAACAGGGCCAGGAAGCTGGCCAGGTAATTGACGACGTAGACGCCGAACAGGGTCAGCAGCGCGAACGCGATGCCGAGCGTGAGTCGCGCCTCGGCGGACGAGCCGGTGTCCAGGGCTCGGTCGTAGGCGAAGTGAAAGCCGAGGGCGTACAGGCCGATGAACAGCAGGCTGATGAGCACGCCCGCGAGGATCAGCCGGCGGCTGATCGCTTCGAGCAAGGTGAAGCGGGCGATCTCGAAGATGTAACGCGGTCTCAAGAGGCGGGCCTGTATGGGAGTAGAACACCGGTCGGGGCGAATGTGCGACACCCCCGGCCGATTACGCGTGACATCACTCTTGTCGACACTCCAAAACACTCAACTCGGTTGACATATGCGCCCCGTGCCTCCCCAAGGGTCCCCTCCCACGAAAATGTCCGTCGACATCGTTCGTGACGACCCCAAAGGAAGGGAACAGTTTCATCGCTCGCTGGCGCGTGTGCGACGCGAGGAGTCCTCTGGGGAACCCCGTCTCACCCCATGGGTCCGCTCTGGGGAAATCTCCCGTCTCTCCCGAGGGTCCCCTCCCACGAAAATGTCCGTCGACATCGTTCGTGACGATCCCAAAGGAAGGGAACAGTTTCATCGCTCGCTGGCGCGCGACTTATGGAGTCCTCTGGGAAACTCCGTCTCTCCCCTGGGTCCCTCTGAGAAACCCCCGTCTCTCCCTTGGGTCTCCTCTGGGGAAACTCCGTCTCTCACCTATGGTCCCTCTGGGAAACCCCGGTCTCTCCCTTGGGTCCCCTCTGGGGAAACTCCGTCTCTCCCCCTGGAACGGGGCTCGACACACCTTCTCAACCGTTTCCAAGCCGAGCCGCTGAAGCTTTTCAGCATAATTCTGGTTCGTCCTATGGCATTCCTCGCGCTTGCGCTCGTTCCATTGCTGCCGTTCATGTTGCTGGGCTACGCCGTCCTCGGCGAGCCGTACCGACCTGTTTTCAAACGCCACCGGCTGCCGGTGCCCGCCGGCTGGCCCGCCACGCTCTCGATCCTGCACATCAGCGACCTGCACGTGCGGCGCGGCGACCAGCGGCTCCTGCGCGTTCAGAAGGAGGCGCTGCAGGAGCTTGCGCCCGACCTGCTGTGCGTCACCGGCGACGTGTGCGAAAAGGTCCAGGACATCCCGCTGCTCGTCGACATCCTGAAGCAGGTCAGGCCGCGCCTGGGCACCTTCGTCATTCTGGGCAACCACGAGCACAATGCCCCCGCGCCCCACCGCATCCGCGAACAGCATCGGCGCGGCCTCCGCCGAGTGATCGGCGCGATCCTGAGCCTGTTCGGGCCCGACCTCAAAAGCGACGGCGAGCACGAGGCGCACGCGATGGCCGACGCCCTGCGCGCGGCAGGCATCACCGTCCTTCACAACGAGGGCGCGCGCATTCAGACGCACGGCCAGACGCTATGGATCGCCGGCTGCGACTCGGCGTGGGCCGGCCATGCGGACATGGCCGCCGCCATGCATGGCCGCCGACCGGGCGAGGCCTGCCTGGCGTTGATCCACGAACCTGATCTGGCGTTCGAGGCCGAGACCCTGGGAGCCGATCTCATCCTGGCCGGACATACGCACGGTGGTCAGGTCAAGCTGCCGGTCGTTGGCGCGCCCTACACGCTGCGCGTCGATCCGCGGATCATCATCGCCTCGGGGTTCCAGCGCCTGGAAGCCGGGCTGCTGCACATCACCGCCGGTCTGGGGCACACCATCCCGCTGCGCTTCGGCTGCCCACCCGAGGTGGTGTGGATGGACTGCCAGGCCGAGGTACCCGCGAACGCGGAACTCAGCCAGTTCGCCGCTTGATCAGCGATCGCTCGTGGTCTCGATCAGGCTGACGAAAACGTCCTCCAGTGACTGGTGCGACGGCACCATGGCGTACAGGCAGTAGCCGGCGCGCACCAGCGCCTCGCTCAGCCGCGCCGCGACTTCGACGTCGTCCACCCCGAGCACCACGCTGCTATCTCGGGCGTCCAGCACCCGGCCGTGCCGGGCCATAATCTCGAGCAGCGGCTGATCGAGACGATCGACGCTGATCCGCAGCTCGGGCAGCCCACCGAGCAGCTCCTCCAGACGGCCCGAACGCACCACGCGTCCGCGGTCGACGATCGCCACGCGATCGCACACCATCTCGACCTCGCTCAGCAGATGCGAGTTCAGGAACACCGTCATGCCCTCGGCGCGCAATGAGCGGATCAGGTCGCGCACTTCGCGACGTCCGACCGGGTCGAGCGCCGAGGTCGGCTCGTCCAGCAGCACCAGGTCTGGCTCGTGGATGACGGCCTGGGCCAGGCCGATCCGCTGGGTCATGCCTTTCGAGTACGCGCGAATGCGGTCGTCGCCGCGGCCGTGCAGTCCCACGAGGTTGAGGACTTCGGGAATGCGCCGCTCGCGCTGGGTACGACTCAGTCCCGCGAGTCGAGCGTGGAAATCGAGCAGCTGGACGCCGGTCAGCCAGTCGTGAAAGCGAAAGTTCTCGGGCAAATAGCCGACTGGCCGGCGAGCCTCCGCATCGCCGACTGGCCGGCCGAACAGACGAGCCTCGCCCCGCGTTGGCGCGACCAGCCCCAGCAGGATCTTGACGGTCGTCGTTTTGCCCGCGCCGTTGGGTCCGAGAAAACCGAAGACCTCGCCGGGCTCGACCGTCAGGTCCAACCCGTGAAGCGCAACCTTGCGGCCGTACTCCTTGCGGAGTCCCACCGCTTCGACGGCAGGGATGTTCAGCGGACTACGACGCCCCTGGCCACGTTGAGCACGTCCGCGGATTTGAGCGTGCCCGCCACGCCGTACAGGTGTCCGTTGGCGTGCCACACCGCGGCGCTGCCGACGCCCGAATTGTCGTTCAGCAGCAGGCCCTGGTTGCCGTTGATCGTCGTCGGCTGCCAGTTGACCTGATCGACCGGTACCGGGATAGGCAGCGTGTCATTCCAGCTCTGAATTTGCTGCAGCTGACTGACCACGGCGGGCGGTAATCCGGGCAGGCCCAGAAGAAAGTCGCGCATCTCGGGCAGGCTCACGTTGCCCTGGACGTCGACGACCAGCTCGCCGGCTTCGGCCACGATCAGCTCGTTCCGCGTCGAAGCCCCGCCCCCACCGTAGCTGAGGAGCGCGACCGGCGGAATCGAGACGCTGAGCGATGCGCCGTTGAACTTGTCGGGCAGGCTCACCTCGGGGCGTCCGACGGATTGGTAATACGCCTGAGCTTTGGCCTTGTCGAACGTAAACCGCAGCTGTGTGCCAGGACTGACTTTGATGGTCGGGGTCTTGCCAAGTCCGGGCGGCAGCGTGGCGGGGTCGGGCACCGCCAGCCCGAAGCCGACCGTCTGTGCCGCCTCCGCCGCGGTGACCGTCCGGCTTTGCGCCTCCGCCTGGCGGGCCAGGGCCTCGGGTTGCGCGTTGGACGAACCTCCAGGCACCTGCACCGTGCCAAGGTTGCCGAGAGCATTGATGGACCGCACGATCTCGGCCTGCGATTGCGGCGTGATCGCAATTGCCGAGACCTGCTGGCTACGGAACTGGCCCAGGAACGCGGCCGCGGCGGAGTTGCCCTGGGGTGTGAAGGCCACCAGCACGACTACGACGAGCGCGGCGGCAGCCCCGCCCGAGGCGACGCGCCAGGGCGTCGAGAAGCGGGCCAGCAACGTGCGTCGCTCGCGGCTGATGTCGGCATCCACGGCAGCCCGGCCGGCGAGGGCCTGCGCGCGGCGCCAGTCGAGTCGTTCGCGGGCGGCGGTCACCTCGTCGGCGCTCGGAAGTTGGTCCGGCGCCAGGCTGGCGATCAGCTCGCCGATCTCAGGCTGGGTTTCAGATAGATTGGTCACTGGTCTCCCTCGAGCCTCCGATAGTGCATGCGGAACGCGTTTTCGGCCCGAGCGAGCAGGACGCCGACCGATCCAACTGCAATCCCAACTGTCGCGGCGATCTCCGCGTACGAATATCCCGAGTGCCGCAGCAGCAGGCACTCGCGTTGCCGTTCGGGTACCTCCGCAAGCGCGCGGCGGACCGCCGCCCGCTGCTCGTCCCGCTCGAGCAGCCGCAATGGGCCACTCGACTCACCGCTGTCCGCAAGCCGTCCGACGCGCTGCAGGCGTTCGCGGGCGCGACGAGTCGAACGCAGGCGGTTGAACGCCAGATTCAGCCCGACGCGCCGCAGCCACGCACCGACTTCCTCATCCGGCTGGTCCTGCAGCTCCGCGGCATCGGCAAGCTTCAGGAACGTCTCCTGGAGCGTGTCTTCGGTTTCCATGCGGTCGCCGAGGACGCGGTACAGCAGGCCAAAGAGCTCGGGGTAGAACCGGGCGAACAGCGCGTCGAAGCGCGTGACTGACGCCGAATGGCCGCGTGTCGGCTCGTCGACGGTCAACACGGACCGGCCGCGACTCGGGTGCTTGTCGTCATGCACGGAGAAACACCACCGTGAGACGATTTTCTTACACCCGCTCGCTCGGCGGGATCGAGGGCGGCCCCGCAGGGAGGGCCGCCCTGAGAAAGGGGGTTACGTCGCTGGCACGACGCCACCGCAGTCTGCCGCCAGGTGGGGCATTCCGCCAATCCCTGGATGGCGATAGCCGTATAGGGACCGGGGGGCGAAGACCTGTCTCTTGTCGATGGGCTGGAGGAAACCCCTGGAACCCCCTGGGTTTGATGTCAACACTCACGTCGGACCTGGCCACGCTCCTGTTCGATACCTCGAGGCTGCTCCAGGCGCGAGGCGAAAGCCGCCAGTTCGGAACGGCGGGTCATCTGCAGCTTTTGCAGCAGGTTGCTGATGTAAGTCTTGACCGTGTGCTCGCTCAGAGAAAGCGTGGTGGCGATCTCGCGATTCATCTTGCCGGTGGCGATGAGGGGCAGGATGCGGCGCTCCTGGACCGTCAGGCCCGCGAGCGGGTCGCCCGGGCTGCTGCCTTCCTCGCGTCGCATCCAGGTCAGCAGGATCTGCGTCGACGGACTGTCGAGCAGCGATCCGCCGCGTGCCACCGTCTCGATCGCTTCGATGAGCTTGGTCGGCTCCGTGTCTTTGAGCAGGTAACCCGCCGCTCCAGCGAACAGCGAGTCGACGACGGCCGATTCGTCGGAATACGAGCTGAGCATCAGAATCCGCGTGTCGGGTCGACGCGAGCGCACTTCTCGGCACGCTTCGATGCCGCTGCCGACGCGCAGACGCACGTCCATCAGGATGACATCGGGCTGCAGCTTTTCGGTGAGGTCGACGACCTCGTCGGCCGAGACACCCTCGCCGACCACCTCCATCGTCGGCACGGTGCGAATCAGCGAGGTCAACCCAAACCGAAACACCGGGTGATCGTCGATCACCAGCAAGCGAATGGGACGGTCGCCCGAGGGGGCTGAGGCAGGGTCACTCACACGGGACCTCGACGCGCACCTCGGTCCCAGCGCCTGGCGTGCTCACCACCGTCAGGCGAGCGCCGAGCTGACGGGCGCGCTCGGACATGTTCGCCAGCCCGTGACCGCCCGCCCTGCGCCTCGAGGTGTCGAAGCCCACGCCGTCGTCCGCCACGCTCAGGACGACCCGCCGGTTCTGACGGATGAGCCGCAGGTTCAATGTGCTTGCGCTGGCGTGGCGCAGGGCGTTGAACAGCGCCTCGCTGCCCAGTGCCAGAAGGTGTTCGACCTGCGGCGGCGACAGGCGGGACTCGAGGCTCGTATCGATGTCGACGTCGACCCGGACGCGTACATTCGAGCGGACCTGCTCCGCAAGTCGCTCGAGGCCGCCGACCAGCTGAAGCTGGGTCTCAGGACTCGAATTCAGGCCCAGAACCCGGTTGCGGAGCTCCTGGATGGCGTCGCTGAGTTGTTCGCGGACCTGTCGCGCGGCGGTGCGCATGAAGTCGAGATCGGCATCGGTCTGACGCTCGACGGCCAACAGGAGCATCACCGCGCCATGCAACGCCTGGATGGTGTTGTCGTGGAGGTCCATCGCCAGGGCCTCGCGCTCCGCCAGGCGAGAGAGCATCCTGTCGCGCGCTTCAACCGCCTTGAGCGCGCTGAGGTCCTTGGCGATGCCCATCACGCCGATGACCCCGCCGTCCTCGTCGCGCAGCGGCGACATGCTCGAGAGGGTCGTCACGCGCCCGCCAGCGCGTGTGAGCCGCTCTTCTTCATAGTTGGCGATGGATTGGCCGTGCTCGAGCACGCCGCGCCACAGCTCGTGGGTTTCCTCGAGCCGATCCGCGGGGATGTTCGGCGGCGGTTGGCCCAGGACTTCGTCGCGCCGCCAGCCGTACAGCTCTTGGGCGCCGCGGTTCCAGCCAATCAGTCGCATCTGGCTATCGGTCAGGATGATCGCGTCGCTGGTGGTCTCGATGAACTGGTCGAGGCGATCCGTCAGCAGACGCAGGTGCTGCGCTGCCTGACGACGTTCGAGCTCGACCAGGGTCGAGGCGGCGACGCTGCCGAGCATCACCAGCGTCTCGGCGTCGGCGTCGGTGAAGTGTTTGGCCGGATCGTCGGTGACGCACACCACAACGCCCAGCAAGCGCCCGTCGTGCAGCAGGGGCGCCGCCAGGGCGGCGTGAATACCCGCGGTCAGCAAGTCGGCAGGGACGTTCTCCTGGCGCTGGTAGTCGTTGAGGATGATCGGGGCTCGCTGCAGCGCCGCGCGTCCCGCGGCGCCTTCTCCGGGGGCCATCGTGCGCGGCAGGTGGGCATCGCTGGCCAGGGAGTCCACCAGCTCGGCGATGACCTGGTGCTCCGCGTCCCAGCGACCCACGAAACCAGCGGTCGCGCCGTTGAGTCGGCGTGCTTCGGCAAGCAGGGCGCCCATCACCGCCTTGGGGTCAGACTCGCTGCCGACGCGTCGGGCCAGGCGCAGCAGCGCATCCCGCCGCCGATGCTGAGTGCCGGGCGACAGCTGACCGATCGCAACGCGGTCGTCGACGGTCATCAAACGCGCCACGCGGCCCGAGCGTGCCACAGGTATCCCCGAATGGCGTCCCCAAAGCGGTACACAACTGACCCAAAAGCTGGTAACTGCCGGGGCATGCGCCTGGTCCCTCTGACGTCCGCCGAAGTGGCGCGGAGTATAACCGCGAACCTATACTGAGGGGTCGTGTCGGAGGCTGCCAGTCCGTCGAGCATCAGCGTGCGCGTGCGGCTGTTCGCCGCGTATCGCGAAGCGGCTGGCAGGAACCAGTTGGAAACGCGTGTCGCACCAGGGGCAACCGTTGGAGACCTCGTCGATCAGCTCGCCGGCCAGGTGCCCAGCCTGAAGCAGTCCCGCGGCCTGGTGGCCGTCAACCACACCTACGTCCAGCTGGGTACGATCCTTCACGATGGTGACGAGGTGGCGCTGATTCCGCCAGTGAGCGGCGGACGCTGAGGCGCCTCACGCGTGTTCAGGATCGTCGACGCACCCATTGACGACACGGCGCTCGAAGATGAAGTGCGCACCGACGCCGACGGCGCGGTGATCGTGTTTCGCGGCGTGGCGCGTCGCCACTCGCGGGGGCGCGAGGTGGTCCACCTCGAGTACGAGGCGTATCCCGAAATGGCCGAAAAGGTGATGGCTCAGATCGGCGACGAAATCAAAGAGCGCTGGCCGGTCAGTCGGGTGGCGATCGTCCACCGCACCGGCGTGCTGGAGATCGGTCAGGCATCGGTGATGATTGCCGTCGCCGCGCCGCATCGTCGCGAGGCGTTCGACGCCGCCAGCTACGCCATCGACCGCCTGAAGCAGATCGTGCCGATCTGGAAGAAGGAGATCTGGAGCGACGGATCGCAGTGGATCGGCTGGGAGCACGAATCCCACGCCCACGACGAGCGCGTGCACGCCACGTGAGCGGAGAGTCGGACTCGCAGAAAACGCGGCCGCCGCTGATCTTTCAATCGCGGGTGCGGGCCGCGCCGTCCGTGGTCTTTGAGGCCTTCTTCGGTCAGCCGCAGCGCTGGTTGTGCCGCGAGGCGACGATCGACGGCCGGCTGGGTGGCACGCTGCGCCTGTGCTGGCCGGATGGCTGCTTCGAAGGCCAGTTCGTGCAGTGGGCGCCGCCGACCACCGCGCGCTTTTCCTGGCGCCCGCAGGGTGAGGCGATGCCTGACACGATGGTCGTCGTCACCGCCGAGGCGGCCCTCGACGGACAAACGGCCCTGGAGCTCGAACATTATGGCTTTGGCGTTGGGCCCGACTGGGACGGACTCTACCTGGGCGCGACACGCGCGTGGGCCGGCTATCTCAAGAACCTGCGCGCGGTCCTGGAAATCGGCGTCGACTTGCGCGAGCCCGACGAGTAGGTCCGCCAGCCGCGCTGAACGAGGAATGCGCTCGCGATCGGGATCGTGAGCGGCAGCGCGCGGTGCAGCCAGAGACGGACGTTGGGCGAATCGGCGTCGGCCAGGGCGTCGGGCAGGCGCTTGATCGTGTCAAACTGCAGGCGGTCGCGCGCCGGCTGCTCGAGCGCCGCGTCGGGCTTCAGGAGCGGCAGGGCCGGGTCGCCGACGCGTACGCCGATGCCGAGCCAACGCAGAAGTGGACTGTCGGCGTACAGTCGGCGGCCGCCGAAGGCACGTTCGACGAACGCGGTGCAGTCCTCGCCGAGAAACGGGTGGCCCTCGATGCGGTTGAGCTGGTCGAGCGTCGTGCTTGCCAGTGGCTCCTCGAAGGCCCGGAAGTGACTGAGCGGCACGGTGACATCCCAGCCGCCGCGGTCACGTTGGGTGAACTGCTCGTAGGGCGTCCAGTTCAGGCCGTTGCGAAAGTCGAGGTAGAAGCTGCCGACCAGCTGTTCGGCGATGAAATCGCGGCCGTCTTCGAGCTCGACGTGGATGCCGGTGTGCATCGCCAACGACGGCGCGCCGCGTTTGGGCAGGACGCCGACCACCCAGCGGTCGATCGCCTCGAAGGGCCGAATGAACATGCGCCCGACGGTGCTGGCCCCGTCGCTCTGGAAGATGATGCCCCGAATGCGGCCGACACGACCGGGCCTTAGCGCATGTTCGGGGACGTACTCGCGGCGGGGCACAGGATCTAAGGTAACGAATTTTTTCCCAGAGGGGACCCAGGAGGGGGTTCTCCCCGCGGGTCGTCACTACCCGTGCCGAGCTACCCCCGGGCTATGAGGACCTCGGCCAGCACGCCCGGGTCCGCGTTGCCGCCTGAGAGGATGACCCCCACCCGCTGGTTGCGCACGTCCAGTCGTCCCGACAGCAGCAGCGCGACGGGCACCGCGCCGGTCGGCTCGACCAGCAGTTTGAGGCGCAGCAGCATGAAACGCATGGCGTCCTTGACCTCGTCGTCGGAAACCGTCATGACGCCGTGGCCGAGCGCCTGGACAATTGGGAACGTCAGCGAGCCCGGCTCCTGGGTGCGGATGCCGTCGGCAATCGTCTCGGGCGGCGGGATGTGCACGGGATGCCCGATGGTCAGGCTCTGGACCCAGTCGTCCGACGTGACCGTCTCGACGCCGACCACTTTGATCTCAGGCAGCAAGCCCGTCGCCGCGATCACGCTCCCAGACAGCAGCCCGCCGCCGCCCACGGGCATGAGCAGCCAGTCCAGGGTCTGCACCTCTTCGAGCAGCTCGAGGGCCGCCGTGCCCTGGCCGGCCATGATCAGCTCGTGGTTGTACGGGGGTACCAGCGTCAGGCCGCGCTCGTCGGCGAGCCGTCGAGCGATGGCCTCGCGGTCCTCGGTGAGCCGCGCGTAGGTCACGATCTCGGCGCCATAGCCGCGCGTGCCTTCAACTTTGAGAGGCGGCGCATCGTCGGGCATCACCACCGTGGCAGGGATGCCGAGCTCACGAGCCGCGAGCGCGACGCCCTGGGCGTGATTACCAGATGAAAACGCGACGATCCCCCGCGCCCGCTCGTCAGGTGACAGATCGGCGAGGCGGTTATAGGCGCCGCGGAATTTGAAGGCGCCGCCGCGCTGCAGGTTCTCGCACTTGAAGAACACGCGCGCGCCGACAAGCTGGTCGACGGTGCGGGACGTGACGACCGGGGTGCGGTGGGCGACACCGCGCAGCCGGGCCGCCGCTCGGCGCACATCGTCCAGATCGATGGCAAACGACGTCGCCTCGCGTGAAGCTTTTCTCATTCAACGCTAACGTTTCTCTGCGCTCACGTTAGTGAGCCCTTAATAGCTTAGGGCGGATACTGGCAATAGCACCGCGAACAAATATCCGGAAACCTGCCACGTGCAGGGGCCGGATCATGTGCGAGATCAGCGAACGAGCCCAGCAGTTCGTACACCACCCACCGGTTCCCTGCCCGCGGCTCTGGACTTGTTCGTTGGGACGTACGCCGCGACGACCATGGATGGCTCTCCCCCACCGAGAGCCTAGCCGGTCCCCCTTCCCCGCCCGTGGTCACCGCACCGACGTCCAGTTACCATCGGCCCGCCTGCGCCCTCAGGCGGGCCGATGGCTTTTCAGCCCAGGGCGCTACACTTGAGTTAGTTCAGTTGGTGGCCGTAAGAGAGGTGAGCCCAGAAACATGAGTACGACGGCACGGCCAGACAAGACGGTCCTGGTGGTCGAGGACGACCCCTGGATCAGGTCGTTGATGGCCGACCTGTTGGCAGGCGAGGGGTACTCCGTGGTCCAGGCGTCCGACGGGAAAGCGGGCCTGGAGATGGCCGAAAGCAATGAGCCCGACGTCATTTTGCTTGACCTGGCGATGCCCGAGAAGTCAGGACTGGACGTGCTGCACGAGCTCAAGAGCAGCAAGCCCACGCGCGACATCCCCGTGATCGTGGTCAGCGCCTACGCGATGCTGATGATGGGCTCGGACGCCAGGCGCGCCGACGGAGTCATCCAGAAGCCGTTCGACCTGGCCGACCTGCTCCTGCAGGTGGAGCAGGCGGCGGCGAAGCGGCATCAAGCGACGACGTAACAATTCCCCAGAGGGGTCCCAGGGGAAGGCACGCCGCAGCGGCGTGCATAAGTACGCTCAGAACCTTTGCTAGACGAGGGGGACGATGTCCGTCTGTCGCCGGGTGGTCACTTTCAGCTGGTTGCCAGGGGTGATGACGACGTTGATCTCCGAACGCACTCCGAAGTTGGACAGGTAGATACCCGGTTCGATCGAGAACGCCGCGCCCGGCCGCAACAGGCGGGTGTCGTGCGTCTCGAAGTCGTCGATGTTCACCCCGTCGCCGTGCGCCCCGAGCCAGCCGATCGAGTGCCCGGTGCGGTGGGTGAATGCCTTGCCGTAGCCGGCCTTGTCGATAACGGCGCGTGCCACGCGGTCGACCTCGCCGCCCTGAACCGGCTCACCCGCGTCGAGCTGGTCCTCGATGAAGGTGACGGCCGCGTCGCGCGCCGAGCGGACGGTGTCCCAGATGCGCGCGTGGTCGCCCGGAATGGGGTCGGCCGCGCTGGCGACCCAGGTGATGTCGGCGTAAGCGCCCACTCCGCCGTCAGGCCGCTCCTTTTCGCGCGCCCACACGTCGCACAGCACCAGGTCGCCAGGCTTGATCGGCAGCGCCTTGTCCGCGACCGGCGCGTAATGCGGATCGCCGGCGTGCCGATTGACCGCGACGATGGGCGGGTGGTCGAACTCGAGCCCGTGCTCCTGCATGAGTCGCACCAGGTGCTGCTGAGCCTCGACCTCGTTCCACTCCACGCCCATGCCCAGGCGGCTCTGCATGGCGGAGAACAGGCCGTCCTTGCACAGGTCGAGCGCATCGGCGGCGCGTTGATGGCTGGCGATGTCGGCCGAATCCCAGGCGGCCACGACCGACGCCAGTGCGTCGGCGGATGAGACCACCTCGATGCCCAAGCCACGCACCAGGTCGAGGGTGCCGCCGTCGACGCGGCTGACGTACGGAATGGCGTTGCCGGGCGAGTACTCCATCAGGACGCGGCGCGCGCCGCTGAGCAGGAGGGTCAGTGCCTGGAGCATCTCGTCGCGGCCGCCGTAGGGACGCAGGTCGAAGCCGAGGCGTGAGAGGTTGCCCGCGTCGACGTGGTGGATCAGGAGGCGCGGGTCGCCGTCCCGGGGGATGTAGAGGAACGCGCGACGCGTGGACTTGAGCTCGCCAGGGCTGCCGAGCAGTCGCGAGAAGGCCGGGTTTGAACCCCGAAAGTCGTAGATGAGCCAGCCGTCGGCGGAGACGCGATCCAGCTCGTCGGCGATGCGTTGGCCGCGTCTGGACAGGAGTGGTTCGGTGCGTGGGCCTTCGGTGGTGGTCATGGCAGTGGAAGCCCAGTTTAAGCTATAAAAGATATGAATCACTCAGGGCTGATTGCCCGGAAGGAGGTGCTAGCGCAAGCGATGCATTCGAGTTTCCGGAGAGTCATGTCACGGGATTGCCGCTGGCAGGTGGACGACTGAGGCCCCAGCAACGGAACGTTGCAGTTCAAGGCTGGGGCAGTCGGCTTTCGCGTTGCGCTGAAGGATTGTGTACAGGCCACCCTGGTCCGCCAGGTGGCCTGTTTTCATGCTCGGGTCTTTACAATCTCGAGCGCTGATGCGAGGGATTTCACAACTGAAGCGCGGGCGGTCGCTGCAGAGCCGCGCCAAGCGCGCGAAACTGCGGCGTTCACAGCCGCGCTACGCGGGCCAGTCGATCCGTTCGGCGTTCAAAGCCGCCCCAAAAAAGCCGCGGCCGACGCAGCCCTATCTAGGCACAGATGCCAGGATCGAAGACCTGATCAGGTAATTGTCGCGCCGCTGCAGTCGGTGTTCTGAGCATGCTTTATGCACGCCGCTACGCGGCGGAGGGGCGCTGCCCTCTACCCCGCTGGCGTGGCCGACGAGAGTCGACCACAGTTGTCAGCAGCGTGTTCGACAAGAGGGGGAGCTCCGATCCCCCCGGAAACCCCCACGGGGCTTCGCCGATGGATGCCATCGTGACCTTCGGTCTCAAAATCTCTTTTTCACCTTGTCGGTGACCGAGGCAGTAACTCGTGTGGTGAGCGACCAACGGTCCGGATGCCCGCAGCCGCCGAAGGCCGTGGGGACTGGGGAGCGGAGCTCCCCAGCGTAGCGCGCCCTGGCTGACAGCTGTGGTCGACTCTCGTCGGCCACGCCAGCGGGGTAGAGGGGTGGAACCCCTCCGCCGCGTAGCGGCGTGCATAAACACACGCAGTAGCTCGAGAGTGCGGTGGCCTGAGCGAAGAGGAGAGTGGAGCAGAGACTTGAGCTGTGGGCAGGCTACGCGCCGAAGGAAAGGGAAAACCGTGGCGAGGGGACAGGTGTGGGACCTGACCGTGGGATCGACCTGGGAAAGGCTCGTGACCGTCAGACCCTCGGGGCAACCCTGAGGGCTGGGGGGTGGTGAGCTCCCTAGAAAGGAGGTGATCCAGCCGCACCTTCCGGTACGGCTACCTTGTTACGACTTCGTCCCAATCGCTGGCTCCGCCCTCGACACCTCCCTCCCGGAAACCCGGGTTAGGCCAGTGGCTTCAGGCGTATCCA
>JAFAOS010000043.1 GCA_019247515.1 Chloroflexota bacterium | reverse complement strand
GTCGACATCGCCCCTGGGCCGCTGTCCGTACACGCGGCGCGGGCTGCCGTCGTGCAGGTCCTGGACGTGCTCGTGGGCAACGCGGCGCAGCACGGGAGGGGCGTCGTCCAAATACGGTGCTCCCGGGTGGGCGACGGCGTGGTTCTCGACGTGTCCGACGACGGTCCGGGCCCTGGACTGGACGCGGACGCCATCTTTCAACGGCGCGCGGGATCGGGTCATGGCATCGGCCTCTCGCTGGCCAGGTCACTCGTGCACGCCGAAGGCGGGCGGCTGCTACTCGCACATGCCGGGTCGCCCACGACGTTCCGGTTGGTGCTTCGCGACGCGGACCACGTCGCGCCCACGGACTGAAAGGTTTCCAGCCGGGGGAGAGGCCTCAGTGCTACGCGCTGAGCGACTGGAGCAACGTCTGGAGCGCCGTCACCTCAGTGGTCGGGTTGGGCGACTTGGCCCGCACCGAGGTGAGCACCTTGTCGATCTCGCCGTCGAGGAAGTGCCAGGCCGTCGCGTCCTTTGCTTCGAGGACAGGCTGGTCCTTGTCCCAGGTGGTCTCGAGGTCCTTGGCCCGAGCGGTCGCTCCGGCGTTATCGCCTGCCTGCACCTTCGCCAGGGCGTCGGCCACGATGGTCCGCAAGGTGGCGACCTCCGCGGGCGGGAAGTGCTGGGTCGCGGCTTGCGGAGTCAGCGCCGGGCTGGAGCTGGAGCTGGAGGCTCCGGTCTCGTCGGCCGCGGACGTCGTGCTGTGGTTGTGACCGTGAGCGACACCGAGCACGACGGCCGTGACGGCGATGACCGCCGCGAAGTAGCCGAGCATGATCCGCTCCCGCTGCTTTCCGGGTGAAGGCGACGTCGTTTGTTTCTGACGTTCGGGCGCGTCGGCACGGGTGACCGTGAGGTAGATGACCGTCCCGAGGATGGCCAGCAGGAAGAGAATGCTGGTTCCGGCCGTTCCGAGTCCGATGCCGCCGTCGGCCTTGCTCGATCCGAACCAGTCGCCGAGGTTGGCGCCGAGCGGCCGGGTGAGGATGTAGGCGAGCCAGAAGGCGAGCACGGCGTTTGCCCCGAGCCGCCACCCGACGATGACGGCCACGATGAGCGCGACGGGGAGCAACACGGAGATGCCAGGGCTCCAGCCGGTCAGCTCGAGGGTCCAGTCGCCCGCGGCGGTGCCCAGGGCGAAGGTCACGAGGATGGCGAGCCAGTAGAAGAGCTCCCGGGGAAGTGTGTTGATGCTGTGGATCGAAAGGGTCCGCTCTCGCCGGTACCAGAGCCCGAACACGACGGCCAGCACGGCGGCGAAGATCGTGGTGCTGAGCGCCAGCGGCACGTGGTGGTCGTCGGTGAGGATGTCGGTGTACAGCGTGCCGGTGACGCTGAGGGCCACGACGGTCAACCAGTAGGCGAAGGGGACGTACCTGGGAAGGCGCAGCTGCCAAAGGAGCACGACCGCCAGGACGACGGTGAAGATCGCGGCCGTCCAGCCGAGGCCCTTGCCGAGCGAGTTGTTGACCCAGTCGGCGAAGCTTTCACCGACGGTGGTGCAGAGCACCTTGATCACCCAGAACCAGAGGGTGACCTCGGGAACCTTGCTGATCACAGCTTTCGTGCGCGTCTCCGTGGTCATTGCCGGCCGAAGCTACGCATGACGAGAACAACGGGTGCTGCGAGGAAGGTCATCGGAAGCCAAACTCCGCCGCCCAACTTCCTACGCCCCGCGTAGGGAAATCCTCGTCAGGCCCACGCCTGACGGATGCTCAGCAGATTCTCAGCGGAGTGAGGTAAGGATGAGCTGTGTCGGAATTCTGGCCTGAGATCGCGCTGGGGCTTCCCTGTGTTGCGATGACGGTGGCTGCCCGCGCCGTGTTCGCTGATGGCGACACCTGGCCTCATCTCGTGGTGACGATTGCGGCGTTGCTGTTGCTCACGGCGTACGTGGTTGCCTGGGTGCGTCCGCCCTTGCCCTCGAGGCGCAGCTTGCGTCGCCCCTAGGGCATCGCTCGCGCCAGATGGTTCAGTCGCCGCCCCCTCGGCCGAGGCGCTCACGCACGCCGACTGCGGGGCCGATTGTCTTCTGAAGCCCGGCGGCGAGCTCGGCGCGCTGCGCGGCCGTGAGGTGCGCGGCAGCATGCAGCCCGAACCAGGTGTAGTAGGTCGGCGGCATCGAACCCTGGGTCACCGTGCGGGCGATATCCGTGCCCGAGCGGTGGTGGGCTGGATCCCAGGCGTCGAAGTTCAGGCGCCGGCGCCCGTCGCTCACATGGCCTTGGATCCACCACGAAACAGGCGCCACATGCTCGTACCACCGGCTCTTGGTCTGGTTGCTGTGGCAGTCGAAGCACGCAGCGACGGCGAGCGCCTTGGTGCGTGGGCTGTCCCACGTCGGCTCGGTACGGCCGGGCGGATCCGAGATGTGACCGGCGAAAGGTTGCATGACGGCGAAGGCGACGGCCAAGCCGAGCGGAATGAACATGAGCTTCTTCATCCTGGACAGCACTCATACCCAGGAAGCCGGATGACGGCAATTCTCGAGATGAGAACTGCTCAGCCAATGGGCTGTTCGTCGGCACGCTGGAGCGCCAGGTCGAGGTAGTACGGCGTGGTGACCCACTCGTAGTGCCCGTCGCTTGCGTCGCGAAGCCTGCTGGCCAGGGCATGGCACTCCGCCGTCGAAGCGACGTCAAGGTCAGCTGCACGGGAGGAGAGCGCATCGAGCGTTGCGGCATGCAGCTCGAACCCCTGGCGGGCCGACATGAGCACCGAGGTTGCGCCGGCGTACCTGACGGTCAACCCGGCCGCGCGCGCTTCGGCGGGGAGCGAGGCGACGGCGTGTTCGGCTACGCCTGCAGCTCGAATGGTCTCATGCAGCAGGTTCCACGCGTCGCCGAGCGAGGCGTTGGCGGGATGGGACGTGGGGCTTGGCTCGGGCAGCGGCTCGAGGGCGACGAGCCAACCGCCGGGACGGAGCAGCCCGGCGAGGTGTCGCAGCATTGCCGCCGGGT
>JAFAOS010000221.1 GCA_019247515.1 Chloroflexota bacterium | reverse complement strand
TCGGCGGTGATCGCGCGGCGCACGATGTCGCGCCGAGTGTGATCGGCGAGGGCGCCGAACATGCGATCAAAGTCTACGAAGTCGCGCGGCGCGATCTGCATTGATACAACCGTATGGTTGTATCGTAGTTGTTGTCAAGCGCGTCCCGTCTTTCGAACGCAGGCTGTTGGCGGGAATGGGAGTGAAGTAGTGTCGCACGACCGTGCGGCGGTAAACGGCGGCGAGCTCAGTCAGGCCCGCCTGACAGTGATCGGTACCAGTCCGGAGGGTGGCAGATAGCTTCTGAGGCGGCGTTGCTACGACATTAAATGCGCGGCCAAATTCTGCCGTGGTCGACCACGGACGGTCGCTCGCTTTGATAGAGCTGCTCGGAGACGGGGGCACAGTTGGATTCACCACACGCAGCGCTCGAACGATCCAGTTGGTTGTTGGCCGAATACCAACGCGGTAGCCCGCTTGCGCGACAATCAACTCGACAAACTGACGAGTGCTGACCGTCTGAGCGCTGGGCACGTGCCACACGCGCCACCGCTTGAGCACAACAACCTCCCGTCCATACAGCGGATGCCGCGGCAGCACCACGAACCGGCGCTCTGAGCACCGCTCTGGTCGACCAGATTCCGGATTGTGTCGATCACGTTCACGTGAGCGTGATGCAGGAGCCTATCAACGGTAGCGGTCGCCAAGGTTTTAGGCATGAGCTCGTCAAAAGTCGCTGGATGAACTTTCGAACTGACCGCCACCGACCGCTTCTCGTACACGGCATCACCAATCGGTAAAAGCCTTCGGGCGCATCCGGGCTGACGGGTAGCAGGCCGATGTCAGCGACCACGATCAACTTGGCTCGAAGGATCGCGGTGACCGCTTTGGTGACCGAATCGTCGGCGCGATGGCGGCGCAGCAAGATGCCCAGATCCTCGAGGCTGAAAGCCAGCACTTCCAGACCCGCTTCCACCGCCAGTTGGCCGAGTCCCTCTAACCAGAAGGTCTTGCCTGTGCCCGACCTTACCACCGCAAACTGCATACGTTTTGTCGAATTTGCCGGAGCAGTGCGGATTGTCTGGCCGTACCACGCGTTGTGCGGAACGGATGTTGTTGTGCACGGCTGGCTCCACGTCAATGGAGAGATTCAGCTGCGCGTCACTCTCGCCGATGGTCGTTCGGCTGTTTGCCGATCGCCTGGACCACGTTGTTGGCCCCGGTCGACGCTCGGCCAGAGCCGCGTCCACTGCTGAACGCGCAAAACCTTCGCGATTTTCACGCTCTCGTCCAGGCTTTGGCACGCCGGCGCAAGACCCGAGCGCGCGTCCGTATGCCGGCAGAACGCTCGTAGGCTCGTAGGCTCACCTACAGATGACCCAAGCCCTGCGGAGGTGAACCGCATGCGACCTCGGCGAATCGGATCCGTTCAGCGACGCCGGCTACTTATTCCCGATCCTGAGTCGGTGTGGTCCGAAGAGATCTGGACAATGCTGCCGGAAGCGACGGGACGCGATGACGATGCCGACGTCAATCACCACGATGCGAGGGACTGCCGTCCCTCTCGTCAAGGCCACGCTGCGCGGGATCCTACTCCACGGTTCCGAAGCGCCGCGGGCCCTATCCCGCTCCGCTCTACGGGCCTTGACGATTCACCCTGCTGTGAGCTGACGCGTATGGGATTCGTCCGAGACGAATCCCTTTTTCCACCGGAGGACGTCGCCGCGTGACATTGGCGCCACCCACTCCCGAGTCTCAGCCCGCCATGCCTGAGCGACATGCGCACACCGTCTTCGAGTGCAGCAGTTGCGGCGACCGCTTCGTCGGCGTCCGTCGTTGCCCGAGTGCAACTTGTTCATGCACGCCCTGGGCGTCGGCTGCGTATGCATCCACTGCGACGAGCCACTGCTCGTGGCTGAACTTCTTGATGAGGGAGGCGCTACGCTGCTCGGCTAAATCCGCATTGCCCCTCAGTGGCCGCTTTTGACGTGTCCACCGGTGGCCGCTTTTGGGCTCTCCCGCAACCCCGGTGATAAGGTCTCGGTTACGGTCAGTACCGATCGTCGTCGGCGAGTCGTCAGGCGGCCAGAATGCGTGCTCGCAGTTGCGGCAGGCCCGCCCTGCCAAATGCCTGGCGCTTCAGCAACGTGACTTTGTGCACGTGTCCCTCCACTGGGCCCGTTGACCACGGCTGTGTAAACGCGGCTACCACCGCGTCTCGATCCGCGGGGCGCGATTGGGAGGGCTCGCTTTTGGTTTGCGCGTATGATCGCGCGAGCGGAGGGCGCTGGCGGCGGTGGCTCGATCCCTGGGATCATGACCTTAGCCATGACCTGGTCTCCCGATCCCGAGATGCTGCGGGCTCGAGTCGCTCTCGTCGCCGGTGCGACGCGCGGCGCTGGCCGGGGTATGGCCGCTGCACTTGAAGTCGGCGCGACGGTCATCTGCACCGGCCGCACGACGCGCGCGCGCCGCTCCGAATACGAGCGTGCTGAAACGATCGAACAGACGGCCGAGCTGATCACACAACTCGGCGGCGTTGGCATCGCCTTGGCCGTCGACCATCTTGACACCGAGCAGGTGCTCGCCCTGGCCGATCAGATTCGCAACGAGCACGGCCACATCGACGTACTCGTCGACGATATCTGGGGCGCCGAGAAGTTGAAGGGCGGACCGGCGGATTGGAACAAGCCGATCTGGCAGCATGATCTCGACGCGGGTCTGCGCATCCTGCGGCTGGCGATCGATTCGCACCTGATCACTTCTCACCGCCTGCTGCCACTACTCGTCGATAGACCTGGTGGCCTGGTGGTGGAGGTCACCGACGGGACGACGGACTACAACGCTTCGCGCTATCGGCTCTCAGTGTTCTATGACCTGGCCAAAGTTGCCGTGAACCGTCTGGCGTTCTCCCAAGGACACGAACTGAAGGCGTACGGTGCCATGGCCATCGCGGTGACACCCGGGTGGCTTCGATCGGAGATGATGCTCGACAACTTCGGGATCGGCGAGCTCACTTGGCGTGACGCGCACGATCCAGCGCGCGCGCAAGACGGGAAGCCCGTCGCTCCTGACGACTTCGGCCTCTCTGAATCCCCCGCTACATCGGGCGTGGCGTCGCGGTTTAGCAGCGGATCCCGATCGAGTTCGATGGAACCAATGCTCGGTCACCTCAGGTCAACTCGCGCATGTGATGGCTTCACCGACCTCGATGGCACGACCAGACATCTGGCGGTACATCCGCGAGGTCCGCGAACCTGGACTCGAAGCAGACCTTACTCACTACCGCTAGCTTCCCACCACAACTCGATCATCGCAGCACACGCACCACGCACACCGTCTTCAACGAGTGATGCCGAAACCACGCTCCCGGGGCGTCGGCTAATTACGCCGCCAACACCGGGCGTGTACAGCATGGTCTGCCTGGGACCAGTCTCGGGCGACGGAATGCCACTGATGCGATGCAGAGGCGGACCGACGAATGCGTGGAATGACCGAGTTCGTCGTTTTTCTGCATTGCGACGTCGCCCTCTGAGGCACGCGGATTCGGCAGTTCACCTACCTTCGAGCTTCCACGGGGTCTTCAACGGCTTGTTAGATTAGAAGTCTGGCCGACAAGCCGCCTTCCAGCCGAGCCACAGATGGCCGTTCAGGCCCTTGCGGCGATGGCGTCGTTGAACTCCTGCTTGATCTTGTTACCAGCGGAATTCTGCCAGTCCTTCACCAGCTGGTCGTAGTTGCTCATCGGGTCGCGCGCCAGCATGATGTTGTTGATGCCATCAGAAAAGGCCTGCTCTGCCTGTTTGCCCGCGGCGGCCGCGCCCGTTGGGGAGTAGTAACCCAGTGTGACGTCGGCTACGGCAATCTTCGGCTCGACGATTGCCACCTCCACCTCGTTGGTATGCTTGGCGTAGTTCGGGATGCCCGCGTAATAGGTAGCGTACGGGCGATCGGAGAGATACTGCCAGGGCACGTACTGCGAGCGAGCTTTGCCATCAGAAGTCAAACTCGGGTTGCCGTCAGCTGCGACGGTATAGTCGGCAGGGGAGAGGCCGTAAGTGATCAACAGGTCTTCCTGGGTACCGAACGGCTTCGCGAGGTAGTCCACGATGCGCAGCAGCTCTTTCACCCGATCGGCGCTGGCTTTCTTCATCACGTTTGTCGAGATGTAGCCGCCGGTAATGTAGCTCTGCACCTTTGTACTGGCGTCGGCACTGAACGGAAGGATGATGTCGAAATTCGTGGGTGGGCTCTGGTTCAGACCGCGCAGCCAGAAATCGTTCCAGGAGTTCCCAAAGCCTTCCTGGCAAAACGCGAACTTCTTGGCGATGAAGTTGGCGCGCTGGTCAGTTGTGGTGGGCGTGTCGGGCCAGAATAGGCCGCTTGTCCACAGATCGCGCACGTAAGCGACCGCCGCCTTGAATTGATCGGTCTCGCGGTCGCGGACGACCTTGCCCGAGCCATCCAAGCCCCACACGTTCGGAGCCCCGAACATGGCCGCATAGGCGGGAACACCCATGTTTCTACCCGTGCCCACCTGCGAGCCCACGCCCCACACGCCGTTGTTCGGATCGTTCAGCTGCGCGATGATCTTCTTGAGGTCGGCCGCGTCCTTAGGGACGGTGTCCGCGCCAATCTTTTGATTCCACATGTCGGTGTTTTTGAAGAAGTAATTGAGACCGCCAAGGTAGCGATGGATTGGCCAGCTATAGAGCGCGCCGTCGACGACACACGAGGAGTTTGTCCAGGCGTACGTCGGAATGGCCGCCAGGTTGGGATAGTCCTTGATGGCGTCGCCGGCGAGAAACGGAGTCAGGTCCTGGCACGACTTCTTCACGAACTCGGCGGTGCCGGGTGGCACGAACGCGCCGGTAATGCCCTGGTAAAGGTGGATGATGTCGGGGATGTCGTTGCCGGCCATCAGCGTCGCCATCCGCAACGGGTAGTCGGCTGCCACCACCTGCGTCATCTGGAAGTCGGCATTGAGCGCCTTGTTGACGGCTTGCCAGGTTGGATTGTCCGCATAGGGCGTGGGCGGCGGGTAATAGTCGACGGCGAAGCCAGTCACAGTGCTGCCCGTGCCCGGAGCGGGTTTATTCCAGGACGTGGGCGGGCTCTTGGGATAGTTGTCCCACGCCAGGGTGACGCGCGGATCGTGCGCATCGTAGTCTGGCTTGGCCGCCAGATTGGGCGCGATGTAATTGGGCAGCGCGGCGCTGTTCTTGCCACTTGCCGCCGCGCCGATCACGGTGGGCGCCGGAGTTGCCGCGGGAGCCGTAGTCGCGGTGATCACCGCGGACGTGGCCGACGCGGCTGGTGGGCTGGTCGGCGCCGCAGGACTGGTTGGCGGCGCGGAAGGTGTCGGGCTGCTGCATGCGGCCAGAAGGAACCCCGCTCCCGTGCCGGCGCCCATTTGAATGAACACACGCCTGCTGAACATCCCCATCCCCTTGTTCTGTTTTTGCTCAGTGTAAGGCTGTCAGATGGCTGTGCAACAAATACGCGGCTTCGACGGTGCCTGGCGCGACGGCAGAGAACCGCCGTTACACATCGACTACAAAATGTGGCACACGCGCGGCGAGTCAAAGATCCCGAAGCACTTAGTGGTGAGTTCCGTAAATACCAGGCCCTATGGGGAGGGCCACTCAGCAGCCCAGGTGCGCGCGCCGTCTTAAAAATGGGACAGACGTCGAGATAAAACTGGTACAGGGCAGGAGTCAGGGTCGTTGGATTGCCCGTGGTGCGGCTCAGTTCGCCTATACCTCCGGCTTCACGTAACGACCTAACAAAGTGGTATTAGGCAAGGCCATTCCGTACGGGGTCTACGACGTGGCTGCCAATCAGGGCTGGGTGAGCATTGGCATCGACCATGAGACGGCGGCCTTCGCGGTGGCCAGCATCCGCCAGTGGTGGGAGCAGATGGGCCGGGCCCGCTACCCGAGCGCCACCGAGCTGCTCATCACCGCCGATAGCGGCGGCAGTAACGGCAGCCACAATCGTCTCTGGAAGACCGAGCTCCAGCGACCGGCACACGAGACCGGTCTACGTATCACGATCTGCCACCTGCCACCCGGAACCAGCAAGTGGAACCTGATCGAGCACCGTTTGTTTTGCCACATCACCCAGAACTGGCGTGGCCGACCGCTGGTAAGCCTGGAGGTGATCGTGAACCTCATCGGCAACACCACCACGCGTGCCGGAC
>JAFAOS010000217.1 GCA_019247515.1 Chloroflexota bacterium | reverse complement strand
GGAGATGCTGGCGCCAGCTTGCATGGACAGGTTCGTGGCGCGGCCTGTCATTGACGCCACCAGCGGTCCTGCGGGGGTGAGCCCGTTGCTATCAGTTGCGCGGGCACACCACTGATGCTGGTCCGCGTGCAGATCGATCTTCAATTGTTGCGTAGGTCCGGCGACCGTCAGCTTCAGCGGCACATCCGCTGTCAGCGTCGACCCACTCGTGCGCACCACGCCGCGCACTTGCACGGGCTGCGCGGCATCAAAGGGGAGCTGCACGAGTGACGTGGCCGTTCGCATTTCACCCGGCGGTACCACGATAACAATGCATACGTGCTAGCTGAATGGGGACAGTTCTGGCAGGGCAAGTCCCAGTTTTCCAGTTTCATCCACTCCTTCTTCTATCAGCAGACACGACCACTTCAAACACCCGCGCAGTGCGAGGACGGAGACACAGTCATCTGGACCTTTCGGTATCCCTCTGGAGTGAACTCGGCCATGATCATCACCGTGCAAAACGCACAGGTGGTGAAATTGTACTGGCGGTTGTTGCCCCGTGCCTTCGACAGCGCGCAGTCAGATTCGCTTGAGTCGGTTTCTCAAAGTCAAGCGCCCGTGTCCGCCGTTGTCCAAGCCAGCGCGATTGCACTGGCCGCCGGTAGTCTCATGTACCTCGTGGTTCGATCGGATGGGGCGAGGCGACCAGTTCACGCGAGGGGGAAACTCCTTGCCGCACTGAAGACCGCTGTTGAAAACGAATCTTCCTGCAGTCGGCCAAGCTTGTCCCCAACCGTCTCATCAGATTCGGTTATTGCGGCCTCGAGCGACTGTGGTGCGTTGATGACTAGCGACATCCTGAGTGTGTGGTCAGATTGACGCCGTGATTGACCGGATGCGCTGGCTCACTCAGGTTCGTGAGCGACGGTGTGGAAATCTGCACCCCGCTCGCCACAAGATGGCGGACCTCGCGACAACTGTGGGTCCCACTGAACGCGCCATGCACCAGGACGTAGGTGGTCTTCGCCATCTCTAATCTCCTCGGGTAGGCAAGGCGCGCGTCTCGCGCGCTGCTGCAGCATTGGGCGGAGCGGGCCAAGCTGGACTCTTTCCGCTTCGGCGGCCACAGTTTGCGCGCGGGACTGGCAACTCAGCTGCCGCGGCGGGTGTCCCCGAGCGCGCCATCATGAACCAGACAGGCGACCGCAGACTGAGCATGGTCCGCCGCTACATCCGCGATGGCGAGTTGTTCGGCGAGGACAACGCCGCACCAGAAGCTGGTCTGTCGCGGCAGACCACGGTCAAACGGGCTCGGCTATACGTGGACTGCAGCCCCGCGGCCGCTTTGCGCGAGCAAGCTGGCACACCCGCCCCGCCGACGGAGCAACGCTACATCGATGCGCAGATCGCTCCCGCACGTGGGGCCCTCCGCCGCATGGCCGATCCGGCAATCACAGCCGGGCGGAAGTTGAGTGTGGAAGCTGCAACCGCCGAAGCCCTGGCGACGAACGTTCAGTTCGCTCCACCGACTGGGCCTAAAGGCCCCGCGAAGCTCACCCGGCGTGAGACGGATGTTGCGCGACTGGTCGCCCTCGGACTCACGAACCGGCGTATCGCGTCCGACCTGGTAGTCAGCGAAGGCACCGTTGCCACACACGTGCAACACGCTCTTGCAAAGCTGGGTCTGGGCTCGCGAGAGGAGCTGGCCAACACGTTACAGCGTTACGCGGACCTCGGCGTCGCGCACATGATCCTCGAAGTCGCGCCGCATTCAGCCGCCGGGGTCGACCAGTTCGCGAAGGCAGTCGACCGCTTCCGCAACCAGCACGCGAGGTAGGCGACTGGCTGGAGCCGCCTGAGTACGTCACATGCGGTTCCGTTGTCCGCCGGCAGGCGCGCAGGCTGGCCGCGGTTTCAGTACGCTGCCGAACTGTGGTGATTGAGTTGATGCACTTCCGGCTGCTGCCAGGAATTGGCAACGACGAGTTCCTGGCCGCGGATCATCGCTTGCAGACCGAATTCGCTTATCAACAACCTGGCCTGTTGCGCCGAACGACCGCACATGACCAGGATGGTGACTGGCTCGTCATCGATCACTGGCGAGCAGCCGCTGACGCTGATGCGTGTGCTCAGCGCTGGGAGCACGACACCATCGCCCAGGGTTTCATGAATCTGGTCGAAAGAAAATCTGTTCGTGTCCAGCGCTTCTGGACGGTTTGAGAGTCACTCACAATTATTGTTGGACGAGGACGACACGATTTCCCTCGGGGTCCAGAATCGCACTCAGCGTCACACCTGTCGGTGTCTCGTAGGGCGGTCGAACGACCTTGCCGCCGAGTACTTCGACTTGGTTTGTTGACTGGTCCAGGTTGCGCACCTGGACGTACAAACTGATCCCAGGGTGGTCGCCGACGCGCAGGTGGCCGGCGGGACCTGGCTCCGGACCGCCGAGCCCGGCAGGTATCTGCATGACCGGTGCGTCTCCAATGTCCCAATTGAAGAGCTGGCGATAAAAGCGCGCCAACCGCTGCGGGTCTCGCGCGACGATTTCCCAATGGACCACCGGTCGTGGCCAGTCGGTGCTGACCGTAGTTGCCTGTTGCTCGCTCATGGTCGGGATGGTAGCCATACGTAGCCGGGGCGCTGTCAGCGGGTGGGCTGGTGGCCCCGCGGCGCATCGCGTACGCGATCGGTCGCTCAGCGCCCGCGGGCGCGAAAGCTCGGCTGGGATAGCCGCACCCGGGCTCGATGCCAGCACGCTCCACGCCGGCGCGGTATGCTGACGGCGGGGAGGCACAGGCTCAGGTCAGGAGTTGAAAGATGGCCAGCCAATTTACCCGTAGACGCGTCCTCGGTCTTCTGAGTATCGGCCTGGGAGCGGGGTCACTCACCACGCTCATGAGCGCTTGCGGCCCGAATGCGCCGGCGCAGCCCGCGACTTCCAACACGACAACCCCCACCAACGTCCCCGCACCGGCGCCCACTGCCGCGCCGGCCGCCGCGCCAACTGTTGCTACCACATCCGGGGCAGGCGGCACACTGAGCATCCTGATGTGGCAGGGACCGACCATCGCGAACGGCCATCTGTCGCAGGGGACCAAAGACTACGTCGCGGCGCGCTTTTGTTGCGAGCCGCTGCTGACCGTCAGCGCCGACGGCGTATTCACCCCTGTTCTCGCGGCGGAAGTCCCCTCCATGGCGAACGGAGGCCTGGCAGCGGACGGCAAAACGGTGACGTACAAACTGCGGCCCAACGTCAAGTGGGCAGATGGACAGCCGTTCACCGCCGAGGACGTGGCCTTCACCTTTCAGTACGTCAGCAACCCTGAAACGGCGGCGGTCACCGCCGCCAGCTATGCAAGCCTCGAAAGCGTAGAGGCGGTCGATCCGCTCACCGCGCGGCTGACCTTCAAACAGCCGACCGGTGGCTGGTTCGTGCCGTTCCTCGGTTACAACGGCACCGTCCTGCCGAAGCACGCCCTGGCAAATTACGTTGGTGCCGCCGCGCGCGACGCGCCCTTCAACCTCAAGGCGTTCGGAACGGGACCGTACCTGATCCAGGACTTCAACCCCGGCGACGTCCTCACGCTGATCCCGAATCCGAACTATCGTGAACCGAACAAGCCAGCGTTCAGCCAGGTCAGCATCAAGGGTGGCGGCGACGCCACTTCGGCCGGTCGCGCTGTACTGCAGACCGGCGAATACGACTACGCCTGGAACTTGCAGGTGGAAGCGCAGGTTCTGGACCAGCTGTTGCAAGGAGGCAAGGGCAATCTCGTCCTGTCGCCGGGTGGCGGTGTCGAACAGATCTTCTTCAACCTGGCCGACCCCACGGCGGAGGTGGACGGCGAGCGATCGAGTCCGAAGAGCAGTCACCCATTCCTTACGGATCAACGCGTGCGCCAGGCGATGGCGCTGGCGATCGATCGGGATACGATGGCCAAGCAGCTGTATGGTCAGACGGGCAGCGCGACTCCGAATGTGTTGACGATCCCCACGAATCTCGTTTCGAAGAACACGTCGTACGAGTTCAACCCCGATAAAGCCAACCAGATCCTGGATCAGGCGGGTTATGCGCGAGGCGGTGATGGGATCCGCGTCACGCCGGCTGGTGTCCGCATGCACGTGGTGTTTCAGACCTCCACCAACTCGCTGCGCCAGAAAGAACAGGACCTCGTCAAGGACGGTTGGCAGAAAATCGGTATCGAAACGGAGCTGAAGTCAGTCGACGCGAGCGTCTATTTCGCCAGCGACGCCGGCAATCCGGACACGTACAGCCACTTCTCGGCAGACGCGGAAATGTTCACGTCGACGCCCGATTCGCCATTCCCGCTGCTGTACATGAAGCGCTTCTATGGCAGGGCCCCGAGCACAGATTGGGCGCAAAAGTCCAATTCCTGGTCCGCTGCAAACTTCTTGAAATGGACTGACGACCAGTACGACACGCTCTTCGAGGCTGTCGGTACCGAACTCGATCCTGCCAAGGCCGCGGTCAGCTGGCAAGCGATGAACGATCGAGTGATCAACGCCGCGGTGGTGGTGCCGCTGGTCGAGCGTAAGGGTGTTGACGCGAAAGTGAAAGCCATACAAGGTCCGAAGCCCGGTCCGTTCGACGTGTTCTCCTGGAACGCCGCCGATTGGACCAGGACCGCCTGATAGACAAGTATTTCGGTTCCGCCAGACCTCGAGCTCAGTCCCAACGCAGGATGAGTTGGCTCCAGCGCTTGCTTACGAGCGACTCACCTGTGTTGGGTGCCACGTCGGCATCGCGCGGGTACGCCACGACGCGCAGGCGTTCGGCATCGGGCCGGCCGGCTGCTTGCCAGGTCCGTAGCAACTCCAGCAGCCTCGCTGAACAATAGTCCGCCTGCCCGAAAGAGCGGACCTCCAGCTCGCTTTGCGGTGCATCCGGTGCCCAATCATCCAGGACGGCTGATTCGGGCAGGTCCGCGACCCGTCCGACAAGGCTGATGCCAGAATGATCCAACAAGCCCACGCAGGTTTGTCCGTGAGCTCCATATCCGTACACGGCAACTGCTGCGAGTGGGGACGCTGTTCCGGCGCCCTCGGCCTTCACCGCGACAAAACGGTCGTCGTGTAGCGCGAGCCACCGATTGAGACCACTCGCGATCGCATAGCTGTTGGCCCGTACGCCAGAGCGAACGCGTGGTCCAGGCTGGGCCGCCCAGCCGAGAACGACGTCGGACTCGACAGGCCCCGCCTGATCGTGGACGAGCCACAGGCCAGGTGTTCGTCCCAGGGCAACCTGTTGGATGGGTCCCGCGAAGGGGCCGCGCAGGAGCATGAATGCGCACGAACGCACCGAAAGGCTTGTGAGTCGATCGGCACCGCGTTCGAAGGCGATGGCGTGCTGGGTCTCAGGTCCGCGCAACGCTAGGGGCACGACGAGGCGCCCACCCGGACGCAGTTGTTCCCACCACGCCGGTGCGATGTCCCATGTGCCGACGGAGAGTATGATCGCGTCGTAAGGTGCTCCGCCCGGGTAGCCCAGGCCCCCATCACTACAGACCACCTGAACTGCGGGGAATCCAGCGCTGAGCAAATGCTCGCGCGCAGCCTCCACGACGTCGATGTCGATATCGACAGTCACGACAGCGCCCGATGGTCCAACGAGGTGGGCCAGCAGGGCAGCGTTGTAGCCAGTGCCGGCGCCGATCTCGAGTATGCGCTGCCCGGGTCGTGGAGTGAGCTGCTCGAGCATGGCCGCCATGATGGTCGGCTGCGACGATGAGCTGATGCTGATCCCGTCGCGGCGCTTGGTAGCGATGGCTTCGTCGCGGTACACCTCGGCAAACGGCACACCGGGCAGGAAGTGGTGGCGTTGCACGGCTCTGAAGGCAGCCACGACCGCGGGGCTTCGAGGGGCACCGCTGGCGCTGAGCTGGTCGACCAACGTTCCGTTCAGCTCGGCTGGAGCCGTTGGCG
>JAFAOS010000212.1 GCA_019247515.1 Chloroflexota bacterium | reverse complement strand
TGATTGGCTTCGCGGGTATGTTCGCGGTTGGCAACGCGGTGGCGAGCGCGGCGCCCTTTGCGCAGCAGGCCCAGTGGTCTGGGCAGAATCTGCCGCCCGAGCTGAGCGGCCTCAAAGACATCCCGGCCGCGGATCGGTTCGCGCACTTCAAGGGCATCCAGGCGAACCTGACCGACAAGGACGGCAAGCCGCTGAGCATCACGGTCACCCCGGGCGTGGCGTCGAGCGTGAGCTCGTCGAGCATCACCCTGAACGGCAACGACGGTGTTTCGCACACGTACGTGCTCGATGCGCAGACGATGACGCACGGCAAGACGCCGGCGCAGGGTGAGGACGTGGTCGTGGTCACGCTGAACAACGCGTCGAGTGCGACGGCCGTGATCGGCGTGGATCCCTCGGCGACGCACGGCAACGGCGCGCCCTGGGCGCGCCACTGAGTAGAGGGACCCCTGTGTCGGAGGCCAGTTCTCGGGACTATCCTACGACACGGATAAAAGCCGGGAGAGCACACCACATGTCGGAGACACGCGTCACGCGCGCGAGCATGCTCACGAGTAGAATCACACGCAGGGCGCTGCTGGGGGTGCTCTTCGCGGCTTCGGGGGTGCCGCTGCTGGCGGCGTGTAGCGCGCCAGCGCCCTCGCCTGCCAGCACAACCTCTACGAGTGCGCCGAGCTCTGGCAACACGCCAGCCAGCGTGAGCGTGACCCCGCTGCCGGCGCCCGCCGCTACCAGCCAACCCGTGTCCGGCGGGAGCATGCGTTTTGCGATCACCGCCGATCTGGCCACACTCGACGGACACAGCCGTACGCCCGGCTCCTACGAAAGCAACTGGCTCTGCTACGACCAGCTCATCAAATACGACGACAAACTCCAACCTCAGCCGATGCTGGCCGAAAGCTGGGAGCTTGCGCCGGACTACAAGCAGATCGCTTTCCATCTGCGCCCTGGAGTGACCTATCACTCCGGCCGCGAGTTCACCAGCGACGACGTGAAGTACAACGTCCTCAGGGTCCGCGACGTAAAAGTTGCCTCAGGCCTGTTCACGCAGCAGAGCAACTGGTTCAGCGCCATCGACACGCCGGACAAGTACACCGTGGTGCTCAGGTCCGACCAGTCGCGCCCAGCGCTGTTCGATTTCTTCGACACCTTCAACATGCTCGACAAGGACACGATGGAAGGTCCCGATGCCAAAACGAAGGAGGTCGGGACCGGTCCGTTCATGTTCGTCGAACGCGCGCAGGGCGACCACATGACGTTCGCAAAAAATCCAAATTACTGGCAGACCGGTCGGCCGTACATCGACTCCTGGACCGCCCTTGTGCGCGACTATCAATCGGCCATCGTGCAGCTGGAAGCGGGTGCTCTGGACGGCGTGCGGAACCCGACGGTGACGGATATCGTTCGACTGAAGTCGGACCCCGCGTACGTCAATGTGGTGCATCCATCCCCGGGCACGTTCTTCGAATTCGGCATCAGCGTCAAACAGCCGCCGTTCGACAACAAGCTCGTCCGCCAGGCTCTCAATTACGCGTTCAACCGCCAGCGACTCGTGGACCTCGCCTACGCGGGCACCGCCGAAGCCGTGTCGCTGCCCTGGAGCAAGTCCTCGCCGGCCTACGACCAGCAGAAGAATAAGACGTATGCGTACGACCTGGACAAAGCCAGGAGCCTGCTCTCGCAGGCCAACGTCAGCGGCCTGCAGGTCAACGTCCTGGTGCCGGGCGGTGGCTATCCCACGTACGAAGGCTTCATGCCCGCATATCAGGAAGACCTGAAAAGCGTCGGCGTTCAGATGAACATCAACACGGTGACTCCAGCCGTGTGGGTGGACCAGGCCAACAACGTCAAGTACACGGGCCTGGTGGCTTCGGGTGACGGCGGCGCGAACGTCTCACCAGCCAATCTGCTGGACGTGTCGCCCGCGTGGCGAGTCAATCCGAATAACGAAGGATTCGACGATCCGATGTGGAAACAGATCGTCAACGCCGTCGAGACGGAGGTCGACCCGGCCCGGCAGAAGGACCTCTACGCAAGAATGAACGACTTCATGCTGGATCAATGCTGGATCATCGTGCCTTCCAACTTGCCAGCATCCAACCTCATCTCCAGCAAGGTGCACGGCCTGGTCCCCACGCAGTACGGCGGTTTCAGCTACGTCAACGCCTGGATCGGCTGAGCGCCTCACACGAACGTGCGCCACACACCCGAGCTTGTGGCGGCGAAAAGGATGCCCTCGTCGCGACTCAGTGCAAGGTCGGCGACCGGGCCGATCGCCGCGCTGCCCAGTGTCATCCAGCTCGCACCGCGTTCTAACTCACTGAACCAGCTCAGGGTAGCTTCTGGATGATCCGCTGCATCTCCTCGGACCCGTAGGCGCGCATCGTTTCGGTGCGAACATTGCCCTGCATGCCGAGCGCGATGGCGAGTGCGCTGGCTGTCTCATCGTCTGGCAGCTCGGCGACGACGACCGTGTCGTAGGCGCCCTGAGTCCACCAGGCGCCGATCAGGCGGCCGCCAACCTTCTCGATCATCGCGCGACCTTGTTGGTTACGATTAAGGGCGTCCTTTGCATTTCTGGCGCCCTGCTCGGTCCACTTCAACAAGCTGACGTATGTCGGCATTGAATGCTCCTTCCAGCGCCGTGTAAGCCCACGTGCGCTCCGTTCGACAACCCGAGTGTAGACCGACTGGCTGTCGCCGCGGTACGACTGGTCTGGACCTCAACCCTGAAACCTCAGGCGGCCGCGCGGCTGGCGATCTGGGCGCCTTCGACCATCGCTGCTAGCTTGGCCCAGGCGATGCTCGGCGGGACGCGACGCATCCCCACGGCCGTGCCGAAGCCGCAATCCGTGCTGGCGATCACCCGCTTGGCGCCAACGCTATCGACGAAATGCAGAAGACGTTCGGCCACGAGATCCGGGTGCTCGACGAAGTTGGTGACCGTGTCGATCACGCCCGGAATCAAGGTGATGCTGTCGGGCACGCGGACGCGCTTGAAGACCTGCCACTCGTGCGCATGGCGCGGATTCGCGGCCTCGAACGAAATGCCGCCAACCGGCATCGCCAGGACCATGTCGATGATGTCGCTCAGCGGCACGTCGTGATTGTGCGGGCCTTCGAAATTGCCCCAGCACAGGTGCAGCCGCAACCGATCGGCCGGCAGGCGTGAGAGCAGGCCCGCGAGCACGTCCAGGTGCATCCGTGCCGTGTCGATGAACTCACTGTCGCTGAGATTCCCGAAGCGCATGGTGCGGGACATCGCCAGGTCCGGGCAGTCGATTTGCAGGACGCAGCCGGAGTCGACAATGGTCCGGTACTCGTCGAACATCGCTTCGCCCAGCGCCTGCAGGTACTCGCGTTCGGAGGAGTAGTAGACCGACGGCATGAACGTGTCGATTACGCCCGGTGACGCGGAGGTCAGGAACACGCCGTTCGGGTGTGCATCGGCCGCGGCGGCTTTGAAGGTCGCCACGTCACGGCGGACCGCCTCCCGGTCCCGCAATTTCACCGCTGCGTTGTTCGTCGGAAACTGGATCGCGGCCGGCCTGGCGCCCTCCCAATCGGGAAACTCCTCCTGGTCCCGTCGACGGGGGATCGGGCTGCGGGGCGGACCATCGAAGCCGGTTAGCCGCTCCTTCACGTACGTGACATAGGAGACCTTGGAGTACTCACCGTCGCTGACGATGTCGATGCCGGTGTCCACCTGCTTTTTGACCACATCTCGCGTCGCCTGCTCGACAACGCGCTGGAGCTCCGCGGGATCGGTCGCTTCGCCGTGGTCGAATTTGACGATCAGCTCGGCGAGCTCCGGCGGTCGCGGCAAACTGCCAGTGTGGGTGGTCTGGATGGGTGCCATTCGCCTAACCTTTCCACGCGTCGGTGTACACCAGCCCGGGCAACAGGTTGTACCTGACGCCATGTATGTTGTTGTGCGTCAGCGACATCGCCGGGTACAGCGATACCGGCATGTTGAAGACCTGGTCCAGAAACGCGTCGTTGATCTGTGAATACAACTGCTTGCGCCTGGTCGCATCCGGCTCCACCGACGCCGCTTGCACCAGGTTGGCCAGTTCGTCGTTCTGGTAGTGGCTCCAGTTCTGCTTCAGCATGATGTTGCTGCCGCGACCGGTCGAGAACGCGGTCGTGGATTCCGCCAGGTGCGCAAAGGCACCGCCGGCGATCGCCAGCCCGTGGTAGGGCTGATTCAACACGGTGTCGGCAAACGTGGCGAACTCCAGCAGCTTCAGGTTGGCGGTGATGCCAATCCTGGCCAGGTCGGCCTGGTAGAGCTGTGCGAGCGAAGCAATCTCGGTCGGGTACGCCAGGTTGTGATACAGGATGTCGATCTCAAAAGGTGCCACGCCCGCGCCGGATAGCAGCGATTGGGCTCTGTCCAGGTCGAACGTGTACACGTCGTTCTTGGCTGGCTCCGAGGCGCCCGCCTGTGGCGGCCACGGCAGGTCCTGGCCGGGGCCGACCAGGTTGAGCATGACGGTGGTGGCAAAGCGCTGGCGGTCGAGCGCCCAGTTCAGCGCCTGGCGCACCACTTTGTTGTCGAGCGGGGGCACGCTGGTGTTGATGAAGACGCAGAAATACTGACCGCCGATGAAGGTGCCCAGGTAGTTGTACGCGGGGTCATTGCGCAGCCGCACCGCGTCGCGGATCGGCGGGCTGTCGGCGAGGTCCAGCGCACCGGCCTCCAGCTGCGCGATCTGCGCCTGCGCATCGGTGAACACCTTGATCGATGCGCCATCGAAGTAGGGTCGATCGCTTTGCCAGTAGTTTTTGTTGCGCGTGAACGTGAAGTGGTCACCCTGGACCCATTCGACGAACGTGAACGGACCGGTGCCGACAATCTTCGTCTTGGCATCCGGACCTTCCATGGTGTCCTTGTCGAGCACGTTGAAATATTCGAAGAAGTCGAACGCGCCCGGCCGAGGCTTGTCCGAGGTGAGGACAATGGTGTACTTGTCCGGCGTGTCGATGGTGCTGAACCAGGCACTTTCCGCCGCCAGGGCTCCGACAATACCGGCGACCTTGGGATCGCGGACGCGGAGCATGTTGTACTTGACGTCGTCGCTGGTGAACTCGCGGCCACTGTGGAACTGGACGCCCTTGCGCAGGTTCAGCTTGAACTGGGTCAGATCGGAGCTCACGTCCCAGCTTTCGGCGAGCATGGGAATGGGGGTGAGCTTGTCGTCGTAGTCGATCAACCGGTCGTAGCCGAGGAACGAGACGTTGACGGTGGCCTGGGTAACCTGGTGACCGTCGATGGTGCCGAGGTCGCCGATCATGCCGACCTGGAGCGTGCCGCCGGACTTCGGCGTACCAGCCGCATTCGCCGTTGTGGTTGACGCCGGCGCCGGAGCACTGGTCGGCGCCGCGGTCGCGGCCTGTGTGGCGGCCGGCGGAGCAGTCGGCGCCGCCTGGGGTGGCGACGGCGCCGGCGGGGCGCATGCCGCCAGCAGCGAGCCGACCGCGGTCAGCGCCACCCAGCCAAAAGCCTCGCGGCGGGTCGTGGTTCGCGGATGCATCTGCTCCCTCCCTCTCTCTGAGTTCACGCGGCGACGATCTCACGCTGCGCCGGCACGTCAACGCCTTGCCAGACGCGCCTGCCGTTCAGCATGACCATTCGGCCGTACACCGGTCCCTCCTCCAGGTGTGGGCCGGCGACCAGTGCATTCCGCCCAACGGCTTCCTCCACGACTCGCCGCCGCGACTTCGGCGACAGCTCGCGGTCCACATCACCGAGCGGCGACCAGTCGTATTCCGTGAGCTGGACGCACAGGTGGGCGACATCGCCAATGAACAGGACGGACTCGCCGCCGGACTCCACCAGCACACTGACGGAGCCGGGCGTGTGCCCGGGGGTGTGCAGGATCTTGAGCTCGCTGGTGACACTGGCGTCCGTGGCGACCAGGTCCATCTGCTGCGCATCACTGATCGGCAGCAAGCAGGTGTCGGCAATTCGCGCCAGACGCGACGCGGGGTCCTGTCGGTCGACGATGACCGGATCGGTGAAGCGGTCCCAGTCAGCCTTGTGGAACATGTAGCGCGCGTTCGGGAAGGTGACGACCGGCTTGCCATCGGGTCCGGGGCGCGTATTCCAGCCGATGTGGTCCAGGTGCAGATGGCTGGGAATCACGACGTCGATCTCTTCAGGTCGCACGTCCAGGCCGGCGAGCGCGTCCAGCAGATGGCCGTCGCCAAAGCGCCAGAGGCCCCATGCGCCGACGCCGGCGTCGAGCAGGACGGTCTTGCCCTGAGACTTGACCACGAAGCACAGCACGCGCGAAGCGACCTGCGTCGTCGGGTCCTGCCGCCCAACGTAGGGCGCGAAGCGCTCGAGCGGGATCGCATTGCTCGCGCGGTCGCGCAGGTGGGTGGCTGGCGCGGCGGCCCAGTAGCTGTCGCGCGCAACCGCGATATCGACCGAGCCGATACGAATTGCTTCTTTCACGCGCGTAACTCAGTCTTCTGGGAGTGCGGCAAAATCGCGCTTGGCGGTCCTGTACCAGCCGAAGCCGGCAATGGGATTCTTCCAGCGGCCCTTCATCGCCTTCAGAGCGCTGGCGTGCGTCTCGTCGCCGCCCGCGACGATCTCCTTCAGATGACGATCCTGGGCCTTGATGACCTCGTCGGCCGTCTCACCTCGGAGCTGGTAGTCACATGGGCCGCCCAGCTGCCTGCACGTCATCGTCTTCATTCGCTCACCACCTTCCTCACTGCTCAGCAATTTTTATCTTCGGCCGCGGCAGCCAGCTACCACAAGCGCCGGTTTCCGAGCAAGCACGACCAGGCGCCGGCTGTCCAGCGTGAGGGCGCTGGCGTCCAATCCGCCGTATGTGGCCTCAACCTCGAGGGCCGACCGGCTGAGCATGGCTATGAGCTCGGTGGGCGTGTACACCCGCGTGTGATGCGCCAATTCGGTGCGCC
This sequence comes from Chloroflexota bacterium, assembly GCA_019247515.1. Lineage (GTDB taxonomy): Bacteria > Chloroflexota > UBA6077 > UBA6077 > CF-72 > CF-72. The sequence continues at coordinate 3,671 of JAFAOS010000212.1, read as the reverse complement.
GTCCATCCGGGTAGATCAACGTCAACTCCACGGTGCTGCGGCCGCTGCACTGGTCGAAGCGGCGCTCCTCCACCACCATGAGGCCGTCCTCACGTCGGCTGACGCCAAATGGCTGGAAGCCGCGCACCAACGCATCGCGATGCATCAACTCCAGCAGGAAGCGCCCGCCTGGCCGCAGTGCCCCGTGCACCTGATGCAGCACCTGCTGGTTTTCGGCGTCGCTGTCGAAGTAGCCGAAGGCTGTGAAGATGTTGATGATGGCGTCGAACTCGGCAACGAACGGGAGTTCACGCATGTCGCCGTGCACCCAGTTCACCTGCACGCCCCGCGCTTGTGCATCGGCGCGGGCCCTCTCCAGGAAGACCTCGCTCAAATCCTGGCCCGTTACCTGGTACCCGTGCTCGGCGAGCGGGATGGCATGTCGTCCATGCCCGCAGGCAAGGTCGAGGATATGGCTACGCGGTGGCAGCGCCAGGAGTTTCTCGATACCCTCGACCTCGCGGGTGGTGCGCTCGTCCGGCAGCAGCGTGCCGTAGATGTCGAAGTATTCCTCGCCAAAGAGGCTCACGTACCAGGGGATGGACGTGGTTCCGCTCTGCTCGCGGACTGTGCGCCGCGTCACCCGGCGGCCATCGCCTCCTCGTACTCGTGGCGCACCTGATCGCCACCTTCGCTGCGCCACTGGTTGAGCAGCGCGTCCAGGTCCGAGATGCCCCGTCGACCGGTCACGATGTCGGTGATTCCATCACCGAAGTGCTGGTTGGCGATCACGCCCTGGCGTCCGTTGTTTTCGGAGTAGAAACCAACCGTCGGGTCCGACACACCAACCGCTTCGTACTGCTTGAAGATGCCGACCACGTGATTCACGTAGTCCGGGCCCAATGGGTCGTAGTACCAGCGGGCAGGGTTCACGATGCCATTCCAGGGCAACATATCTTGTCGACCCTGGTCCTTGATGACCGGATTGCCCTGATCGTCGAAGGTGAAGTCGCGACCTTCCAGTCCGAACTGGGTAATCTGCGCTTCTTCCGTGCCGAAGGGCGCCGCGATCCAGTTCAGGACGCGCAGCAGCTCTTTAATGCGTTCTGGATCGGCCTTCTTCAGCACCAGGGTGCCGAAGCTGCCATGGAAGAGGGGATAGGTTGCCGTACCTCCTGGCTGAGCAGGGAAAGGCGGCACCAGGCGGACCTTGGGTGGCGGATTCATGTCGGCGCCGGCGTTGTACGAGTGGAAGATGTCGGTCGTGTTGCCGTCCCAGCGGAACAAGCCTTTGCGACCCAGGAAGGCGGTGCGTGCCGAGAGCGTGTTATAGCCGGACGAGCCGGGCTCGTACAGGCCGGACGTCCACAGGTCGCGGGCGTAGCCGAGGGCTTCCTTGAATTGCTCGGTTTCCCAGAGCCGGGTGAGCTTGCCGCTGGACAAAGACCACTGGTTGGGCCCGCCATAGATTGATGTGAACAGCTGGTTGATGACGCCGTAGCCAAACAGGTAGCCGTTTTCACAGACCAGTCCGTAGATGCCCGCGTTCGGGTTCTGGACCTCCTGCATGAGCCGCTTGTAGTCGTCCGCGCTCTGCGGCGGTTGCGCGCCGATTTGCTCGAGCAACTCCTGATGGTGCCAGTGGACCCAGAAGAACGGCGGCACCGGGTCGCCCACTCCAAAGATCTTGTTGTTGACGACGACGGTCTTCCATACGCTCGTCGGGTGCGCGGCCAGGTTCGGGTAGTCTTTGACCGCGTCGCCGCTCAGGTACGGCGTCAGGTCCGCGCACTTCGACTCGAGGAACTGCGGGAATCCGGGCACCAGAAACCCGTTCGGCAGGAAGAGCATGTCCGGCATCTCGGAACCCGCCAGGATCGTCGGAATGCGTGTGCTGTAGTCGGCGTATGGCGTAAGGCTCAGCTTGAGGGTGGCGCCCAGGCGCTTGTTGGTTTCCTGCCAGACCGGGTTGGACTCCATCGGGGTTGGCAGCGTGGTCAAGGTCTGGGTGATGACGTTGATCTCGCTACCTCGGCCGGGCGTGTCCGTAACCGAGCGGATGAGGTGCTGCGGATAGCGGGTGAAGCCCGGCGGCGTGATCGTACTGCCCTGCACGTCCGGGGGCGGCTGGTTGGGCGGCATGTACGTCGGCAGGGTCACGCGGCCGGTGCTGCTGACCACCACGACGCCGCCATTCGGAGTGGCGGGCGTAGATACGACCGCCGCGCCGCCGCCGGCGCTCGTCGGGGCCTGACCCGTGGACGTGCCGCTGGGTGCGATCGATGGAGCACCCGTACTGCAGGCACCCAGCACCTGCGCGACGATCGGGCCGGCCAGGACAGTCACGCCGAGGCGCCTCACAAAAGCGCGGCGGCTGATCCGTTGTCGCATCAAGAGTCCCCCTCGCGACGGAATATTCGCTGAGACCCGCCCGCGGCTGGCAACGGTTTGCCTGTTAGCCCAGAGGACACCCACACCTGCCGCTCAAATCTCGACCGTACGCAGTCTTCCCTGCGCTGTCAACACCGTGCGCTCAGGCTTGGGACGGCGGGGGCGGACGTCGGTGCAGCCGATTTTTAACCGCGGCTCGCCCGCGTTGCTTGCTGGAGCGCACGGATGCGGCCGACCGATGCGCGATCGCTGGTTGTGCTGGTGTAGAGCGTCGCGAGGTCAGCTTTCAGCGCCGTGCGAGAGTTACCGTCCAGATACACCATATGCCCCGAGGGGTAATACCTGACGGTCAGGTTCTTGCGGACGTTCGCATCCGACAAGGGCATGTTCTGGAGATCAGTCGTCGTCTGCGAAAACGGCGTCACCGAGTCGAAGTAGCCGTTGGCCGAGAGCACCTTCAGATCGACGTTGAGGGCCATGAGGGCGGCCAGGTCACCCGCGGTGTACAGGACGATGTTGCCATTGGCGTCCTTGCCCTTCTGCGCCCCAGTCGGATCGATGTGTCCGAAATCCCAGTTGGCAAAGGCCTGGTCATTCAGGTCGGTGAACGCCGAGCTCGAGGTGAACTTGAGCTGGTCGTTCAGGTAGCTATTCCACATCGCGGTGTATGCGCCGTTGACGGCAGTCATCGTCGGGTCGTTTCCACCGGACAGAGGATTGATCGACGCGGCGATGCCGGTGCCCACGCCGAGGACGCGGCCGTCGTACGCCCCCAGCACCTTGCCCTCCGCTTGCATAAGCGTTGTCAGAAAATGGAGGGTTCCCAGCTGATTGGTGTCCGCCACGTTATACCCTTCCCAACTGGTCAGGACCACTTCGGAAATGCCCGTGTACTGGCTGAGCTTGTGAATGGTTGCGGGATCGGAGTGTGGAAAGGCGTTCAGCGCCGCCGCGTAGTCCGTCTGGGCGAAGGGGACAACCACGTTCATGAAGGAGGCGAGATCGGCTGGCGGCGGTGTCACGCCGATCTGCTGGTGGAACCACGCGTCGGCGCACAGCGTTGGCAACAGACCAACCGGATTGCCTGCCTGCGAATAATCCAGGATCGACGACAGCAGCGTCATGCCGTTCAGGTCAACCCCCACCTCGTGGAGCATGTACGCTAGCACGCAGCTCCGCGCGGTCCCATACGATTCGCCAAACAGGAACTTCGGCGAGTTCCAACGGTCGTATTTCGTCAGGAAGCGTTCGATGAACTGCCGCAAGGACGTGGCGTCCTGGTCGACGCCCCAGAAGTCTTT
>JAFAOS010000207.1 GCA_019247515.1 Chloroflexota bacterium | reverse complement strand
CGGCCTTTCGACCGGTCCGTTTCCGCGGCCCGCCCTCCGAACCGGACGTGCACCTCTCAGCGCATCCGGCTCTCCGTGGGGTCACGCCGTGGCCCATGGCGTTGGGATCTGAGCGCCCCGGTAGCGGTAGCGGGTGACCGTTTCCGCTCGTGGCCGGAACATCTCGGTGCGACCGTCGCGGATCTCCCATCCGGGGAGGTAGCGGCGGTGGATCGTCTGCCAGTTAAGGCCGAGGTGTCGTTTGCGCAGCCATCCGACGATCCGCCACCAGGCGAAGTGGTCCAGGTAGCAGAAGGTGCGCTTGGACACGCCGTGACGGAAGTAGCTGCACCAGCCCCGCATCACGGGGTTGATCGCAGCCAGCAGGTCCGCCAGGGTTCGATGACGAGCGCGGCGGGTGAGCGTCCGGACCTTGCCGATGATCGCGTTCAGCGAACGCTTGGACGGCCAGGTGTAGACCGCTTTCTTGCCGGTCCGACCTTGCCAGGAGCGCCGTTGGATACGGAACCCGAGGAAGTCGAACCCCTCGCCAATATGGCAGGCGCCGCTCTTCTCGACCGACAGGCGCAAGCCGATCGGTTCGAGCACGCCGGGTAGCTCGTTCCAGAGCTCCTCGGCGTCCGCCCTGGTGCCACGGACCATCACGACGAAGTCGTCCGCGTAACGAACCAGCCGCATCGCTGGAACGCCTTGGCGGATCAGCTTCGCGCGAGTCCAGTCCGGGCCGAGCGCCGCCCACTTGCGGGCGAAGTGCTCGTCCAACACCGACAGGGCGATGTTGGCCAAAAGCGGCGAGAGGATCCCGCCCTGCGGGGTGCCGGTGAACGTCGCCCGGTTGGCCCCGGCCTCGGTCAACAACCCCGATGCCAGGAACGCGCGAACGAGCGCGAGGATGCGCTTGTCGGAGATCCGGGCCGCGACCCGTTCCATCAGAGCGCGGTGATCGATCTCGTCAAAGCACGCCTTGATGTCAGCCTCGAACACCCACTCATAATTCCGGGAGGGGGATCCGAGGTAGTGGATCTCAGCGATTGCGTCTTGCGCGCGCCGCTTCGGACGGAAGCCATAGGAGCATGGCTTGAAGTCCGCCTCGAAGATCGGCTCCATCACCAACTTCAAGGACGCCTGAACCACCCGGTCCGCGGCAGTCGGGATCCCAAGACGGCGGAGCTTCCCGCCGCGCTTGGGGATCATCCGCTCCCGCACCCGATCCGGGCAGAACCGGCGGGCCTTCAGGTCCTCGCGGATCCCATCGAGCCATCCGGCAGGATCAGTGACCTTGGCCGGGGCGATCCCGTCCACGCCAGCTGTCCTGGCGCCCTTGTTGACCCGCACCCGACTCCACGCCACGACTAGGAACGCCGGGTCATAGACGAGGTTATGCAGGTCGTCGAACCGGCGGTCAGGCTCGCTGACCGCCCATCGGTGCAGCTTGGTCTGCATCGCGAGTACCCGTTGCTCGGCGTCATCGACGCTGGGCCACGGAGCGCCGGTATTCACCAGCGACCTCCTGTTGATGATTGCCTGCTGCGATCCCACTGGACCCCTTCGCCGTGTGGCCGGCTTTCCCGGCCTCGGACTACTACGGATCCTCCGCCCCGTCCCGGCAGCATCAGCTGACGACGAGCCTTCCCGCCCGACCCGGAGGTCGGGGGTGGGGCCGTCGGGACGATTCCCACGTTCACCGCATGACCGTTTGTCCGGTTAGGCGCCCAGCTATGCCCCTGCCGCATCGCCACGACTACGCCGCAGACTTTCATCATGGCCTCCCGACCGGCGACATCAACCGGCCCAGGAGTTCCCCGCCACCAACGACGGGTGCGCGCGGCGACCCGGCCCACATCCGCCAGATTCAGAGCCGGTGGGCTTGCTTTAGGGGCTTTCAACCGCTGGTTTCTCACGTACACCTTCCGGACTTGCTTGCCGGACCCCGACCATCTGGCAGTGCTGGCCGGTCCCGTCGTTGTCAGGGCTGCTGTCCACCCTCACCGCCGTCTCGCGGGTCGGGCTGCCCCCAGCTTCACCAGCCCGCTGCGACGAGCTGGCCGCGGTGTCCTTTCACCACCGCACGGTCACACAGCGCCTCGTGGCGCTCGATATCCGCGACCCACAGACCGTTGGGCTCCGGCGCCCGGAACTCGCGTTGGACTAGATCGTCGGCCACCTTGACGCCGGGGACCCGGATCGTGGTGCGCCAGCGACGCTTTAGAACAAGCCCAGAGAGCCCAGCGCCTCGCATCAGCCGCTCCACGCGCTTGCGCCCCACCCGGACGCCATGAGCCAGCCGCAGCTCGGCGTGAACGCGCGGCGACCCATACACGCTGCGGTTGGCTAAGTGGATCTGACGGATCCGCTCAAGCAGCCATGCGTCGCAGAGATCGCGGTCAGACGGGGGCCGGCGCAGCCACGCCTGATATCCCGATCTCGAGACGCCGAGCATCCGGCACATCAGGGAGATCGGGTAGTTGGCCTTCTCCGCCTCGATGAACACAAACGCGCTCACCGGATCTCCTCCCCGGTGAAGAAGGCGGCCGCTGATGTGTGAATCCCCCGGGTTGCAACCGCCTTTGGGCAGCCAGCGCTGGCACCGCCTAGCGCGGTGTCCGTAGACGGGCTTGAGTTGGCTGGGCTCAGGTGGTGGCGGGAGTCTCCTGTTCGAGGGCTCCTTGCTGCTCTGGGCAGGCTTC
>JAFAOS010000194.1 GCA_019247515.1 Chloroflexota bacterium | reverse complement strand
GAGGCCGTCGCCCAAAGGTCGGACCAGCCGGTGTGGCTGTTGCTGGTATCAGCGCCGTCGATAGGGGGTGTGTCCTGAGCGGCGGTGTGGCGGTCGTGGGGGCCGTTTCAGGCCCCCACAGTCGCGATCTGGTGACGGTGAAGCTTGGTGAGATTGTGGGTCATCATCATTAATCGCCACTCGGTGCGGACTGCCTTGCGGCCTCTTCGGAGGAATCGTGTGACGCCTCGGTTGTGCCGGGAGTGGCCGAATACCGGCTCGACCATGTGCTTTCGTTTTCGATACAGCTGCTCGCCGACCTCGCAGTTGAGTACGTAGCGCATCCAGCTGTAGCGTCCGCCAGTCCAGCCTTTGCGTTGCTTGCCGCTGGCGCCGCCGTCGGGTGGGATCAGCACCTGCACGTGCTGGTTGGCTGTGACCTCGTCCATGTGCTGCTCGTTCCAATACTGGGCGTCCGCGAGCGCGGTCTCGATCCGGCCGACCGACCCGGCCCGGGCGAGCTCGGCCAGAGTGGCGGCGACCATCGGCGCGAGCTGGGACCAGTCGACGGAGGCGTTAGTGATCTCCGCCGCGAGCACGATCTGGCTCTCATCCACGACCGCCTGGGCGTTGTAGCCCTGCACATACCCCTCGTAGGCCTTGATCAGCTTGGAGTCCGGGTCAGTCACGTTCACCTTCCCCGCCGGGACCCCGGACGGCTCATACGGGGTCGGGGTGCCCGCCAGCCGCCGGCCTTGCGCGTCCCGGCCGTGCACGCGGTGGTGCTCAAACGCCTCGTTTCCCGCGCGCTCGGCGGCCAGATCGCCCTCCAGCCTCTCGGCCGCCAACAACAGCCGCTCCGAGCGCGAGCGCCCGACCGGATCGGGATGCTCCCAGCGATGCTGCTCGAGCTGACGCTCCGCGTCGCGCAGCCACCCCTTGCGACCCTGAACCCGAGCCACGATCCGCTCGGGGTCGAACTCGAACTCCGGGTCGGCCGACGCCTCAACCTCGGTCTCCTCGGCCAGCTCCTCACGCTCGTTCGCGCCAGCCAGCGTGCGCCTGGCCTTGCGGAAGAACTCGCGCCTGCCCTCCGGGGTGCGCAACTGCTCGGGCAGCTCATCACCCCGCGCCTCGCCGAACAGCTCATCCTCGGCCTCGTCCCTCGCCCTGACCCACTCAACGATCTCCGCGGCGATCCTCCCGAACTCCTTGTTGCGCTCCCGGCTGGCGTTACCCGACAGCCGAGTGCCATCGATCGCCACTACCCCAGGCTTCACCAACCCGGCCTGATCACACAGTCTGAGCACCTCGCTGAACAAGTCGGCCAACGCGCCCTGATGACGCACGATGAACCGGGCGATCGTGGCGTGATCAGGCACCACATTGCCCGTGATCACCCGATAGGCCACATCCTGGCGACAGTGACACTCGATCCCCCGCGAGGAGTGCACATTCGTGGCAAACGCGTACAGGATCAACGCCACCATGATCGATGGCTCGTACGCCGCGCGGCCGTGACCATCAGCCCGATACGCGGCATAGAAGCCCGACAGGTCCATCTCCGCGACGGCGTCGATCACAAACCAGGCCAGATGATCAGCAGGCAGCCAATCCCTCACGTCCGGCGGCAACAGAAACCCCTGCTCACGACGACTCTCAATGAAGTTCTGTCCCATACCGGAACTGTGTTAATCACTCCGGACGGAACCGCTTAGTGCGACAACCTCTCGTGAGAGCAGCAGTCTGGTGGCGGCCCGCGCCGGTTGCTCCGTGACGCCTGAAGCGGCCACGGCGCCGCCGTGGCTGCGTTGCTCAAGGACCGGTACCGCGGTTGCGCTCAAGGTAGCGTGGGCGGCTCCAGGCCGGCGTACTTCAGCCACGGACGATCTGAGAGTTCAAGTCGGCGCTCGACGACCAGTTGACGGCCCACCTATGCTCGCGCCATCACCACACCGAGGAGAGAGGATGAAGTGATGGCGACGACGTCCACTTCGAGCATCGAGCGAGCCCGGGAGCTGATGCGCCGCTCACGCGGCGAGCACTTTGCAGTCGGTGCGTTCAACGTCGACA
>JAFAOS010000206.1 GCA_019247515.1 Chloroflexota bacterium | reverse complement strand
GGCCTGTCTCGTCACTCGCTGCCGCGTCATTAAGGGCGGGCTGCTGGGCGCCGCCGGTGTCCACGACGGGAACACTCGTCTGATCGACCTGGCTCCAGGTGTCGAGCGCATCGCTCGCCAGATACGCGGGTCGCTCTGGCGGGCGGGCCGCCGCCACGGTTGTCCCCATCACAGCGGTGCCGGCCAGCAAGGCTGCGCCCGCGCCAGCCCAGCGCACCCCTAGCCACCAGCGCCGGAGGCCGCGCGCGGAGGTCCAGGTGTGCCAGGCGCGGCCGAGGGCGCCGTTTCGGATGGGCAGCTCCACCAGGCGGTACGATAGCTCAGCCAGCGCGCCCGTCAGCAGGAAACGGAAGGCCAGCAGCGGCCACCCGTCGAGCGGCACGTCGAGCTCCGGGCGGGTCAGCGCGAACACCGGGCCGTGCCACAGATAGATTGCGTAGGAGCGGAGCCCTAACCAGCGCAGTGGCTGCCGCGACAGCAGGCGATTCATACGCCCCCGCGGCTGGACGACGGCGAGCAGCAGCAGCGCGACCAGCAAGTCGACGCCCAGGAAGCCACCCCGATACAGGCCCGGCTCGGCGTCGCTCAGCCGCAGCGATACCGCCACGAGCGCTGTCAGGCTCGCCACGCCGAGCAGGTCGACCTGCCACGGACGTAGGTGGCAGCGCGGCCAGTTCAGCACGCTGACCAGCGCCAGCGCAGCGCCGATAAGCGGCCCGCTGGCGCGGGTGTCCGTGCCGTAATAGACGCGCGAGGGATCGGCATCCGGAGGGTAAAGGCACGCCATCAGCAGGCTCGAGGCGAGGGCACCTGCGATCGCGAGCCCGAGCAGCGGTCCAGGCCGTCGCCACCAGGACAGGCCCACGAGCAGCAGCGGTGGCCAGACGAGGTAGAACTGCTCCTCGACCGCAAGCGACCACAGGTGCCGCAGCAGCGGCGGTCGGCCGATGGCCTCGAAATAGGACACCTGTCCAAAGATGAGGTGCCAGTTGGCCACGTAGCCGAGTGCCGCCACGGCATCGCCGCGCACTTGCGCGAGCTCGTCGGGCATGAACGCGGAGCAAATGGCGAGCGTGGCGGCCAGCAATGCCACGACGGCCGGGAGCAGCCGCCGGGCTCGCCGCAGCCAGAACGTCCGGAGCTCGATGCGCCCGGACCGTCGCCACTCGGCCAGCAGCAAGGACGTGATCAGGTAGCCGCTCAGGACGAAGAACAGCTCCACGCCCAGGAACCCACCGGGCAGTAGCTGCGGTGCGGCATGGTAGAGGAGCACGCCAAGCACAGCCAGGGCGCGTAGCCCGTCCAGGCCCGGCAGGTAGCCCACCCGGGTGCCGTGTGACTGCTGTCCGTGGGCTCGGGTGACACGCCGGAATGCCTGTGGCCGGACCGGGCGAGCACGGTACGCAGCAGCAATAGTCTGCGGGAGGCCGATGGACGGAGGGCTGGCGAGCATGCGGCGTGTCTCTCCTGCGTGAAACGGCATGGGCTGGTCGCCGTTGGGTTGCGACCTGCCCTGTCCTCCAGCGCCGAGACTCGCAGGCGCGAGCCCGCGCCAACAGCGACGGTATTACTCGTTTGCCCGATACGAGTAGGAGACGAGTAGGAACCGCATGCTGGGCGGCTACGGTGCGCTGCCGGCCGGGCTCTACCCGACGCCACCGCGCAAGCGCACCTGCACCAACGCCTTCAACTCGTGGCCGCTCTTGCCGTGCGTCACCCTGGCTTGGGAAGCCAGTCGCCGCCGACGGGCGCCAGCATCGGCACGACGGCGATCGCCACACGCTGCGCGAGTGAGCGTCTCGTCAGCGGCGCCGACGCAGCAACCCTCCGCCCGCGGCGAGCGCGGACAGCCCTCCGACCACGAGCGGAACAGCAAGCTCAGTCGGCAGCCCACCCGTGCGGGGCGCGGTTGTCGGTTGTTGCGACGTCGTCACAGCTATCACCCGCACAGTGGGCGTTGCATTTGGCTGTGTAACAACGACCGCTGCCCCGACGACCGTTGGCGTCGCTGCCTGGTCTGCCGGCGCCGCCAGGGCCGGCAACACGCTCGCCGCCCAGAGCGTCAATCCGCAAAGACCTGCTCTCACAATCGGCCTGAAGAGAGCCCGCATCGAAGATGACCTCCTGATCCGCATTCGCAGAACTCGTCTCGATTTGGCGCCCGGCGCGGAGACTTGTTACCCATCACCGCGGGGGCAATCGATAGGTCAAGGACGCCATAGCATATGATGCGGCCGCCCGGGTGACTACGCGCGGCGGCAACGGACCTGGTTGTCGCCAGGGGGTCGCCGGATTGAAGTGTTCAGGAAGCCGGCTACACAGGCGACGGGTCATAAAAGTCCGAGGTTTACCCCTACGCTTCCCCATAGCCGGAGGAAACGCGTAGCAGTGTAGGTGGCGCGACGGCCGGACGCGCGCGAGGCTGGCAGCGATGGACCAGAGCCGCACATCGAGTTGGACTACCGCCCGCTTCACGCGACGGCGGATGCTGTTGATCGTCGGCGCCGCCACCGGTACAGGGCTGCTGGCCGCCAGCACGGGCGCGTACGCGCGCGAAGCTACCGCCGATAGTCAACAGAGGCTGGCAGAGGCCGTTGCCGCCGTGGCGGCGGCCAGCGCCGCGCCCTCGACTGCGCAAGCCGCGAGCCCGAAGCCTGGCCTGCTCGAGCAGGCCACCCAGACCGGTTTTCAGCCCATCGACTCGAAGCTGACCTTCGGGCCGCCGACGGACCTGGCCTCGGGCTGGGACGGCACGCTGTGGTCCATCGATTCGGCCGGCGCCCCGCATGTGTATGACCGGGTCGCCAACAAGTGGGAGCTGTTCGGCTCGGGCATCGATGCCGCGGCGCTGATCAATGGCACCGGGCCGGCCGTGTATTTCCGCGGGCCCGAAGTGTTCATCGCCGATGGCAAGCACCCCAACCCGCTGCCAATCGCGAAGCTGTGGCCCGATCTGCCCGCCAGCTACAAGCTGGGGGTGCAGGGCGCTGCCTGGTGCTTCAGCCAGCTGTGCTTGTTCCGCGGCGGGACGTTCCTGGGCGTGGCCTGGCCGCCGAGCGGAGTACAGGTGGATTCCGCACCCGCGACGCCGACCGCGTCCGTGACGCCCGGAGGCACGCCGGGACCGTCCGCCTCACCCACCCCCCAGAGCACCGCCGCGAGCACCAGCACGCCGTCGGCAGCGGCGCAGCAGCTCGTGTTCGGCCCGATGATGTCGGGCGCGGCAACCGCTACCCAGACGCCCACGCCCAGCAAGACAGCGACCCCGGCGGCCAGCGCGACTCCCACTCCGCATTCGGGGACACCGACCGCGACGACCGCGCCCACCGCCAGCAGCACGGCCTCGCCCACGCCCACCTCGACCGGGACGCCTTCCCCGACCGATCCGCCGACGGCCACCCCGACTCCCACCCCCGGCCCGGCCGCGGCCCCCGAGGCGATCCCGCTGCACGTTCTGCCCAACTGGCCGCAGTCCGACGTCTGGAAGGACGGCGTCATCGACAGCGTCTACCCCCTCGGACCAGACACGGTGCTTCTGGTTCGTGGCCAGGAGGGTGCCCAGTTGGTGTTCACCAAGAAGTCCGACTCCTCTACCGTGGGAATGCTCCCGGCGGGTCCCCAGCCGGTGCGGAACCTTCTGCCGTCCTTACCCGCCGACTGGCAGGTGACCGGGTTCGACTGCGGCTTCGGCGTGACCAGCGGAGCAGATGTCGGCACGCAGTATTTCTTCAAGGGTCCGCGCGCGTTGGTCATTCCTCACGCTGCACCCTCGGGCAAGGTGGAGTACATCGCCTCCAGCGCGCAGCAGTGGCCAAGCGCCTGGCACCCGGTCCTCCAACACGCGCCCAGCGGCCGGTCTGGTGGCCTGTGGGCCGCCACCACCGCCGGCGGTGTCGTCAGTCACGACGGCACCCGCTGGACCCAGCAGCCCGGCAGCGCAACGCACGTCTCGGCCGGCGCCGATGGCACGGTGTGCGCCGTCTCGCAGAACTCCAACGGACTCCACCGATGGACCGGCAGTGGCTGGCAGCAGGTCGCGCAGGCCGGTGGCAACCTGAGCCAGGTCAGCGTGGGCGACAAGGACCATGTCTGGGTTCGTGACAGCGGCAACACCGTCCACCAGCTCAATCAAGCCCAGCTCCAGCCGGTGCCGCGGCAGCCGGCGGCGGCCGATATCGCAGCCAACTACGACGGCACGCTGTGGAGCTGCAACGCCAGCGACCCGCATGCCTTCCGCCTCAACTCCGGCGACAATGTGCCACCCCAGGCCATCGGTGCCCAGGCCAGCGTGCACAAGGTGGCCAGCACGGGCTTCGGCGCGGCCCACTGCTTGACCCAGCAGGGCGACAACACGCAGCTCTACCGCTACGTCTCGCCCTACGTGTTCAAGAGCGCCGGCAACTACCCGGTTTCGGGGGTCAGGTCCACCAATCCCGGGGCCAACGCGGTCAATCCCGTCGAATCCGGACTCGGCCAGGTGTATCTCACCACGGAGCGTGGTAGTGACTTCCCGCACCAGGACTCGGGCACCTTCGTCGTGGCCCTGGACGCGCACACCGGCCAGGAGGTCTCGCGCTCGGCGCCACCGCCCAACAACCTGGCGTACACCGCGCCCGTCTACGATCCCATCCACCAGGTCGTGATCGTCGGCCTGACCAACTTCGGGGCGGGCACGGCGCCGTCTCACCTGGTCGGTCTGGATGCGCGCGACCTGACTAAAGTGCGCTGGACCATCACCCCCCCGAACGGGATGAACGTGGCGGTGCGGCCGACGCTGCAGGATACGCTGCTGTGTTTCACCGACAACGTCAACACGATCGCCATGTACGACACGGGTGCCGCGCCAACAGCCACGCCCAC
>JAFAOS010000178.1 GCA_019247515.1 Chloroflexota bacterium | reverse complement strand
CGCGTTCGTAGCGACGCAGCGTGCGAACACCCATGCCAGCACGCGCCGCCGCTTGCTCTTGGGTTCGACCTTTGGCGCGTTCGCGCCGCATCAGCAGTACCTCCGAATCGCGCTTCATGCCGCTCCCTTCGTCGGATAGCGGCCATGTTGGCGACCCTTGCTCAGCCCTGCCGAGCGGCCAATCTAGTTGACGCCGGTGTCACCGTTCTAATCGTCTCTCAACAACGGCGTTACGCTCAGCGCGGCAATGCGTGGCAATGCTTGGACGGAAACCATGCGGGCCTGCACGGCGGAGGAGATGCAGCGGATACTCCAGAAATTCCCGTGAATGGCTTCGATCGAGCCAGCCCCAGAACCTTGGGTCCGTCAGTCAGCCCTTCGACGTCAGCTACGGTTGGCCAGGCGGAGCTTGATAACCGCATGCAGCGCTCTGTGGGAGGGCACTGCAACACTGTGCTGGTCAGCGAGGTCCAGCAATTTGCCCGTGAGCCAATCCAGCTCCAGCCGCTTGCCGGCTAACAAATCCCGATTCATTGAGGAGGTGAACGACGGCGCCTGGCGGGCAACACTCGGCACCATGTCTTGATAGCGTTGGATGCTGTCGCGTGCGTCATCACCGCAAGCACGCGCGACGGCAATCGCCTCGTGCAGAAGCTCATCGAAGAGCGCATGCGCTTCGGGGACATCCATCAGCGAGCCGATGCCGCAGCTCGCCGCGGTGGTTACTGTCGCAAAGGGAATCAATGGCGCGGCCTTCCGCCACAACGCGTGGTAGCCATCGGGCTCGATGGAAACGTTGATACGCGCACCCCTCAGCTCATCAGTCAGCGCGGTCAGGCGCGGAGTTGGCGGACCTTGCAGCTCGGACAGGGTCAGTTCGTGCAGCGGCACAAGATGTCCAACGACGCCGGGTGAGAGCACCGTTGCCTCAATCGTGGCAGTTCCAATGAGCACGCGCTCGGGCCCAACGAGGCGAGCGACGTCATACGGAGCATCGAGCCCATTCTGAATGGTGAGCGCCCTGCCGCCGTCCGCAAGGGCTCGCTGAACAGCATCGAGCACGCTGGCGAGGTCGTACATTTTGACGGCAACGAGGACCAGGTCGGCAGGATGGAGGTCGGCCGGACTGTCCGTCGCCGATGCCCGGACCGTGAAGTCGCCGAACTGGCGGCTCCGCAGATCCAGGCCGCGCTCGCGGATCGCAGCCAGGTGCTCGCCTCGGGCCAGAAATTGCACTTCGTGTCCAGCCTGCGCAAGCAGGCTGCCGAGGAATCCGCCCACACCGCCTGCGCCAATGACGGCTACTCTCACGCCAGCACGGTAGCACGCGAGCCGCGGCCAAGGTGTGTGGCGGCTGATGATGTCGCCATCCGAGGCACCGCCACGGGCGCGCGCATGACCTGGCGCCGCTGGAGTGGGCCCGGCGGTGGCCGACCGAGATCCTGTGGAAGGTCCGCCGCACTGATTGTGGGCCTGGGCTCGGTGAGCGACCCGAGAGCCACCTCCCCGAAGCCGCCGTCGTCCGAGGACAACAATGCAGCATCTCCGAGCCCAGACGTTCGAAGTTCAGCGCATCCACGACGAGCGATGGGCGTGGCCATCTGTACATGAAGGTGCGGCACAAATCAGGCGCGGAGAGCCCTTGCGAGAGCATCGCGCTGGCGCAGTCGGTCGGCTCTGGTCTGTTGAGTGAGTCGCATGCGGGGTCGCCACGTTGAATCAGCGTTGAAACGCGGAATGACATGGACGTGCAAATGAAACACGCTCTAACCCGGAGCCTCATTGTGCTGAAGCACTGACGTTCCGTCAGCCGAAAACGCCCGCATAACTGCCGCGGACACCACGCGGACGGTTTTCAGCAACTGAACGTAGAGGCGCTCAGGCAGGTCATGTAGGCCGCGATGGTGCTCGAACGGGACTACGATGCAATGGCCTGATTGTGTGGGGACTGCAGGCGCGAGGGAATGACCAGCATGTGCGGAACGACGGCGCACACGTTCAGGGGGCTACGCGGCTCAGTTGCGCCGCACGCCCAGACTACGTTGACGCCGCGCGATCTATGGAGCCACCTCCAATACCACGACGACGGCCTGGGGGACTGATGTTTCCACCTCCAGCGCGCGAGGAGGATGTCCTGCTCGCGACGCGCGGCGTGCTTAGCCGGCGTCCAAGCTCTTGAGGGTCCACTCGGCTGACCGCGGTTGCGACAAATAGCAGGTTGGAAACTGGGCTCTTGCAACTCTTGATGAATGGATTACACGGCCGACAGGACTCTCCGTCGGAGTAATTCAATGAGGCTCGGCCATAGATGGTCTTCTCTTCAGGCGTTTGAGTTTGTCGACTGGCCTTCTGTTTGGCTGTTCCTGTAAGGGAAGGTAACGGCTGAGATGATCGCGGCTTTGTCACGTTGGAGTCCGGTTTCAAAACTGCGAAACTCCGGGAAGCCGCTTCCACCAGCATCCTCCAACCACCTGTCGAGTGCGCCAGGTCGGTGCTTGCGGACCAATTGCAAGAACGGATGCGTTGAGTTGTATGCGGCTCGAGCGTCGGTACTGACTTCCAGCAGTTCCCGCGCCGCTCGGCAACAACTCCTGCGCACCCACTGTCCACCTGTTGGGTGGCCCATAGATCGCCAGGCCGGGGAGATTTAACGGAAGCCTCAGGTGCAGCGCAAGCCGCGATGGCAAGACGTCGCCATCAGCCGCTGATTGGCACAAGCCGAACCCTCAGCACGGAAACTGTCCAGAGCCAGATCCTCACGAGCGTTGACAGAAGCGTCGTTGCGTGCCGCGTGCGCGGGGCGTGCTCGTGGGCGCCGCACGGCCAGGGACCGCGCCGTTCGGCCGGATCAGAAAGCCGGTCCGACCCGGCAGTCCCTGGCTGCCGGGTCGGGCGCCTTCAGCGCGCCTGGGGTGTCGGAGTGCTGGTCGCCGGCATGGTGGGCGTCGTCGCTATGGTGGGGCGCACCGTCGGCGGCGCGGTGCTCGGCGTCGGCGTGCCGCCCGCTGCGGCGGAACCAGGGGTAGCGTTCGTCGTCGCCGCCTGGCTGTCTGAAGGGAGCTGGCTGGTACTGAAGGTGAGCGGCGTGGCCGTCTGGGGCGGCCGGGCTGAGCCAGGACGAGTTGGGCGAGCGCGCGGGCCTGAGCGGGCGCGGGATCCAGGACCTGGAACGCGGCAAACGTCGCAGGCCTCAGCCCAGCACTGCTCGCCGCCTTGCCGACGCGCTAGGCCTTGAAGATCCCCTCCGCGGGGAATTACTCTGCGCTGCATTTGCTCAGACGCCGGCGGCACTTGAGGGGGGCCTGAGCGCACCAGCACCTCTAAGCGCGTTGTGGCTGACGGGTTTTGTCGGCCGCGAGCACGAGCAGACTGCGTTACGCGACCAACTCGAAGTCACCCGTTTGCTGACGCTCGTCGGACCTGGTGGCGTTGGCAAGACCCGTCTCGCCGCCGAAGTGGCGGCGGGCATTGGCTACCGCTACGCCGACGGGGTCCGGCTGATTGAGCTCTCGTCACTCACGCGGCCGGAACTCGTCGTGCAGGTGATGGCCCAAGCGCTTGGATTGCGCGTAGAGGTGGATTCGCAGGCCGAAGACGCGCTGACGAGCTATCTTGCGCGACGCCAGCTCTTGCTGGTGGTGGACAACTGCGAGCATCTCATCGATGCGTGCGCCGAGGTCGTCTTGTCGCTCTTGCAGCGCTGCCCGGACATCCACGTCCTGGCCACCAGTCGTGAGCCACTCGGAGTCGAGGGCTGTAACCGGAAGTTGTGGACCGGCCTGCGGGTGACAAGTGCGGCGTACCCTCCTGGTTGTTGAAGCCGGATAGCCGAGAGGCTGTCCACGAAGAGGTACGCCGCATGTTGAGCATAGTCGCTTCGGACCAGAGCGAACAGGACGCGCTCAAGCTCGATCTCGATGCACTTGTGCGCGAGGGAGCGCGACGCATGTTGCTAGCAGCGTTGAAGGCTGAGGTTGATGAGTATGTCGCCCAGCACGCCGACCATCGCGACGCAAGTGGGCACGCGCTGGTCGTGCGGAACGGTGTCAGCGAGCCGCGGAAAGTAACGACGGCCGCTGGCGAACTGGAGATCCAGGCGCCACGTGTCCACGATCGGCGGGAGGGACGCCACTTCACCAGCGCCATCCTGCCACCCTGGGCGCGCCGCTCGCCCAAAGTCACTGAAGTCCTGCCAGTGCTGTACCTGCGGGGTATCTCGACCAAGGACTTCGAGCCGGCCTTGGCCGAGTTCTTCGGCAGCGAGGCTGGACTGAGCGCCTCGACGATCCAGCGGCTCACGCGTGAGTGGACTGCCGAATGGGCCGCGTTCCACCAGCGTGATCTCAGCCAGGTTGACTACGTCTACCTGTGGGCTGACGGCGTGCACTTCAACATCCGCCTCGAGCAAGATCGCCTGTGTTGCTTGGTGTTGCTTGGTGTTGATCGGCGTGCGCGCCGACGGACACAAGGAACTGATCGCTGTCAGTGATGGCTATCGGGAGTCGACTGAATCCTGGTCGGAGCTGCTGCGCGATCTCAAGCGCCGTGGCATGCGCGCGCCGGTGCTGGCCGTCGGCGATGGTGCGCTCGGCTTCTGGGGCGCACTACGCGAAGTCTTCCCAGACAGCCGAGAACAACGCTGCTGGGTGCAGAGAAATCGTAAAGAATCAACTTACCGGATTGTCGCAGCTGAATTCGTCGGTTCTCCGGTGAGCAATTCCGCGGCGGTGTGGTAGCGGATCGGCGTCGGGATTGGAACCCAGCTGCCCTGCTGGAGCAGGGGGCGGGTCTCCCGAACGAGGGACCGATGGCGGACCGACTGACGTCGCCGAGGGCATCGGCCAGGACGTCGAGGGTGCACAACCCCCATTGGTAGAGGGCGGTAAGCAGGACGCGTTCGCTGTTGCTGATCTTCTGCGGGAAGACGCCACCGCGGGCACCGGGCTGACGTGGGCCACCGCGGCGCTTGTGGCTGAAGCGTTCGGCTTGAGCCGCTTGCTGTGCGGCGAGTCGCTGGGTGAGGGCGTGCAACTCGGTGTGGGTCAGTCCGGTCAACTCCGGGCGGGAGAGCCGCTCGATGATGTCAGTGCGCGCGGGGCGCAGGTCGCTGTCCAGAAAGGTGAGCAGATCGGCGGCGGCGGTGAAGCGGATCGAGGCCACGCCGGGGTCGTAGCGATGGTCATTGAGGACCTCGCGGGTCTCCTTGATGTGGTCGCCGATGCAGGTGGCGGTGACCTCCAGGAGTTCGGCAAGTACGTTCATGGAGCAGACCTGCCGTTGGTACAGCAGCGTGAGCAGCAGTCGTGCGGCATCGTCGAACAGCGGCTTGTGTCGAATTTTCCCGCTGGCGCGCCGGGCCCGGCCACCCCGCTGCTCGCGCTGCTGGGTGCGGGCGGCCTGGGCCGGAGCGAGGCGAGTGGCGAGCTGCTGCAAGTGTGTGGTGCTCATGCCAGTCAGCCGCTCATCGGCCAGCCGGCCGAGTACAGCCTGGCGACGCTGCGCGGGACCGCCCGCTTCACCGACGGGTGCTGGCCCGGTGGAGTCGGCGCCGCTGCGGGGGTGCAGGCTGTAGTTCCACGCACCGTGGGTAGCATGCGCTCCAGCGGCAGGGCTTGGAGACGCTCCTTGCTGACCGCGACGCCTGTGG
>JAFAOS010000177.1 GCA_019247515.1 Chloroflexota bacterium | reverse complement strand
CTGCTGCTGGCCGTCACCGTCCTGCACATTCAGCTTTCCCACTTCTTCACCGTCGACACCTTCGCCACGTTTTTCGCCGCGGGCGCGTTGTTCTTTGGCCAGCGCGCCTGGCAGCGCGAGAGCCTGGTGGACTCGCTGATCGCGGGCATCTTCGTGGGCATGGCGACCGCTTCCAAGGTGAGCGCCGCGCTGCTGCTGCCGGTCCTGGGCCTGGTGTTCGTCTTCCCGCGCTACGGCCGACCGACACTCCTGCAGTTCTTTGACGGCGTGACGTCGTTCGGCGTCGCGCTGGTCGCGGCGTTCTTCACGTTCCGCGTGACCGAGCCCTACGCGTTCCTCGGACCAACCATCTGGGGCTTGCGCTTGAACCCGCAGTGGTTCTCCGACAAGGCGTATCAGATCGAGGTCAGCTCGGGCACCGTCGACGTCCCGTTCATGATCCAGTGGGCGGGTACCGCCCCGTACACCTTCGCGCTGCAAAACATCGTCCAGTGGGCGATGGGTCCGGCGCTCGGGATCGCGTGCATCGTCGGTCTGGTGGTGGCGTGCTGGCGCCTGGTCCGTGGACACCGCCAGGAGCGCGAGGCGCTGCTGGTCATCCTCTGGACGGTCGTCAACCTGCTGTACTTCGGCGGACAGTTCGCGAAATTTCTGCGCTACCTGCTGCCCACGTACTTCACGTGGATCATGCTGGCTGCCTACGTCCTGGTGCTGGGCACCGACTGGCTCGAGTCGCATCGGCGGTGGCGTCTCGCAGGATTGCAGCGGCTGCTTGCGCCGGCGGTCGTGGTGCTGACCGCCGGCTGGGCGCTGGCGTTCAGTCATGGGATCTACGGCCAGCCGCTGTCGCGCTTCGCGGCCTCCGACTGGATCTACCAGAACATCCCGGCCAGCTCGACCATCGCTACGGAGCACTGGGACGACCGACTGCCCCTCGCGCGGCCTGGCTTCGATCCGGGCCGCTACCGCTACACCGAGCTCGCCCTGTACGACCCCGAAAACGCGGACAAGCGCACCAGGCTGGAGGGCGTGCTCGACCAGAGCCAGTACATCGTCATGGCCAGCCGACGCCTGATCGGCTCGATCCCGCGTCTGCCCGAGCGCTACCCGATGGCGACGACCTACTACCGCTTGCTGGAGTCCGGCCAGCTGGGATTTCAACTGGTCGGACGCTTCCAGGTCGAGCCGAGCCTCGGACCCCTGAAGGTTGACGACAGCCTCGCCCAGGAAGACTTCACCGTCTACGACCACCCGCTGGTCGAAGTCTGGCAGAAGACACCCTCGTACTCGAGCGCGGCAATGCGCGCGCAGCTCGATGCGGTGTCGCTGGATCGAGTCGTTCAGGTACGGCCTATCGACGGCGGCAAGGGCGCGCTCCTGCAAACGCCCGCCGAGCAGCAAGCCCAGCTGAACGCCGGCACGTGGAGCCAGCTTTTCAACCGCGACGACCTGGTCAACCAGTTGTCGTTGCCGGTCTGGTTCGTGCTGATCGAGCTTCTGGCGCTCAGCGCCGTTCCCGTGCTGTGGCGCACGCTGCCGTTTCTGGCCGATCGAGGGTATGCAGGCAGCAAGATCCTGGGGCTCGCCGCGGTCGCCTACGTGAGCTGGCTCATCGCTAGCCTGAAGCTGGCGCCGTTCGAACGGCCGCTGCTGCTGGCCGCCTGGCTGCTGCTGCTGGCGGCGTCGTGCGTCGCGGTCTGGCGTCAGCGGACGATCTTCGGCCGGTGGCTGATTCGTGAGCGCCGACTGATCCTGGTCACCGAGGGCATTTTCGTCGTCGGTTTTGCGCTGTTCACCTGGGTTCGCGCCGCGAATCCCGACCTGTGGCACCCGGCCTTTGGCGGCGAAAAGCCAATGAACTTCGCGTATCTGAACGCGGTGGTCAAAAGCGACTATTTCCCGCCATATGACCCGTGGTTCGCCGGCGGCATCATCAACTACTACTACTACGGTCTGGTCCTGGTGGCGGCGCCGATCAAGCTCACTGGCATCCTGCCCGAGACGGCCTTCAACCTGGCCCAGCCGACGCTCTACGGCGCCCTGTGCGCGGGCGTCTTCTCGATGGCCTTCTCGCTGAGCCTGCCAGTGCGCGGCGTCGCCCGTTTGCAGAGAGCGCACGCGTACCTGGCCGGTTGCGCGGCGGTGCTGCTGACCGCGGTGCTCGGCAATCTGGACGCTGGGCTGCAGGTCCTGGACCAGCTGTCCGTGCTCGGAAGTCAGCTCGCGCCCAACTCGAGTGGGCCGACCCGTCTGGCAGCTGGGGTGCTGGCGCTTTTCGGCGGCGCGCATTTCCCGGTGCTCGACTTCTGGCGCAGCACGCGCTTCATTGGTCCTGAAGACCCGGGCCCGATCCACGAGTTCCCGTTCTTCACGTTTCTGTACGGCGATCTCCACGCGCATCAGCTGGCACTGCCGGTCACCGTTGCCGTCCTGCTGGTGGGCCTGAATCTGATGCGCAGCCTGAGAGCCAACCCCTGGCGCGTGCCCTGGGCGGCGCTGGTCCTGGCCGGCGTGCTGGTGGCGATGCTGCGCGCCACCAATACCTGGGATTTTCCGACGTACGCGGCAGTTGTCTGCTTGATGCTGGTCCTGGGCAGCTTGCCGAGCTTGCGAAGACTGGAACGGCAGGCAATTCAGACGCTGATCGTCAGCCTGCTCGCCTTCGGCATCACGTTCCAGCTTGCGTTCGCGCCGTACTTGCAGCGGTACCAGCTGTTCTACACCGGCGTCGACCCGGTCAGGGCCAGGACGGCGCTCAGCCAGTTCCTGACGATCCATGGCCTGTTCCTGTTCCTCGGCGGGTCGCTGCTGGCCTGGTATTTCGTGCAGGCGACCAGGCGCGCGGCCGCGGTTCGCCGCCAGAGCCGGCTGTTACCCGAGCCCGGCTACTACGGCATGATCCTGCCGCTCGGCGGGCTGAGCGGCTATGCCTCGCCCGCCGCGTGGGTCGTTGGTCTCGGCGCCGTGCTCGGACTGGTCTTCGTCGCAACCGGCTACCAGACGCGCGGGCTGCTCGTCTTTGGCATTGCCGCCGCGGCCGCGGCGTGCATCAGCCACTGGCGGCGCTCGAGCCGTTCACTGCAAGCCGCCCTCTTCGGAGTGGCGCTGTTTGCCACGCTGATTCCAGAGTTCGTCACGTTGCAGGGCGACGTCGGGCGCATGAATACGGTGTTCAAGTTCTATTTGCAGGCGTGGGTGCTGCTGTCGATCAGCGGCGCTGTCGCGCTGGCCTGGCTGGCGCGCCGCTCGGTACGCGACCACCTGCTGCGCCAGGTGCGACCCGCGTGGGTAGCACTGCTGGTGGTCTTTGTGCTCGCGGCGGTGGCCTACCCGCTGCTGGCCAGCAAGGGCAAGATCGGCCTGCGCTTCAACGACGTGCCCCTGTCCCTGGACGGCATGCAGTACATGTACCTCGCCCAGTACAGCGACGATGGCCAGGACCTGAACCTGCCCGGCGACGCGCAGGCCATCCGCTGGATGCAGGACAACGTCCAGGGTACGCCCGTCGTCCTCGAGGGCCGTTCGCCGGTGTACCGCTGGGGCTCGCGCTTCTCGATCTACACCGGGCTGCCGACCGTCCTCGGCTGGGACGTCCACGAGGGTCAGCAGCGAACCGGCTACATGGGCATGATTCAGGACCGCATTGCGGACGTCGAACGCGCCTATTCCTCGACCAACCCGCAGGACGCGCTCAACGTCTTGCGGAAGTACCAGGTGCGATATGTAGTGGTCGGCGGACTCGAGCGGAAGTACTACCCGTCGGCCGGCGTGGCGAAGTTCCGCAACATGCCGGATTTGCGGCTCGTTTACGATGCCGACGACGTCCAGATTTACGAGGTAACCCAGTCATAGGCAAAGTCGTTCAGGTCGCGGTCGGGTTCCTGGTCAGCGCGGTCGCGATCTATTTCCTGCTCCAGCAGGTGTCGCTGGCGCAAGTGGGCGAGGCGCTCAGTCACGCGCAGCCGGCGTTCATCATCGTGGTGGTGGCCAGTGTGCTGGGCTCGCTCGTCACACGCGCCGCCCGCTGGCAGGTCTACTTCCTGCCCAGGCGCAAGGTGGCTTTCGGCCCGGCGCTCAGCACGCTGTCCATCAGCTACATGGCCAGCACCTTTCTGCCGCTGCGCGCTGGTGAGCTGGTGCGTGCCGTGTTTCTGGGTCAGCGAGAACGCATCCCGATCCCAGTCGTCATCGGCACGATCCTGGTGGAGAAACTCTTCGACTTCCTGGCCATCGGGGTGCTGCTGGCGCTGCTGGTCGCCATCACGCCCTTGCCCGCGGCGGCCCAGGTGGCGGCATTCTCGATCACGAGCGTCATTCTGTTCGGGTTCGCATTCGTGGTCGCCCTGGCGATCTGGCGTCGCCCGACGTTGGTGTTCGTCGGCATGGTCGAGAAGTTGCTGCCGTTCGGCGTCGGGCCGCGGCTGCGGCTGCAGGAGGCGGCGCGCGACTTCGCCGAGGGGACCGACTCTTTGCAAGTCCCAACGCTGTGGGTGGGATTGCTGGGCTGGACGGCAGTGACGTGGCTGTTTTCGATCGGCACCACCTGGGCGGGCACGCTGGCGCTCGGCATCCAGCCGGGGTTTGCCGCGATCCTGTTCGTCGTCGTCCTGACCAGCACGGGTCAGGCGGTACCCTCGAGCCCCGGCTATGTGGGCGTCTACCACGCGGCTTCGGTCCTGGCCCTCACGGCTTTCGGGCTCGACCCCGCCACCGCCCTGGGCATCGCGCTGATCACGCATGCCTTCTCCTACGGCACCCTGGTCATCGCGGGCATGATCGCGCTGTGGACCGGCGGCTACTCGTTCGACGACATGCTGAAGGGCACGCAGTCACAACGGACCGTGAGCCCGGCGACCGTCCCCGCCGAGCTCTAACCCGAGCGTTCCTTTAACGTTCTTATGCGGGACGCGATCAGCTGGTACCTCGTGGTCCAGGTCGTGAGCCTGGCGATCTGGCCCGCCGTCGCGCTTGCGCTGGCGCCGCTCGAGGACCGCGGGTGGGCCGCCGCCAAAGCCTTCGGGCTGCTGGCGGTCGCCTGGGTGGTGTGGCTGGTGTGCATGCTCACCCCGGTCCCATTCACGCGCCTGACGCTGCTGATCGGCGTGGTCCTCGTTGGACTCGCCGCGTGGGCAGGGTCGTGGCGAACGCACACGCTCGACGGGACGCTCGGCTGGATGCGCGAGCGGCGTGGCCTGCTCATCACGTGGGAAGCGATCTTCGCCGTGGCGTTCGTCCTGTTCGCGGAGCTCCGAGCGCATGAGCCGGCGATCTCCGCGTTCGAAAAGCCCATGGACATGGCCTTCGTCAACGGGTTCATCGCCGCTCAACGCCTGCCAACGCAGGACACGTGGCTGTCCGGCTATGGCGTGCCCTACTACTACTTCGGCTACTTCATTGCCGCGTGCCTGGGCAAGCTGAGCGGCGTCGCCCCGAGCGTTGCGTACAACCTGGCCGCGACGACGGTGCCCGCGCTGGCGACTGTCGGCATGGCGTCGCTGGCCTGGAGCCTG
>JAFAOS010000533.1 GCA_019247515.1 Chloroflexota bacterium | reverse complement strand
AGGGTCTGTCCGTTCTGGCGGCAGCGGTTGGTCCGTGGATAGCGCCCCGTCAGAAAGCTTGCTCTGCTGGGAGTGCAAACGGTGCTCTGGCTAAAGCACCGTTCGAATAGCATACCGCTACGCGCCAGCCGATCCAGGTGAGGCGTGCGAACGTACCTATTTCCATAGCACCCCAGCGTGTCCCACCGCTGCTGATCGGCGATGACCCACAAAATATTCGGTTGTCTTCCGCCACCGTCCATCGAATCCCCTACTAAGTAAATAAGCAAAGAAACGTGGAACAAGATAGACTGCTGCCAGAAGGGGACAGGCGGCAGAATGGGCCTAGAAGTGGCATTGAGCGCGGAGGAGCGTGCGACGCTCGTGCGCGCGGCCCGGCAGACGCGGCGGGTGCGGCAGTGGCGGCGCATCCAAGCGGTGTTGCTCCTGGCCGAGGGGCAATCGCCGCAGGCGGTGGCCACGGTGCTGGGGGCCAGCCGGTCGGGAGTATACAATTGGGCCGCCCGGTGGCGCCGGGCAGGGCTGGAGGGGCTGGCCGAGGGGCCGCATCGCGGGCTGGCGCGCCGGTTCGACGCGGGCGGCGAGCGCTGGCTGGACACCACCCTGGCGAGCGATCCGCAGCTGCGGGGCTATCAGGCGGCCGGGTGGACGGTGCCGCTGCTGCGGCGCGAGGCCGCGCAGGCGGGGTACGCGGTGAGCGCCGCCACGCTGCGCCGGGCGATCCGCCGGTTGGGCTGGCGCTGGAAGCGTCCCAAATACGTCTTGGGCCGCCCCGACCCGGCCTACGCCGAAAAAAAGCCGCGCTGATCGCGCGCGTCCAGCAGGTGCGGGCCGCCGGTGGCGAGGTCTGGTGCGGCGACGAGACGACGGTGCGCGAGTTCCCGCCCCTGCGCGCGGCGTGGGCGCGCAAGGGCGTGCAGCAGGTCGTCGTCATCAGTGGACGCAACGACCGCCGCGTGCTCCATGGCGCGCTCAATCCCGACAGCGGCGAGCTGGTCCGCGTGGTGCGCGAGCGCAACCGCCAAGACGACGCGGTCGCCTTCGTCGAGGCGCTCGGCCACGTGCGCCCGGGCGTGCCCAAGCTCCTGGTCTGGGACAACAATCCGCCCCACAAACCCCGCCGCGTCCAGGAGGCCGCCGCGGCGGCCCAGATCGAGATCGTCTGGCTGCCCTTTCGCTCCCCGGAGCTCAACCCGTGCGAGGATCTGTGGCTCCATCTGAAGGCGGAGGTCGCGGCGAACCGCGTCTTCGCGGAGATGGACCCCCTAGCCGCCCAGGCCGTCGCCTGGCTCGATGCGCTCACGCCGGCCGAGCGTCTCCACCTCGCCGGTCTACGGTCGTCCAAATTTCAATGGCTACTTACTTAGCCGTGTCACATCGCCGACGAGGAAGCGCACGTCCACCTGGGCGGCGGCCGCCCGCGCCCGTGCCCTCGCGATCGCCCGCGGCACGAAATCGATGCCCACGACCCGCCAGCCGTTGCGCGCCGCGCAGAGAGCATGCGTTCCTGATCCGCAGCCGAGATCGAGCGCCGCGCCCCGCCGCGCCGCTGGAGATGTACCGAGCCGCGCCACCAGCACGGACGGCGTCGCGTCGATCTCCCAGGGACGTACGCCGAAGTGGTAGAGCAGCGCGTACAGACGTTGTTGTCTGGCCGCCGCTCGACCGTGGGGAGGGACGTCGTGTGGCCCTGGCATAGATCCCGATCGACCCCGTGAGGCGCAACGATGGCTGCGACAAGATGCTTGAGTCTACCACGGACCTCATGGGCGTGCCGCACGTCGCCCGCTCAGCAATGCCAACCTGCCTCCCGAATTGCGCGCACCGCTCGGCATATCCGAGGTGCCACGCACGTGCCGCCAGACCGCCACGCCGCGGAGTGTGCGTGCCCGCCTCAACCGGTATGTCCACGGTCTGGCCATGCGCAATCGAGCCGACGATCTTCTCGTCGAGCACGATCTTCCACTTTACAGAACCATCCACCAAGCGTTTCTGGCGCGGTAGTCGGAGCGTTCCTAATCATGGTTATCGTTTCATTCCGCCCGCAGGCGCAGAGCGGCCCGCCAGGTAAGTCTCGCACCACCGCGCACCAGCGCCGGGGCATAGATGTGGGCCGCCAGGCGCACCATGCCGTACACCGCTCCAAGTGTGATCAGCACGGCGACGGGCATCTCCCACGCCGATATGTCGCCGAGGGCCAGCCGCGCGGGCATCAGGATCGGCGCCAGGGGCGGCAGGAAGGACAGCAGGCGCAGCCACCACGCCCCCGGCGAGGCGATCGTGAGATAGGTCAGCAGGAAGCCCGCGACGATCGGTAGCGTGATCGGCAGGCTCGCGAACTGCACCTCCTCCTGCCGTCCCACCAGCGCCCCCGCCGCGGCGTAGGCGAAGGCGTAGAGCGCGTAGCCCAGCACGAACCACAGCAGGATGGCCGGCAGGAGCACCCAGACGGTTGAAGGGATGACCGTGCTCTGCACGATGGCATTGGTCAGCAAGCCGGCGACGACCGCGATGCCGAGTTGGCCCGCGCCACACACCCCGATGCCCACGACCTTGCCGGCCAGTAGTTGGCTAGGCCGGACTGCCGCGAGCAGCACTTCCGCGATGCGCGACGTCTTTTCCTGGGCGACACCGCTGGCGACGGCGCTGCCGTAGATCCCCAGGCTCAGGTACAGGAGAAAGCCCGCGGCCAGGGCGGCGACATCGCGGGCTTCGACGTTCGCGGGTGGGGGCTGGAGCGCCGTGGTTACGAAGGGCACCGGCTCTAGCGCGTGCAGAATGGTGGAGCGGGGAACCC
Organism: Chloroflexota bacterium; assembly: GCA_019247515.1. Classification (GTDB taxonomy): domain Bacteria; phylum Chloroflexota; class UBA6077; order UBA6077; family CF-72; genus CF-72. Next base: position 224 of record JAFAOS010000533.1, on the reverse strand, counting down.
CGGCGTCGGCGAGCACTTGACGTAGATGCACTTCGTTCACCGTTGCTTGCAGCACTGCCTGCAGCGTGGGCGAGAGGGTCTGCACCTGGAAGTAGCCGACCGACCCGCGGACCTCGGCCACCGCACCACGTCTATCGACGCTCAGGGCCACGTCCAGCGATCCCTTTTTCAGCCCCGATTGGGCCAGCGCCTCAGTGGCGATGTCCTCGATCTTGATAGCGACG
>JAFAOS010000388.1 GCA_019247515.1 Chloroflexota bacterium | reverse complement strand
CCAACTGAAACTGAGGACGCCGGGTGGCAGAATGGCCTGTGGCTGGGTCGTCCGGATGAGAGTCACGCATAAGCTCCCAAACCGGGCGACCAGCCGGTTATTCCCGCTACGTCTCAGCTCAGGTCAAGACCCGGTGAATAATCCGGGCTAGGTGCGATGATTCTTTCCTAGCGATGGCGGGGCATCTGGCTGCCGACTGCATGTTCGGTACGGATTGCGTTCCAGGCTGACGGCGCGATCCAGGATGGACGCTCTGGAAGAGCGGTTGTTGCGAGAGTTGAGGAGGGGCGGCCAATTGACCGCCGATGATCTGGCGAACCGGCTACAGGCGCGGCACTGGGTTGAGCTCAGTACCGCGCTTTCGCAGCTGGCTAGCAAAGGCTACGTCACCGTGATCGGCCCGCTCGGGCGCGCCTCGACGCGCTATAAGGTTCACCCCCAGGGTGTCGCGGCTCTAGATCGCGCTCCCTGATCAACGGCCCTCGCTCACTCGGTACGGGACCGGCTGCAGAAGTCGCGCGCCCCAGATCACGGCTGCAGCCGCAAAAACGGCGGGACCAAGTTCAGCATCATTAGCCCCAGGGCAAGGATGGCTACGAGCCACTAATTCCGAGCGTTCATCATTCAGTTACTCCTACCGCGGAGCGAATGACGCGGACATGCTGCGCGAGGCAGCACTCGGCATCGCCATCGTCGGACCAGAGGGCTTGGCCGCGGGCGCGCTGGCGGCGGCGGATGTTGTGGTGCCATCGATCAGCGATGCTTTGGGACTGCTCCGGAACCCGAAACGGCTCATCGCTACGCTCAGGCGTTAGCTGCCGACCAAGGCAGCTCGTGCAGCTAACCAGTCCTGGCCGCGCGATGTGCTCTGGACCACACTCTTTGGTCCAACGAGGAGTTGGTGGGTGCGGTCGAGCCACGCGTTTCGCGCCATGTCCCCTCAGCCGGGATGTCGACGTCGAGGTTCGCGCGAGTGACACCTGGCCTCGTTAGGTGAGCAACTCCGGGACACTCAATTGTATTCGGGACACGTAGTCGAGTTGAGCGAGGTTCGCGAGCACCTCGCGGAAACCTGGCTGCCCCATGCTCCCGATGCAGAGGTACTCATTGCTGCCGCAGCCGATGCGTCCGGGGCTGCTCGCATAGAGCTGGACGGTGGGGTCAATGGACGCCACCTCGACAGCCAGGTCAGCGCCAGCGGGGATGCAAAACTCGTACATGGGTGCACGGAGCCCATCGGGTGGTCCGTACAGGCCATCGTCGTTGAACTGGGAGAGATCAAAGTGGATCTTCGCGGTCACCGCATCTGGTGGAGCCGGTGGCAACTGTACCGGGACCTGCGCGAACGCCGAGTCACCGAGCATCCCGACCGCGAAGAGGGCCACCGCGAGCATCGACGCCAAGCAGGGCCGTGCTCGGAAACTCACATGAACTGGGTATCGATGCGGCGAGCGGCGCACAGGTGGCCTCGCTGTCCGAGCCGTGAGCGCCTTTAATGACCGGCGAGTTGCTCAAACCAGCAGTCGTCCGGAGACCGATCGGGTCGCCAGCGAACGAAACGCGCCGCGTGCCTGAGCCAGCGGTTGCCGTCAAGGACGGTGTATGCCACCTCACACACCGCAGTCGGCGGGACGCGACGCCAGGTCGGCACGGCGGCGTGCTGCCATCGAGATCGGATCGGGCTCTCCTCAGGTCCAGCCCCGGCCAGAACTAATGCAAACTGCGCGCTGAGCATGCCCTTCGCGGGGCGCGCCAGCCCGAGGTGATGGAGCTGCCCATCAGGGTGTCGCAGTCCGAGCACCAGCCATGGACGGGTGTGGTCGCCGGCGATACCGATGACCACGCAATCGATCGTGCGGCGGCGTTTCACCTTTACCCAGTCACGCTGACCGGGCAAGTACCGGCCATCCCAGCGCTTCGCTACGACACCCTCGATGTTCGGCACCAGCCTGAGCCAGTCCTCGGCCTCGTCGACAGCATCCGTCTGGGCGATCAGTTGCAAGCACGCGGTGTTTGCCGCGAGCAGGCTCTCGAGGTTGGCACGCCGATCCCGCAGCGGCCGACTGGTCAGATCGACACCCGCACAGCGCAATACGTCAAACGCGAGCAACACCGCGGGCATCTGTTGCGCGGACCTGTCAGCGTCGCGCCGGCCGACGCCAAGCCGTTGCTGCAGTGCGCCGAAGTCCGAACTGCCGCCGGCGTCGGCAATCACAATCTCACCGTCGACCACACTGTCGAGCGGGAGGGCTTCCGACGCGCGCACGAGCTCCGGGAACGAGACGCTCAGGTCCCTCAGGTTCCTGCTGAGGACCCGCGCCGCGCCAGTGTTGGAGCGCCACAGCAGGCCGCGGAAGCCATCGAGCTTCGGCTCGTAGCGCCACTCAGCCCCGTACGGCAGGGTGGATTCCAACCGCGCCAGCATTGGCGCAGGCACGCCAGCAACCACGACGCCGGAATGTACTGTGCCGGATATCAGCCAGGCGAACCGGGGGCGCTCCTACCGCATGTCACTCAATTCCTTGCCATGCTCGCGATCAAAGCAACCCTCCTGCCACGCAGAGCCAATTCGCCTGGCCTGCCAGCAGCCTGAGCAGCGGTGAAGCATTAGCCGCGGGCGCGCGGCCCTGGCAACTGTCTTGTACTAATGGTGAAACAGGCGGTCAGGAGGGAAACATGACAGGCTTGGATGGGCGGCTGTCTGGCAAGGTCGCGTTGGTCACTGGGGCCGGCGGTGGAATCGGACAGGCGACGGTCGCGCGACTGGGTGCCGAGGGTGCAGCGGTCGTTGCTGGCGATCTCAAGGGCTATTCGCCCGTCGCCGATTCCGTTCGAGCAGCGGCGGGCGTGCACTTGGCGTCGAGCTGGATGTGACCGACTCAGTATCAGCCCCTGCGGCGGTCGAGGCGGCGATCGGCCTGACCCGCAACCTTGCGCGCGAGCTCGTCAACGATGTCGGGGTTTCCGTTCTCACCCCAGAATTCCTTGAACCAGCGTCCGACGATGGCCTTGTTGTCCTCTTCGTTCGACATGATTCTCCTGTGTGTATCTCATGAATTTGCACGGACTGGGCATCGAACAGCAGGTATGGCTGTGTTCCGCACCTCCGTCGTGAAGTACAGGCCCGGTTCGGACATGTCCTCAACAGGAACACCGGTGGGAGTCAGTGGGTTGCACGCGCCCGCGCCCTCGATGATGGCCTCAGGCACGCAGGTATCGGCGAGGAGGCTACTTGCTCCGGGCAGGTACGCTTTCGACTCGAAAGCGCTATGCAGAACGCCGAGAGCGCGCCCGCGGCTAACTTGCCTGTCCAGTTCACGAGCTTCATAGGGCGCGCGCACGAGATTGCCGAAATCCGACGGGAGCTCGCTCAGTTTCGGCTCGTCACTTTGACTGGCCCAGGAGGCATCGGCAAGACACGTCTGGCGCTGCGCGCCGCCGAGCAGGGCGTGCGTGTCTACCGCGGCGGCATCAGGTTCGTGGACCTGGCGGACGTACGCGACGAGGCATTGGTCGTCGACGCGGTGGCCCGAGCCCTCGCAATACGCGAACGGCCGACCGAGGCGTTGATGGCGACGCTCCAGAGTGCCATCGGCGAACGCCACATACTGCTCATTCTGGATAATTGCGAGCATGTCATCGCGCAATGCGCGGTACTCGCGGACACACTCCTGAGCGCGTGTCCGGAGCTTCGCATTCTGAGTACCAGTCGGGAGGCGCTGGGCATTGGCGCTGAGTGTGTATTGCGTGTTCCACCACTGCCTGTCCCAGATGTGGCTGCTGGCACCACGCTGGTGGAACTGGGGCAAAGCGAGGCGGCAGTGCTATTTCTGGAACGGGCGTCAAGGGCTCAAGCCGAATTGTTACCGAGCGACCAGAATGCGGTGGCTATTGCTGATATTTGTCGGCGGCTGGACGGCATTCCACTGGCGATCGAACTGGCGGCAAGCCGAGCAAGACACCTTGCCATCGTGGAGATTGCGGAGCATCTCGACAATCGGCTGAACCTGCTGACGAGTGGGAGCCGATCATCGCCGAGCCGGCAGCAGACCCTCCGATCCACCATCGACTGGAGTTATCGCCTCCTGTCGGATTTGGAGCGGTTGCTGTTCGACCGATTATCCGTATTTGCTGGTGGTTGGACACTCGAAGCCGCCCAGGCGGTGTGCGCCGGCGATGCGATCCACCAGAGTGAGGTCCTGGATCTGCTTGGTCAGCTGGTTGACAAGTCGTTGGTGGTCGCGGCCCTCGGATCCTCTGAGCGCGCACGGTACCGCATGTTTGAGACGCTGCACGAGTATGCCCGCGAGCAGCTTCGACGCCGCGGCCAACAAGAAGTTGACTCGACGGAGCGTCGCCACGTTGCGTTCTTCGTGTCGCTCGCCGAACGAGCACACACGCGTCTCGGTGTGATTGGCGACGAGTGGCTCGAGCAGGTGAGTCGGGAGCAGGACAATTTCCGCGCTGCACTTCGCCGCACGATCGATTCTCGCGACGGTGAACAAGCTGAGCGGCTCGCGGGCGCGCTCTACCCGTTCTGGCTGACGCGCGGCCACCTGAGCGAAGGTCGAATGTGGTTAAGCCTGGCAGTCCAGGCGGATGAAGCGACGCTCGGTGCCCATCGACTCCGGTGGCGTGCCAGAGCTTTCAATGGTTTGGGCGCTCTTGCGTTCGCGCACGGGGACTACGACGCCGCGCTTGGCGCGTTCTCTGCCGCGTTCGAGGGGTGGCGAGAAGCCGGCGACCAGGCAGGCGTGGCGTTCGCCGCGATGGGGCTCGGTAATACACGAAGTTACCTTGGCGATCCCGCTGCTGGTCGCGACGTGCTCGAGGCCGGTATCTCTGCCGCGAGACAGTCGCGACAGCCGGTTAGTCTCAGCCTGGGCCTGGGGTTTTTGTCGCGCATCGAACAGGATGCACGACATCTTGACCGTGCCCGCCAATTGGCCGAAGAAGCAGTTGAGGTGGCAACAGGGTGCGATTTTACTCGCGGCGTGTGCAGCGCGCTTGTGTTCCTCGGCGACGTGCTCCACGAACAGGGTGACCTTGACAGAGCGGGCGCAGTCCTTCACGAGGCGCGCATCGTCGCGAATCGAGCAGGTGACCGGGCCTTTGTGTCCTATGCGTCATCTGGTCTAGCTCGGCTCGCTCTGGGTCGGAGCGATCTCCGGTCGGCCGGTCAGGAACTGATCGCCGCTCTCGGGGATGCGCGAGAGCCCGGCGAGAAGCGCGCCATGGCGCTTGCAGTTGAATATGCGTCTGCATTCGCCGTCGCAACGCATCATTCCGCTGACGCTCTTACACTCGCCTCCGCCGCGGCCGCTGCACGCGATGCGGGTGGTCCGGCGATGCGATCCGTCGAACGCGACAGGCTTGCCCCCTTTCTCGCAAAGGCCCGTGCCAACCTGGGCCAGGTCGGCGCGGCCGAAGCATGGGAACGCGGGCGAACGCTGGGTATGGATGCGGCTGTAGAGCTTGCGTTGAAGTTGCTGCAATCTCAGAAGGAAGGCGCCGTCGCCATGATAGGACAGGTCGAGCGACCTTCAGCCTTGAGTCCGCGTGAACGCGAAGTCTTGCGCCTGCTTGCGGCTGGCAAGCCAAGCAAGCAGATTGCGGCGGAACTCGTGACGAGTGTGCATACGGTGAATAATCAGATCGCCAGCATCTACGCAAAGATTGGCGCGAACGGCAAAGCGGACGCCGTGGCGTTCGCGATCCGCAGCGGCCTCGCATAACGCGACATAGTGAATTCTCACTACGCCTGCGAACCGTCAGGGCTTCGCGGATTAGTGATGTTTCAGCATGTGGAGTCCTGGCGCCACAGTGTCTCCTTGAGGGCGGCGATCGCCTGAGAGGAGATGAGCGGCAGAGTGGACAAAATTCCGGTGCTGATTGTCGGCGGAGGTCCGGTGGGCCTGACCACGTCGATTCTCTTGTCGAGATATGGCATCCGGTCGTTGGTTGTGGAGCGACACCCGGGCACGTCGCTGCATCCGAAGGCGAGGGTGATTTCGACCCGCAGCATGGAGATTTTTCGACAGTGCTCGTTGGAGTCAGCGATTCGCGAAGCCGGGGCACTGCCAGGGGACGCGCCAGTCCTGGCCTGGGGCCGCGCCCTGAGCGATCCACTCCTGAAGCTGCAAGCGATGAAGACGCTCACGCCTGAGGCCGACCGCGCCCTGAGTCCAACTGTTGGCTGCGGTTGCCCGCAAGATGTGCTGGAAGCCGTCTTGCTCCAGCGTGCGCGCGAAAACGCGGTAGCGGATGTCTGCTTCGGCCACGAGCTGCTCGAACTGGATCAGACTGATTGCGGAGCGACAGCCACGATTCGAGAATCCGGCTCGAACACGGTCACGCGCGTGCAGGCGCAGTATGTGGTGGGGGCCGACGGCGCTCACAGCACGGTCCGAGACATCCTCGGTATCGACGTACCTGGGCCGCAAGCCGTGTCGCAGGCGTTGAGCATTCTGTTTCGGGCCGATCTCACGGCGTACGTGCGTGAACGTCCGATTCTCTTGTGCATGATCCATCATCCCGACGCGCCCGGCATGCTGTTGTGGACCGGAAAAAATGGACGATGGTGTTTCAATGCTCATTTCCCAGAGGGCGCGCGGCTCGAAGATTTCCCGCCGGAACGTGCCGGCCAACTGGTTCGCACCGCGGTGGGCGTGCCCGATCTACCCGTCGAAATCGTTTCGACCGCGTCCTTCGTCAGCTCGGCGCGGGTCGCGCAGTCCTACAGTTCCGGTCGCGTTTTCCTCGTCGGCGACGCTGCACACGAGATGACGCCGGCCGGTGGGCACGGCATGAACACCGGGATCGAGGACGCACACAACCTCGCGTGGAAGCTCGCGGCGGTCGTGCGCGGCTACGCCGGCCCGTCCCTGCTCGACTCTTATCAAGCGGAACGGCAGCCGGTCGCGCGCTGGGTAACAGCCTGGAGCCTCGACAGCTTTCGATCCGTGATGCGAGGGCTCCACGCCACTCGGCCAGGCGCCACGCCGGCGGCGCCGCCCGCCGGAACCCATGCAGAGAACGGGATTGTGTTCGGCGCCAGCTATGAATCCGCCGCGGTCATGCCAGACGGGACTGAGCCTCCACGCGTTGCTAATCCAGTGACCGACTACATACCGAACGCGCGCCCAGGATCTCGGGCGCCGCATGTCTGGTTAGAGGCTGGCCGTAAAGGGATCTCAACGCTGGATCTGTTTGGAGACGAGTTCATCTTGCTGGCGAGCGAACACGGAGGCGAGTGGTGCCACGCGGGGAAACGCGTCGCGGACGGCTTGCATGTGCCGCTGCGTGCGTTCACCGTCGGCGGCGCTGATCATGCGAGCGACCTGAGAGATTCGAGCGATGCGTGGGCCAAGTTGTACGGAGTCCGACAGAACGGGGCCGTCCTCGTGCGGCCGGATGGCCACGTTGCCTGGCGGAGTTACTCCCGCGTTGCCGCACCTGAGACCACGCTGCTGTCGGCCTTTGCTGGGATCCTCGGACGGGCGACGCTCAGTTGACGCGGAAGTCCGTGACGCTGCTTGTAGAGGAGGTGTTTGACGGGACGGGAAGCGTGCCGTCAGATAGGAGACCAGCGGCCGCTTCGCGGCCGCTCCTCAGGCGCCGTGAAGTTGCTGGTTGTGTCGGCCGCGGCGGCGCCCGAACTATGCGGATGTCAAAGCGACGGCTGCCAGCGCATCCACCTGCCCGATATCGGGATCGCAGGGCGCCAGAATCAGCTCATCGCAGTCGGTAGCTCTGTATGCGGCAAGGGCATCGTGCACCTGGTTCTCGGTCGTGAGTGCGGACTGGACCACCATGTCCCGATAGGGGCCGGCGAACGCGTAGTACTCGCCGAGATAGCTCGCCGCATGCTCTCTGGCTTGCGGCCCCAACGCGAAATACGCCAGCCCAACGAGCCACGGTTTGTCGGTCCGCCCTGCCGCCGCCCAAGCCTCGCGTGCGGCCGCGCCCCCCTGCGCTACGGCTTGGGGTCCGCCGCCGCCGGCGATCCAGCCCGAGCCGTACTTCGCCGCCCGACGGAAGCTGGCGGGTGACTGGCCGCCGAACAGGAGCTGCGGGCCACCCTGAGAGACGGGTCGCGGCCCGATGGCGCCGGCGGTGCCGCGCGACTCGCCCGCCCAGATCCGTCGCGCTTCGTCCACGAGGTGATCCAGCTGCTTGCCGCGCTGGTGAAGGTCGAGGCCGCTCGTCTGAAAGTCATCGTCGCGACCACCGACGGCCATGCCTAGAACCAGTCGGCCATTCGACAGTCGATCGAGGCTCGCGACCTGCTTGGCGAACAACGCCGGGTTTGCGCGCAGTGGGCCGAGCAGCACACTGGTCAGCAGTCGCACGCGCTCGGTGACGCTTGCCGCCGCGGTCAAGGCGATCAATGGCTCGAAATTGTCATAGACGAGGCGATCGATTACGCCTAGGGCGGTGAACCCGCGCTCCTCGGCGCGTCGCGCCCAGTCCAGCAGACGGCGCCCTTCGATTCCAGGGATCGTCGCCGGAAGGCCAATACCGATGTCCATGCCAGATATTCCCAGATATTCTGGCTCGCGCCCCAGCGCTCCTAAGGAACCCGGTGCATCACTGCGTGGTACCCGCCCCCAGGTGCAGTGACCGCGATCGTGACGGGCCGCGCCGACATCCTCTCCCACTCGGAGGGGCCAGCCGAGGACAAAGGGCCTGTTACACGACCGTGTACAGGTAGACCGGCCTGCTCGCGTGGCAGTCGACGATCCGGGCCGACGGTGGCGGCTGAGCGACGCAGCCACGGTCGGGCCGCGTGTGCAGTGGACGTGTGCGCGACACTGCTAGATCGCGCGCGATGGGCAATCGAAATGCCAGCGTATGAGCGCGAAGCCGTAGTTGATCGCAGTCTGGACGCGCACGTGATCGATCTCGCCGCGGGAGCCAGCAACAGGCACAAAGCTGGTGATCCGCGGGTTGACCGACTGCATCCTGTGCAGCAGCCGCTCGACCTCGGAGACATCACGGATGAGTTCGGGTCGCGCGAGGACGTCTCGCCCGCGCAAGCGCAGTCGAACGCATTCGCTCGGCTTCAAATTCAGCTTCCAGCGGCCGCCGCCGGGCGTGAGTAACGTATTTCCATCGGGCACATAGCTCACCGGTTGCACGTATCTCTTGCCGCTCTTCCGCCCGGTCAGATGCAGCAGCATGAGTTGACGGCTGAGCGGCGTGGCAAATGGGAGTCCGAGGATCAGCCGCATTGGCACGTTGATGACCGCCATCAGTCGCGCTTGCGCCACCATGCGATTGGGTCTTACTGGAGTACGTCGGACAGAAGTCATGGGTGTACACCTCCCAGAAGAGAATCAGTTCGGTTTGAAATTGAGGTGGCGACTGCCGCGCTGACCTTGCAAGACCAGCAGCGCAAGTCTGGCCGCACTGGCGTAGCCATGAACCAGCGCTCTACACGCTGCGCACTGGCGCTGAGCATCGCTCTAGTCGTCACGGCGGTGATCCCGTTGCGCACCGTCGTGCCGCAGTGATGCCCCGACGTGCTGCGCCGAGTTGAGGGCCGCGAAAGCGATGCCCGCATCGCGCACTCTGTGAGCCACAGCGTAACGCCAATAACTTGACGTAAGGGCCACCTTCGTCGATCGTCGTTTCGATGGGCTTCCGTCGGAAAGCGCGCGCCATTGCCTCGTGTCGGCGCCGTCGCGGCGTGCCATCCGCCTCGCAGGTATGTCAGACCTCGGCCACTGCTGGAATGACCTCGTGGCCCATCACCTCAATAGGCCGTATGTCGTCGACGCCAACCACCCAGCCGAATACCGTCTGTACGCCCAGCGAGCCGAGCCAACGCAACCGACCGAGCAGCTCCGGAACTTTGGAGCCATCGGCGCCCACGTCGAATGCGAATGGCGCGGTCTTCTCGATCGCGTTGTAGTCACGGCCGGCGTCGTCGCACAGTCGCTTCAGAAGCTCGAGCTTCTGGGGCAACTCGGGCGAGGGCGGGATATTGCAGGCGTCGGCGTACCTCGCGACCAGCGGCAGTGTGCGGCGCTCGCCGCCGCCGGCGATCAGGATTGGCGGATGTGGTCGGCTGAGGCTCTGCGGCGCATTGAGTGGGCGCGCCATGTTGATGTGCTTACTTCGGAACGGCCGTTGGTCGCCCGACTGGCCATGCCACATGCGTAAGCACGCCTGGACCGTTTCCTCGAGCTGCTCATAGCGCTCGGTGGCCGATGGAAACGGCAGCCCGAGGCCCTGCGCTTCATCGCTGTAGTCACCCGCACCGATGCCCAGCATGGCACGGCCGCCCGACAGCACGTCGAGCGTGGTGACGGTCTTGGCGAGCAGGCCAGCGTGGCGGTAGGAAGCCGCGGTTGCCAGTGTCAGCAGGCGAACGCGCTGCGTTCGCGCAGCAATGAAGCCGAGCGTGGTGTATGCCTCGACCTGGCTCGCTTCGACGCCGCCGGTGTACGAACTGCCCCACACGTGGTCTGTCACGCTGATCGCGTCGAAGCCCGCGGCCTCGGCGGCTTCAACAGCGTGGGCGACTGTCTTGCCCAATCGCTCCGGGCCGCCACGCCAGTTTGTCGCGGCGATGTGCAAGCCGAGCTTCACCGCGGCTCCGCGTTCGAGGGCGGCGCCGCGCTCTCGGGTGGCTGGGCGATGGGGCTGTAGTGGAGCCCGACGATGGTCCAGCGATCGACGTATCGAACCGCGACTTGCGTGACGCGGAATCGTCCGGACGCGTCGCGTCCCTGATACGTGCTGTGCTGAGTGAGCGAG
>JAFAOS010000328.1 GCA_019247515.1 Chloroflexota bacterium | reverse complement strand
TGAAACTGAGGACGCCGGGTGGCAGAATGGCCTGTGGCTGGGTCGTCCGGATGAGAGTCACGCATAAGCTCCCAAACCGGGCGACCAGCCGGTTATTCCCGCGACGTCTCAGCTCAGGTCAAGACCCGGTGAATAATCCGGGCTAGCGGTATTTGTTCACGCGAGGTGGCACACGCGGTGCACGCGCAAAGCCGCGCAAGGAGAGACACGCATGCAACTGCAAGCGATCGGCCGCGCTTTCGTCGACTACCAGGTGGATAGCTGGAAGTTATTTGTCAACGCGTTGCCAAATCTCGATCGCCGGTATTACGAACAGGAGGAGGAGCTCTTCGAACGCTGGATCTCGGAATGGCGTGAGGCAGGTATTCCCGCACCGACGGGGGTCCTCATGTGCTTCGTTGCGCTCTATGGGATGCTGTGGGCGCGACTGCCCGGCCCACTACGCTGGGTGGCAGTACTCTCGAGCGCGCTCTGGGCCGCGGGCGCCTTTCGCGCGGGCGGCCGCACCTCGGCGCGTAACTGAGTCTCCGCGCGGCGTGACGCATCAGATTTCGTGCCCGCCACGGCTGGTCGATCCGCGACTGTGGCCCGCGAGATGCACGCCGGAGAAGGCGACGAAGTCGGCGTCGGGCCTGAACAGGCTGGCAAAGGCCGCGGCATCGCCATCGCTCCAGGCTTGCATGAATTGGCGTGGCGCAGAAGCTCGCTGATCTCAACATTGTCCGACATGTGGATGCTCCAGTGTTGCCCGCAAACATGTAGCGGCTGCGACGCTCGACTCGGATCGCGGATCTGGTGCCGGCGTCACTACGCGCCAGAGCGATGGGTACCTACGTAACCGCCATTGGTGCTGCGCTCCTGCTGGCCAGCGTGATCGCCGGGGCGCTGTGAGACCAGGTCGGGCCGGCCGCTCCGTTCGCGTACGGCGCGACCCTGGCAGCGCTCGCGGCGGTGTTTCCGGTCGTGACTGCACTGAGGCTCTTCGCTCGGCGCGATGCCGCCTGAGAATAGACGCGGTCACACTCGACGGATGAAGTTGAGCAGCGATCGATGGTTGCCCTGGATGGTCGATCGACTCGCGCAAGACCGCTTGGCGTCGCGCTGATCGTGATAGTCGGCCTGCTCAACTTCCACGTGCCGCACTTTTTACTTGAACGCGCAGCTTCGCCCGGCGACACGTCGACTGGTCTTGAACTGGTCTTCGTTGCCAATTTGCTTTGTGCCCTGGTCGCCGCTGCAGCGATCTGGCGCCATCGCGGGTGGGGTTGGTGGCTTGGACTCGTGATCGTGGGTGTCTCGTTTGCGCTATACGTGGCGCAGGAGACGGTCGGACTGCCTGGGCTCCCGCAGAGCTGGTGGGAACCCAGCCGCATCGTTTCGGTTGCCGTGGAGGTACTGTTCATCTTAGTGGCGTGGACCCGGGTCATAGCGCCGCAGACGAAAGCGCGGACGAGCGCGCGAGCGTAAACCGTCGATCCGCCAAGCACAGCGCTGGACGGCAACAGAGCACAGACCTTTATACGCTTGAACCTTACCGGCCTAGAGAGAGGACCTTATCGTCGCCGTCGGAACGTGATGCGTCGTAACCACCGCTGGGTACCGGGCGTCGCCTGCCACTTGCTGCCGCGGTGCTCGAGCACCGGAACACGGCGTAGAACGGCACCGGCCGCGGCACCAGCATCAGCATTACACACCGTCAATTCCGCTACGCGCTGGTCCAACCAGGCGTTGGGTTGCCGCAATTTGACGGATGAGAAACTGAATGTATTTTGACGATAGCAGTGGCACTCTTTTGGACCAATTTTAAGATCAAATCAGCGGGGACGCCCGTCACGCTGAGTATGCATTTAGCGGGGCGCAAGGGACGCCCAGGGGACGGCCAAGGGACGCTTTTTCCTGATCCCCACAGTCTGCCCGGTCCATTGATCCCGCCGGCGTCCGCTGGCCCACTGCGAACCGCTGATTTGTGACGCCGGCTTAGGCCGCGAACGCTGTCCCGGCACGCCCAAGGGACGCCCAGGGGACGCCCCCAGCGCGAGACTCGGTGCGTATGTTCGTGTCTGACCGGCGACCGTGGCCGTTGCCAGAATGCCGGCGAGGAACGCCCGCGCCTCCGTGCCGCCTCGGCCGAGGGTCTCGTGCACCGAGATCGTCAGCTGCTGAGGCGACTGCGCACGCCAACAGGGCGAAACGGCTCGGCTCAGCCGCTGTCGGATGGGATCGGTCCCCTGGACCACAACGAGCGTGCTCTCCTGCTCCGACGAAACGGGCCACTCGCGATATCTCGCTCTCGAGCTGGAGGACCGTCGCCGCAGTAGCCATCTGAGTCCGCTGGCTCGTTGGAGCCACTCGCTTGGCGCCACGGGTATCTGACATCCACTGCGCCGACTGCCGAGCCGCGGGCGTCGCACGTGCAGCGCGCAGCTGACGCATTCAGACGGCCGCCACCACCAGCAGCAGCCCTTTCGCTGGCGTGTGCGCTGCCTGAGTTTCGCTGTCGTCCATCGCGGCGGTCGGCAGCTTTCGAGGTCAACACCGCCCCGCCGTCGACGGGGGGACTAGAGCCAAATTCCACCTATAAGGAGGTGAGGCCTCTGGACTGAACACGTTCACGTTCGTCCGCACACATTGAAAGAGCCCTGGTCAGCGAGTTTGCACCTCGCCGATCGGGGCTCTCCGTTTTCCCGGCCTGTTCACCGCAGGTCGGGTTTCCGAGGGCTTTGCGCCCAGGGAGGACACAGAGGTGTCGACTCCTTTTCTAACACACGCGCGCACGACCGGCACGCGCGATCCATTCGGCGTCACCGACGCCATGTTCCGGGCTGACCAGCGCCGTAGCCGTCTCCAGTCCGAGCTGCGGCGGCTGCCGCCCTCTCGCGACAGGTGGGTCGAGCGCCGGCGCCAGCGCCTGCTCGCCGATTTTGTCTTCGCCACTGATCAGGAGCTGGCGCGCTAGCTCCATGACCGCCCGGAGGGTCCGCGGGTCCTCCGGCTTCTCCTCTTACAAGGAGGTTCTTCATGCGTCGCATCCTGTTCATCCTGTTCTGGCTGGTCGTGCTGGCCCTGGCGCAGGTCTCGCTGAACCCGACGATTGGCCTGCTGGCGGTGGTCGCCTGCGCCATCCACATCGGCCTGGTGCTCGGCCAGCCTCACACCACCCGGCTCAGCCTGGGCGCCGCACTCTGGCTGGCAGGCCAGGTCCTGACGGCTCCAGTGCTGCTCCCGGCGCGCCTGCTGCGGCGGCGGCAACGCCCCGGCCAGGCCGAAACCATCGGCATCGAGGTCCAGCTGCTCGACCGTCGGCGTTCGGCCGAGATCGAGCGCCACCTGCGCGCCGCTCTGCGGCAATGCGCGCGAACCTGGGCCCCCCACCCCCTGCCGGTCGACCGCATCACGGTCCACGCGGGGGCACCGGCTGCGGGCAGGCGGCAGGTCTACGAGCGGTGGATCCCCGCCGACGACTCGAAGCAGCAGCCCTCGGCGTCACTGACGGTGATCTCGCTGGGTCTGCTCGACGCGACCGGGCGACTGCTCGACAACCAGCAACTGGTGGGCGCGCTGGCCACCAACATCGCCGCGCTGATTGCCGACCGGCACAAGCGCCAGCACCCCGACGACGTGCAGGCCACAGACACGGTCGAGGCGAAGCCCTCGCCAGGCCCGAGTCGTTCGCCAGCAGCCGACCTGGTCGATCAGGCGACTGTGGACCAGGAGCTCAGCACGCTGATGGAGAGCCTGCGTCGGCAGGGTCGACCGCTGGAGCCCGAGTCGAGGCCACCGTCCACAGCGAACGACTGATCCGAAGGCTCAAGTTGGCCGGGGCTGGCAGAACGCCAACCCCGGCCCATTCCCACATCGCCACAAGGAGGAGGATCTGCATGCTGTCCACCACCACTACTTCCACATCCCTCGGCCAGGCGTCTGAGGTCACCGCCGCGGTCCCGGTGCAGGACCGCCCTGAGAACATGGCCGGCAGCCTGATCGACGACGACAACCGCGCCGAGGCCACGGTCCAGGACCAGGACCAGGCGGCTCTCGTGGTCACCGTCGCCGCAGCTGACCCGGACAACCAAAACGAGGACCCCCCTCAATGACGCCGGACGCCGACGGGCTGGCCGCTCGCCTGCAGGCGCTGCTGGGCGCCGTCGTCGAGGTCGAGCAGCTCTCCCGACGCGCGCGCGAAGCGGCCGCTTCCGACCTGGCCCACTACGATGCCCTGGTCACCGCCCAGCAGGTGCTGGAACACCACCAGCGCGAGGCGGCCGGCATCCGCCAGCGGGCCGAGCAGCTGGTCGCCAGCGCCTTCGGCCAGCAAGCCCGTCTCGTGGCGGCCTCCACCCGGGCCGAGGCGCGCGACTTTGAGCAGGCCCTCAGCAGCCTGGTCGAGCAGCGGACTTCAGAGGCGGCGACTTTCGAGGCCAATCACCCGGACGTCGGGGCGCTGGTCCAGGAGCGCCGCCAGCAGGCGGCCGAGGCACGCCGTCGCGAGCTTGAGGCCGAACGGGCCCAACGGATGGTCGATCTGCTCCAGGCCGGTGAGCTGGCCCTGCGCCAGGGCGCGTTTCCCGAGGCAGTAGAGTGCCTGCGCCGGCTCAAGGCCGAGTTCCCGGCCGAGGAGGAGCGCATCGGCGCGCTACGCGCCCGGCTCCACCAGCGGGCGCACGCGGCGCGGGATGCCGCTGCCCGCGCGAACCTCGAGCGGGCTGCCGAGCACCAGGGACGCGGCGACCTGGAGGCGGCGGTCGCCGTGCTCGAACAGCTCGACGTGCGCGGCCTGTCGTCCGAGGTAGGTGAGGACGTGTTCGGCGCCTGGTCGCG
>JAFAOS010000576.1 GCA_019247515.1 Chloroflexota bacterium | reverse complement strand
CTCATCTGGGAGGTCGTCGAGATTCACGGGCCTTCCTCGACCCGCCGTTGCTGCTGACATCGGCGGGTCTCTTTCTGTGATCGGCTCACGGTACCCGGTAAGTGTCATTCACCGGTAGTCCCCTCCTCCCGTACAAACTCCGGTCACACCCTGATCGACTTCGGGCCTTGACCGACGCGCCCGTCGATGCTAAACCGATTATGTACGGACAATCGGTCAGGGAGTCGCTGGTTGCCGCGCTCGCCCCCGGATCCAGCACCGCATTTCACGTGAGGCGGGTCACGTCGATATACCTGCGCGCGACGATCTGACCGTTCAACCAGCTTTCACAAACCTGGAGGGGATTGTGGTAGTTCACGAGCATTACCTTGGGCGCATTCAGTCGGGCATGGACGTGTGCGACTCACGCGGTAGCCGACTCGGCTCGGTGGCCCGCGTCTATCGCTACGATTCGAACGACGAGCCCGACGAGCACGCCGGTGGCGGCACGGCCACGGCTGTCGGCTACGACGAGGTGCTCGAAGTCAAGACCGGCATGCTCGGTCTGGGCAAGCGGCTCTATGTGCCGTTCAGCTCGATCCAGGAAATCGTCTCGGACTCGGTGTTCCTGTCTATTGGCGGCTTCGACTCCGAGTTGGACCAGTTCAAACACAGGCCGGAGTATCTCGACAAGTTGCACTGACGAGCTGAATCCGGGGTGGGAATTCTCGCGCGCGGCACGCCGTCTGCAGCGTAGCGGGCCAGACGCCGTTCGCGGCGAGTTCCCGAAAGGTCTTCCCACCCCCTATGGCAGCACAAACCACCGCCGATATTCTCGTCCAGCGGCTCATCGACTGGGACGTCGACACCGTCTTCGGCCTACCCGGTGACGGGATCAACGGGGTCATGGAGTCGCTCCGCAAGCGGAAGGACGAAATCCGCTTCATTCACGTGCGCCATGAGGAAGCCGCGGCGTTCATGGCCTGCGGCTACGCCAAGTTCACCGGCCGGCTGGGCGTCTGCCTGGCCACCTCGGGTCCTGGCGGAATCCATCTGCTCAACGGCCTGTACGACGCCAAGCTCGATCGACAGCCAGTCCTGGCCATCACCGGCATGGCGTTCCATGACCTGGTCCACACGTTCACCCAGCAGGACGTCGAGCTGGACAAGCTGTTCATGGACGTCGCGGTCTACAACCAGCGCGTGATGGGCAAAGCACACGTCGAGAGCTCGGTGGACCTCGCCGTGCGTGCCGCGCTCGCCTACAAAGGCGTCGCGCACATCACCATTCCGACCGACGTTCAGGACATGGAGGCTGACGAGCGCTCCAAGCGCAACAAGCCGAGCCATTCGTCGGCCGCGCGCGCCCGCACTGCCGCCATCCCCGACGAACAGGGGATCCGACAAGCGGCGGAGATCCTGAATTCCGGGCAGAAGATCGTCATCATGGCCGGTCAGGGCGCACTGAACGCCACCGATCAGCTCGAGCAGCTCGCCGACCGTCTGGGCGCCCCGATCGTGAAGCCTCTCCTGGGCAAGGCCGCCGTCCCCGACGACAGCCCGTACACCACCGGCGGTGTTGGACTGCTGGGCACCCGGCCCTCACAGGATGCCATCGAAAAGTGCGACACGCTGCTCATGGTCGGCACCTCGTTTCCGTACATCGAGTACCTGCCCAAACCGGAGCAGGCGCGCGCCATCCAGATCGACATCGACCCGCTGCGCATTGGACTTCGCTATGACGTCGAAGTCGGCCTGGTGGGCGACAGCGCCCAGACGCTGGATCTGCTGCTGCCGCAAGTGCTGCTCAAGGATGACCGCGGCTTCCTCGAGTCGGCGCAGAAGGGCATGCAGGACTGGTGGAAGCAGATGGAGGAGCGGGGTACGCTCCGCGACGTGCCGATGAAGCCACAGGTGGTCGGCCACGAGCTCAACCGCTTCCTGCGTGATGACGCGATCATCACCTGCGACAGTGGCACCATCGCCACCTGGGCCGCGCGCCACATTCGACTGCGCCGCGGTCAGCAATTCTCACTCAGTGGCAACCTGGCCACCATGGCCAACGGCTTCCCATACGCGATCGCCGCGCAGATCGCCTATCCGGAGCGGCAGGTGGTGGCATTCGTCGGCGACGGTGGATTCTCGATGCTGATGGCGGAGCTGTCCACCTGCGTCAAGTATCAGCTGCCGCTGAAGATCGTGGTGATCAAGAACAACGTGCTGGGTCAGATCAAATGGGAACAGATGGTGTTCCTCGGCAACCCCCAGTACGGAGTCGAGCTGGAGCCAATCGACCACGTGAAGCTTGCCGAGGCATGTGGCGCCACTGGCTTTTCGATCAGCGATCCGGCGGAATGCGGACGCATCATGGAACAGGCGCTGAACACGCCGGGACCGGTCGTCATCGAAGCCGTGGTGGATCCCAACGAGCCACCGATGCCGCCGAAGGTCACGCGCGACCAGGCGGTGAAATTTGCGAAGTCGCTCATCCGTGGCGAGCCGAATCGTGACAAGATCGCCTTGACGGCCGTGTCGGACAAAGTCCGCGAGCTGGTGTAACGGTCAGACGCTGCGGTCCCTCTCGCGCCGCGAGCAATTCCTCGTCAGCCCCGAGGGACCCGGTCTCACAGCTCGTGCATCGCCGGCAGCACGTCGCGTCCGAACTGCTCGATGGTGCGGCGCGTCGCGGGCGGATCACCACGGTTGAAATCGAGACTCACCACGCCGGCGCCCAGGCGGTCGCGCACGCTGTGTAGCTGATTGATCACGGACCCTGGGCTGCCGCACAACAGCAGGCCCATATCGATTTGCTGCTCGAGCGAGAGCGGCGGCATCTTGTCCATAGTCTGGAAGAATTTCAAGCGCTCCGGATTGCGCGATCCAAAGAAGCCTGCCTCGGCAACCAGTCGGTTGGCGTTCATCATCCCCGGGTTGAGATGGCCATGCTCCACCCGCGGCCGCGCCTGCTCGAACGCCTGCGCATCCGTATCCGCCAGGTACACCGGCATGTGCCCGTAGATGATCTGGTCCGCCCGCGGCTGCCAGCCACATTCCTCTGCCGCTTTGCGGTAAAGCTCGACTGAAGGCGCGGCCTGCGGGATATTCGTGAAGGCCAGCCCCAGGCCAATTCGGTGGCGAGCAGCGAATTCGGCCGATTCTCGGCTCGAGCCGGAAATGAAGACCGGGGGCAGCGGCTGCTGAATCGGACGCGGCCAGATCGACACGTTGCGGAACTGGTAGTGCTCACCTTCCCAGCCGAATGGCTCGGTGTCACACCACGCGCGCATGATCAGCTCCCAGGCTTCTTCGAAGCGCGCGCGTGACTCGGCGGGTGGCACGTTGTAGACCAGATACTCGTAGGGTGCGCCGCGCAACAGCCCAGCGACGAGTCGTCCACCGGACAGCGTGTCGATGAGTGCGTACTCCTCCGCGATGCGTACGGGATTATTCAGGGGCAGCAGCGCACCCATGATGCACACCCGCGCGCGTCTGGCGCGCTGGGTGATCGCCGCCGCGACGACGCTCACATTTGGCGCCAGGCTGCCAGGTGAGTAGTGGTGCTCGGCGCATCCGATCCAGTCGAAGCCGAGCGAGTCGGCGAGCTCGACCTCTTCCAGGTGGCTTTCGGCGACGGCCACCGCACGTTGCGGATCGAACAGACGGTTGGGTACCGGCCAGGTGGTAACCGGCTCGGCCACCTGGCCGTACGGCAAGCTCACGAAAAACGACGCCTTCATATCCCTGGCCTCCTCAGCGTCCTGAACACTGCCCATAGTAGACCTGCCCGAGGACTGCCGAGGCAACGCGGCGCGCGCGGTGGCCTTGCTAGACTCTGACCAGGTATGGATCAGAGCCGCGCTGCCACGCTAGAGGTCCACTTCAAGTTGTTTGGAACCGACGGCGTCTCACTGCAGTCCCAGGAGCTGTCGAAAGCGCTACGCAAACGTGGCTGGCAGGTCCACCCGTGCGCCAGCGATGTCCCTGACGGAGCCGAAGGCTTGCGGATCGCGGAGCTGTCGTATCAGTCGGAGGATGCGCTGGCGCTTCGACAGCGGCTCTTTCCTAGCGACGGCAGCGCCGAGCCGCATGCCGCGGATGAGCTGCTGGCGGAAGTCTTCAACCGCGCGCGCAGGATCCGCACCCGTGTCGAGACCTATATAGACCAGCATCGCATCCGGCAATTGCACATTCGCAACATCATGTCGCTGCCATACAACCTGCCGGCGACGGTGGCATTTTCTCAGCTGATCGAGGAACGCACCGACGTGCATTTCCTCCTGCAGCACCACGACCTGTACTGGGAAGGACCGAACGCGCGGACCTTTCACACGCCATACGCGTCCATTGCAGACCTGATCGCCGGGAGTACGTGCCCGGACCGCGCCAACACCACGCACGTGCTCATCAACCCCATCGCCGCGCGGGCTCTGCAAGAGCGGCGAGGCATCCAGGGGATCGTCATTCCCGACGGCTTCGACTTCGACCGAAAGGTGGCCACGCTCGACGAGCAGGTCTTCAGGGCCCGGCTGCAGACCGTCAGCGGCGACACGTCGCCCATCACCCGTGACGACCTGGTGGTCGCCATGCCGGCTCGCGTCGCGATCAACAAGGCTATCGAGCTCGCCATTCAGTTCGTCGCAGGCCTGGAGACGAAGCGCGCGGAGCTGGAGGATGCGCCAGATGGACTCGGCGCGCGTCGACGCAAGCTGACACCGGCGGGCAAGATTGTCCTGCTGCTGCCGCAAGGCGAAGACCTCCAGGACAATCGCGACTATTTCGATCGGCTGGTCGCCTACGCCCGGGCTCTGGACGTCACGCTGGCATACGGCGGCGACATTGTCGTGCCCGACGCGAAATATACGCCGGGCGATGCGGACCATTTTCCTTTTTACAGCACGTATCAGACAGTCGATCTCGTGTGCTACCCGCCAGAGCACGAGGGGTTCGGCAACCAGGCGATCGAAACCGTCTGGGCCAGACTGCCCCTCGCGGTTCTGGAGTACCCCGTCTTCAAAGCGTTTGTGCGTTACCACATTCCACATTTCATTTCGCTGGGCGACATAGCCGGACTCCGCCGGCTGCACACGTTCGGTGGACTCCATCAACTGTCGGATGAAGTGCTCGAGCGCGCGCTGCCGAGCGCCGTCCGCGTACTCACAGACCACGGCATGGAAGCTCAATGGGTCGACGAGAACGCGGCCGCGCTGCGTGCGTTTTGCGGAATTGACACCGTGTGCGAGCAATATATTCAGCTCTACGTTGTCGGTCTGAACCGGTTGGGTTAAAAGCTGGCGCCGACCTGATGACCGCCACCCTACCAGCAGCCAGCTGATTATCGGTGTTCGCGCGCCGATTACGGACCGACGTGCTGGTCTGGGCGGCCACGGCCGGCATGATCGCCATGTACCTTGTGGTCGTGGGCATCACGTTCTACGCGCGCGTCTTCGACCCCACCGAATACGTATACGGAGAATCGATCGTCCTCGATGAGACCCATCGCCTGGGCGCCGGTCAACCACTGTACGCGCCGCCAACCGGGCTGCCGCTGACGGTGACCGCGTACCCACCCGTGTACTACCTCCTGGTGGGCTCGTTGCAGCAGCTCAGCGGCAACACCGGCTACAGCGTTGGGCGCATAGTGTCGGTCGCGGCGGTGGTCGCTTCGGCATTTCTGATCGCGTGGAGCGTCCACCACATCGCCACGCACTGGGCCGCGGGTCTACTGGCGGCTGGCTTGTTTGTCACTCAGAACCTGACGGTGCTGTTGTGGGGGCCGACCCACCGCGTCGACATGCTGGCGCTCTGCTTGACACTGTTCGGCCTCGCGCTGGCGACCGGGTGCCGAACAACGCTGGCGGCGGTCCCACTGGCGCTGGCGGTGCTGACCAAGCAATCCTACCTGGCGGCGCCGGCGTGCGTGCTGTTCGCCCTGTGGCCGCGACGTGGGCCAATCGTCAGATTCAGTGGCGTGTTTGTTGGGACTCTGCTGCTCAGCGTCGGCGCCGGAACCTGGCTGACGGGCGACGAGCTCCTGTGGCACACGGTTGTGGCGAACGCCAACCCGCTCGACTACGGCTACTTTACGACTATGCTGAGCTCGTTCGCGCAGTTCAATGCGCTGCCGCTCGTGGCTGGCGCGGCGCTGTTCGGTTTGCCTGCGCGACCCGCGGAGCGGTTGTGGCGGGCGTACTTCGTGCTCTCAGGTCTGGCGGCGCTGGCTACGGTCGGCAAGATCGGCGCCTCGTCCAATTACTGGTTGGAGCTCACGGCGGCCACCAGCGTGTTGATTGGTCTGCTGGCGTTCCGCTTGTGTGAAGCATCCTCGGCCCGCGGCGCATTCACCTCCGCCGGTCTCGCGGGCGTGGTCCTGGCATCGCTGCTGACGTGCCTGCCCGCGTACCAGGCCACGCTCAATGAGAGTGTGGCGATGGCGGTCACCGGCCGTTCGGCGGACGATGCTGGGCGGTTCGACGCCGCGCCGCTGGTTGCCGGCGAACCAGGTCCGGTGCTGACCGACGATCCAGGGCTTGCGATTCTGGCGGGTAAACGGGTGGAGTTCGAGCTCATCTTCACGCTGCTCGCAATCCAGGGCATCTGGGATGAGTCGCCGATATTGAATGCGATTCGCGCTCGTGAGTTCGGGCTGGTGATCGTGCAGGAGCCACTCGATGCACCGTCCAGACCACTCACCTCCGAGCGGTTCACCGAAACCGTTCGCGCGGCGCTGCGGGAGGCGTACGCGCCGGCCGGCCAGCTCGGCGGATACTGGCTCTATCGCCCGAGGTAACACCTCAGGCGCTGGTCCTATCTGGCGAGGTAACGGCTCAGGCGCGCGTGAGGAGCCGTGTTCGGCTACCCTCGCGTGCCATGGTAGTTGAGGCTCGATCCATCAGGCGCTGGTTACCAGTGCTTTTTGCCTTGCTCATGGCGCCCGCACCGCCCTTCGGCGCCGCAACCCAGACGGCTCATGCCGACTGCGCGGACTTCGGGCCGGACCTGGCCAACCTGCGTCTGGCGGTCGGCGACGCGATGGGGCAGGCCATCGACTGCGAGACGCCGATCGACAGTTCCGGAAACACGATTCAGCACACCACGACCGGCACCGCCTGGTTCACCGTCGACCCGGCCGGCGCAATCTTTACCGATGGCTACCAGCGCTGGGACCTGGACCCCAATGGCCTCACCTACTGGTCCAGCCCGGATGCGACTCCGCTGTTGCTGGATGGCTTACCCGACGGTCCCGCACGATGGTCGAGGTCGGCGACATGCAGTGTCCTGTACACGCATGAGATCCCGTCGGCGGCCACCTTCCGCCAGTTCCTGGTGGGTCTCTTGCAGGCGGGCCTGCGGCCGGTGAGCTTCGCGACCGTGGACGCGAGCATGGCGGGACAGGGCAGTCTTCCGCGCGGCTGCGTCGTGCTGTCGTTCGACGATGCGCTCGCCAGCCAGCTGCGGAATGCGGTGCCCGTTCTGACCGAATTCAACATCGCCGGCATGTTCTTCGTCATGCCTGGCTTTCAGGATGGCGTGCACCAGTACATGGACGACGCTGGCATTTTCGCCCTCCACGCCGCCGGGCAGATCGTTGGCGCTCATACGTGCCACCACGCGACGCTGCCGCTCCTGGCCCCACAGCCCATGATGGCCGAGCTGGCGGACTGCAAACGCCAGATCGAAAACATCATTGGCGTGCCGGTGCGTTACCTGGCGTATCCCAATGGCGCTGTGAACCAGGCGGTGCTGGCGGCGGTCACCCAGACTGGCTATCGCGCGGCGTTCACCACGCGTGCGTCCGCGGTGTTGCGCCCCGATCAGGCTCTATTGCTGCCGCGCATTGAGTACGTCCCCGGGGAAGCAGCCGCCAGCGTCGCGCGCCGCGTTCGGGCGGCTGGTGAGCTGGGGTAGCCAGCTGACGACGGCACTGAAACAGCCTCGTCACGTCGCATTCGTGAGCGATGCGTGGCTCTCGGCGAGCGGCGGGGCAGAACAGCGCGATCAGACCACACGCCAGATCAGGCACGCACGTGACGTCTGAAACGATTTAGCGAATCGTTTTAGACCATCGGGTGTGACGGTCCGCCTGGCACGTGTTGTGTAGGATGGCGCGTTCATGCGCCTCCTGTGTGTCCGCTGGCTGCCCGCCGCGCTCGCCTGTGCCAGCCTGGCCCTCGCGGGCTGCAGCCCGTCGCCGGACCAGACCGCGACACCCGTCGTCATCGTGGTCACCGCCACCCCCTCAGGCCCGTCTCCGGTGCCCTCCGACACGCCCCGCCCAACTGATACTCCGCGTCCAACCGATACGGCGGTTCCGACCGATACGCCGCGGCCAACCGACACTCCCATTCCGCCCACCCCGACGCCAATCCAGGCGCGCCAGCTGTCCGTCGGCAGAACCAACCATTACCGTGGCCTCGACGTCACCGTCGATCAGGTGAACCTCGCGCGCACGATTGCGGGTGCCACCGGCGAAGGCGACCGAGATGTCCTCCTCGGCGTGCAGCTGACCGTGCACAACCCCAACTCGGGCTCGGTCGACTTCTGCTCGTGGCGATTCGCCGACTCTCTGCGCGTGGAGCGCGCCGACGGCTCGGCGTTCTCTGGCCAGAAGACCGCTGGCGACCTGTTCAACGAGTGCCCGACGGACTTCTTGCCCGGCCTCACCAGCACCGGTTGGCTCCTGTACGACCTCAAGGAGGACCAACCGCTCGAGCCGCTCAAGCTGGTCATGGGCACGAGCAACGAGACGCTCGCGCCCATCCCATTCACCGGTCCACAGCAGGAGCTGACCACGCGCACGTGGGCCGCGGAGCACAACACCGGACCAGTGAACGGCTTGATCTGGTCGACCAGCGGCGGCTCCATCGGAGTCAGCATTCCGAACAAACAGGCCAATCCTGACCAGGAGTTCATCGCGCTCAAAATTCGAATCACCAACACCCTGCCAAACGAGGTCGATCTGCCCGGAACAACCCAGGACATCCTGCGCTTGAGAACCGACAGCGGCGTGCTGCTCGATCCCAGTGAGCAGATCAATCCGCTTCTGCCGGATCACGGCCCGTATATCGAGCCGAACACCGAGCGCGACGGCCTGTACGCGTGGCAGGTTCCCGCCGGGCAGCAGAACCCGACGTTCGTGATTCAGGTCGATAAAAGTGGTGGCACCACCTCCGTGCCGATCGGCCCGCTGCCTCCGCAGGCCACCTCGTAACCATCGTGTTATCCTCGCCGACGCCGACACCGCGGCCGGCCGATCATGGAGCTCCTCGAACGCGACGGCTGTCTGCACGAGCTCGAGGGCGTTCTGGCCGATGCGCTCGCGGGGCACGGCCGCGTGGCGCTGGTCAGCGGTGAGGCGGGCATCGGCAAGACCGCGCTCGTCGAGCGCTTCGTAGAGCCGCCGCCGCGCGACGTGCGCGTCCTGAGGGGCGCTTGCGATGTGCAGTTCACCCCGCGCCCGCTCGGGCCCCTCCACGACATGGCCGACCAGCTGGCTGGCGCCGCGCCGCGCGTGTTGAGCGGCGGTGGCGAGCGGTCCGCCATTTTTTCCAGCTTGCTCGACCAGCTGCGCCAACGCCCGACCATCGCCATATTCGAGGACCCACTGGGCCGATGAGGCCACGCTCGACATGCTTGGCTTCCTCGCCCGCCGCCTGACTCGCTGCCCGACATTGCTGGTCCTGACGTATCGCGACGACGAGCTCGGTCCGCGTCACCGCCTGCGACTGCTTCTCGGCGAGGTGGCGATCTCGGCCGTGGCGCGACGGATCGGCTTGAGGCCGCTGAGTGCGGACGCGGTCCGCGTAATGGTCGGCGCGCGCGGGGTTGACGCGGTGGTCCTGCGTGAGCTGACAGCCGGCAACCCTTTTTTCTTAACCGAGGTCCTGTCGGACCCGGGCGGCGGAGGATTGCCGCCCACGGTGAGCGACGCCGTGCTGGCTCGGGCGGCGCGTCTGTCGATGCCGGCCCAACTGGTGCTCCAGGTCGCCGCCGTCGCCGACCACGCATCGAGCCCTGGCTGCTGACTTCCATGGGCCTGGCCGACACGCGGGCGGTGGACGAGTGCCTGGCGCTCGGCATGCTGGTCGGCCAGTCCGACGTGCTGGCCTTCCGACACGAGCTTGCGCGGCAGGTGGTCCTCGAGACGATCTCGCCGCCGCGACGGGTGGAGTTGCATCGGCAGGCGCTCCAGGCCTTGCGGGCCCCGCCCACCGGCCGCAGGGACGCGGCCCCGCCTGGCGCACCACGCCGCGGGCGCCCAGGACTGCGCTGCCATACTGGAGCACGCGACGGCGGCCGCGCGCCAGGCCGCGCGGGTGACGGCCCACCGTGAGGCAGCCGCGCTGTACGGCCTGGCGCTGAACTGCGCCGCGGACCTCGTGCCGTCCGAGCGTGCGGCCCTGATCGAGGCCTACTCCTGGGAGTGCAACGTCATCGACCAGCGTTCCGAGGCCGTCGCCGCCCGCCAGACGGCGGTGGCGCTCTGGCAGGCCGCCGGCAACACGCTCAAGCAGGCGGAGAACCTGGCCCGCCAGGTCCCAATGCTGATCGGCGTCGGGCGCAACGACGCGGCCGAACGGTGCAGTGGGGAGGCGGTGGCGCTACTCGAGCCGCTGGCGCGTGGCGCGGAGTTCGCGCTCGCGTGTCGGATGCAGGCGCTGGTCGCGCTTGCGCGCCGCGATCCAACAGGAGCGATCAGTTGGGGCGAGCGGGCCATCGCGCTCGCCCAGGAGTGCGGCGACCCGGACGTGACCGGCATGACGGAGTCGGCCGTAGGTTCGGCGCGGATGATCCTGGACTACGAGGGCGGCCGCGCGTATCTGGACCAGTGTCTGCGGCGCGCGCTCGCCGACGGTCGGGCAACGCATGCCGCCAATGCCTTTGCCCACCCGGGCCGCCGCTCCGCGGAGCTGCTGCTGCGCGGAGCTGCTGCTGCGCGCGGGCGCGTCCGCCATTAATCGCCTGCCGGCGCTCGTCGCACTGGGTCGCCTGCACGCGCGAGCCGACCTTTCCGACGCGCAGGGAGCGCTGGACGAGGCGCTGGCCCTGTCCACCCCGATTGGCACCGCCGAATCGCTTGGCATGGTGCGTGCGGCGCGCGCGGAAGCCGCCTGGTCGGCGGGCAACCGCGCATTGAGTCAGGAGGAGGCGTGCGCCGGGTACGAGACCGCGCTGCGCCAGCGCCACGGGTGGGTTGCGGCCGAGCTGGCCTTCTGGCGTTGGCGGCAGGCGTTCCGGAGCGACCGCCGGGTTGGATCGCCGCTCCCTTCGCGCTACAGATCGCCGGCGACTGGTGCGCGGCTGCCGACGAGTGGCGGTGGGGTGCCGTACGAGGAGGCGCGAGCCTTAGCCGACGGCGATCCCCGCCGCCCAGGCGCGTGCGCTGGCGCTTTTCGACCAGCTCGGCGCCCAGCGTGCAGCCGCCGAGTTGCGGCGGGCAATGCGCAAGCAGGGCGTCAGCCGCGTGCCGCGTGGCCCGTACGCTTCCACCCGCGCCAACCAGTTAGGTTTGACAACTCGTCAAGTTGACATCCTGAGATTGCTGGCCGAGGGCTTGACCAACGCTGAGATCGGTGCGCGGCTGGCGATCACGACGAAGACCGCCGAGCATCACGTCGGCGCCATCATGGCCAAGCTGGACGTCGATTCGCGCGCCGCCGCGGCCGCCGTGGCGCGCGAATCTGGAGTTCTCGGCACCGGCTAGACCTTGACTGCCTTCACGCCGTCACAGGCGGTCGGGCCAGCCGACGATCAACATCCCGCTGATCACCGGCACGGGAGTTGCGGGCGACACCGTCACCGTGAGCGAAGGGACGACGTCCTTGTGCACGGCGACGGTCGCCTCGGGCAGCGCCACCTGTGCGCCCTCGGCCCGTGCACCGCGACCCATCGGGATCGACTACCCAGGCGATCTCCGCCCCCGCGACACGCCATGGCGTGCCGCGCGCCGGCCAAGCCGCAGCCTCGCTAGCGAACCACGATCGTGCCAGTCATGTTGTCGTGGATCCGGCACTGGTACTCGAAGGTACCGACAGCCGGAAAGCTGAACGCGTAGTGATCGGGGAACGGGCCGAAGGTGGAGATCACCCCAGACGTGCTCTCAGTTTGCGGCGACGTAATCGCGGTCGGCCCCACCGGTTGCGGGTTGAAGTGGACCTCGAAATCCGCGGGACTGGCGCACGCCGCGGGCGACACGGCCGGCGTATCCGACGTTGGCCCCTCGCAGAACGAGGGTAACGGATCCACGGAATCTGACCCGTGTCCCTTCGGGAACGTCACGGTGTGTGGATCCTTTTTCGTTTTCGTTACCCAATTGACAGTATCGCCGGTCTTCACGTCGAGCTTGCGCGGCAGCATTTCGACAACTTCCACAAACTGCGTGGCGGTGCCGGCGGTCATCGTGATCGTCCGCGTCTTGCCGTCAGGGTTCAGCTTGACCGCGGTTGCTTCGGCCTGTGCCTCGGCGATCAGCGCGCCGACCGTGTCCTCGAAGCGCTGGATCTCGGCCCGGATGCCGACGTCCGCGGGCTCGCTAGCCTCCTGTCGGTCCGAGACGACGGTCAGCGAGCCTTGCATGCCAGGATGAATCTCGCAAAGGAACTTGACCGTCGTCGATCCGTTCGCACCCAGCGCCGGGTCCAGCTTGACATAGAAATCGCCACCCGTCGCGTTGGGAATGAAGCCGGAGTTCAGCAAGTGTGTCCCGTTATAGTCGCACGGGTTGGTCGATGTTCCGCAGGTCGGATCGGTCGGCGCGAGGACGGCCGGATTGAACTGAAGCTGGCCGCCGGCGTCGTCAGCGTCCGGCGCGATTAGCGGAGGCACGTCAGCCTCAGCGCCGGCGGGCACCAGCGTCGCCGTGTGCGCTCCGTCCAGCGAGCCCGTGTTCCATCGGAAGTCCACCACGTCGCCCGTGTGGACCTTCAGCCCCGCGCGCGGAAAGTAGTCGACGTACTCGAAATCGTGACCGGCTGGACCGGCATTGTCCACCCCTACCTTGTAGACCGTCGGTGCGCGAGCCAGCGCAGGCGAAGCAAATCCAATGACCGAACTGCCGAGCAATGTCCCGGTCGCAATACCTACGGAGGCCCATCTTGGAATGGAAGGCATGTCAGTTCCCCACCTGGTTTTGTGCCCGCCCAGTATAGGCACGCGCCGGAGTCTCGATGCACGGCATCCGCGGTGAAGTGTGGATTGCAACCCTTTCTCAACCGCGCAATTCGACGCTCCGCCGGCTGGACTGTTCTTGCCGTCAGCTCTGTCCGCCCGCGGCGCGACGCGCGGCATCGAACGGGAGCCGGTCGAAGATGATGCGCATCCTGGTAATCTTGCCGTTTTCGACGGTCAGACACTCGGCGCCGGGCGCATCTTTGACCGGCAGCGTGTCCGTGTCATACATCAGCAGGGCGGTCGTGTCGTCACCAAAGGCGGCGATCAGGCTCGAACGCGTGAGAATCTTCGCGAATGGCCCCATGAAACCCCTGAATGCCTCGGCGCCTTCGAGTCGGCCCGCGGGCGCGAGGCAGACAATGTCCTCGGCGATGTAGGTCATGGCGCGATCGAAGTCCTGATTCGTCCAGGCCTGGAAATAGGCGAGCGCGGTCTCGAGGGCGGGGCTGCCGACGTCGGTCATGGTTCGTGAACCTCCTGGTAATGATCCGGTCACTTGTAAAGACAGCCGGAACGCGAAAACTAAGCGGCGCCGCCAGCCGCCAGTAATCCTGGCGACTGAATCTGCGCTAGCGCGGATGCTCTCGGGTTCGCATACTAGAGCGGCGGTGCGCGAGCGCGACGACATAGCAGGAGCGCGGCAAGTGGAGCCAGTGCGGCTGGCGGCGCGACGCCTCGAGGCAGGCTTCGTCGCCCCGGCCGACCTCGACCTGCCGGCCGGCAACCTGCCACGGGAGCTCGCCAGCTTCATCGGCCGCGAGCGCGAGATTGCCGAGGTCACACACCGACTGCGCGGAACTCGGTTGCTGACGCTCATCGGCACGGGCGGCATCGGCAAGACGCGTCTCGCTCTGGAAGTCGCCGAGCGGCGCGGCTCCGACTACGCGGACGGCGCGCGCGTTGTCAGCTTCGCTCCCGTCAGCGATGAGGCGATCGTCGCTCAGACAATCGTGAGCGCCCTCGGGCTGCGTCAGGAGCGCGATCGGCCTCCGCTCGAAACCCTGTGTCGTCGGCTGGAGACGCGTCACCTGTTGCTGGTGCTGGACAATTGCGAGCACCTCCTCTCAGGCTGTGCGACCGTGGTGGACGCACTGCTCCGCGCCTGCGCCGACGTGCGGATCATGGCGACCAGTCGCGAGCCGCTGGGCGTGGCCGGCGAGGCGGTGTGGGCAGTCCCCCCGCTGCAGCTTCTCGACCGTCGGCGGGATGTCTCGGTCGACGGACTGCAGGCCTCCGAAGCCGGCCGGTTGTTTGTGGAACGCGCAACCTCCGCCCAGTCCCGCTTTGCGCTGCGCGCGGACAACGCTCGGGCGGTTGCCGAGATCTGCTGGCAGCTCGATGGCATTCCGCTGGCGATCGAGCTGGCCGCCGTCCGCGTCCGCGGCTTGACGGTCGCTCAGATCGCATCGCGGCTCGGAGATCAGCTTCGACTCCTGTCGGGCGGCTCACGCGCCAGTCCGCCGCGTCACCAGACCCTGCGCGCGGCGATCGACTGGAGCTACCGACTCATGTCGGAAGGCGAGCGTCTGTTGTTCAACCGCCTGTCAGTGTTCGCCGGAGGTTGGACTTTGCCAGCTGCTGAAGCCGTTTGTTCTGGAGCGGGCGTGGAGAGTGACAGCGTCGTCGAGCTGCTCACACAACTGGTCGACCGTGGACTGGTGCAGGCCGAGGAGCAGTCTGGCGCGATGCGCTACCGCTTGTTTGAAACACTGCGTCAGTACGGGGCGGAGCAGCTGGTTCTGCTTGGAGAAGAGGTTCGGCTGCGCGAGCGCCACCGCGCATGGTGCTTGCGCGTGGCAGAGGAAGGTGAACGCGACATCTGGCGCGCCGATCAGCTGGAGTGTGTCGCTCGACTGGAACGCGAGCAGGACAACGTGCGAGCCGCCCTCAGCTGGACCCTCGCCACCGATGCCGATCCCGATCACGGCCTGCGCATCGCCGCCGCCATGGTCCGCTTCTGGGACGTGCACGGCGACTTGCGCGAAGGGATGCGCTGGCTCTGCGATCTGCTCGCATTACCGGGGGTTCGGCGTGCGACGCTCGGCTGGGCCAGGGCAGTCACCGCGCGCGCGTACCTCACGATCCTCAGCGGGGACGGCGCCACCGGCATGGCCCTGCTCGACGAGACGCTGCCGTTCTGGCAAGCCCTCGGCGATCCGCGCGGCCTGGCCATGGCTTTGTTCTTTCGCGGACTGGCGATCGCCTGGACCGCGACGGACATCCAGGCAGCCGTGCCGACCTTCACCGAGAGCCTGGGCCTTGCTCGACAGCGCGGGCCGCGGTGGACGGCGTACTTTTGCCTGTACTGCCTGGGTGAGGCCGCGCGCCTCGAAGGCCGCCCGGACGATGCGGACGCGCTGCTGAGCGAATCCCTGTCGCTCTCGTCGGCGGTGCCCGATCGGTGGGGCGCCTTTCACGCGCTCTACGGCCTGGCCTTCCTCAACCTCGAGCGCGGCGATGCGGCGCTGGCGACGACCCAGGCCCAGCAGAGTCTGGCGTTGTGTGTCGAGCTCGGCGACAGGCGTGGGAGCACCTACGCTCTCGATACGCTGGGTTGCATCGCGGCCGCCGACGGTCACGCGCGACGCGCGGCGCGGTTGTTCGGCGCGGCGGCCGTGCTCAGGGAGCCTGTGGGCGACTTCGCTTCGGCGACGCTGCAGGCTGCGCGCGAGCGCGCCCTGGATGCTATCCGCGCGCGGCTTGGCGAACGCGAGTTTGTCGCGGCAACGGCAGAAGGTCGGCGCCTGTCGTTCGATCAGACCATTGCCCTGGCGCGCGGCGTCCAGCCTGGGCGAAAAGAGGCTGACGGGCTCTCATCTCGCGAACGAGAAGTCGCCCAACTCGTGGCGCGCGGGATGAGCAATCGCGAAATTGCTGACACGCTCGTGTTGACGGAGCGCACCGTGGAGAGCCATCTGACTCACATCTTCGGCAAGCTCGGGCTGCGCTCGCGCAGTCAACTGACGGCATGGGCGATCGAGCACAGCAGTGCGGCCGCCTCGAGTTAATTCCGAGTTTTCCACGATGCGGACGGCTGCCCAAGGGTCGAGAGTGGTGCATCACATCTCGAAAGGGAGACAGTGACGTGGCGCTGCTCGAATCGAGGACAGATCGAACCCCTCTGACGGCCTCGGATATCCAGGGGCTGCGTGCGCAGTTGCGTGGAGCGCTGATCGGCCCGGATGATCCCACCTACGACGAGGTCCGCAAACTCTACAACGGGATGATCGACAAACGACCGCGCCTGATCGCGCGGTGCGTCGACGTCGCCGACGTCATCGCCGCGGTGAACTTCGGACGCGACCACGGTCTGCTCATCGCTATTCGCGGTGGCGGCCACAACGGTCCGGGTCTCGGCAGTTGCGACGACGGCCTGGTCATCGACCTCTCGGCAATGAAGAGTATTCGGGTGGACCCGAGCACGCGCACGGTCCGCGTGGATCCGGGCTGCACCTCTGGCGACGTCGATCACGCCACACATGCGTTTGGACTGGCTGTCCCGTTCGGCATCGTTTCGACCACTGGTGTCGCGGGGCTGACGCTGGGCGGCGGCACGGGCTATCTCACTCGCAAATACGGACTCACCGTCGACAACCTGCTCGCGGCGGATGTCGTCCTGGCGGACGGCAGCTTCGTCACCGCGAGCGCGACGGAGAACCCGGACCTGTTCTGGGCGCTGCGCGGCGGCGGCGGCAATTTCGGCGTGGTGACGGGCTTTCTCTTCCAGGCCCATCCGGTCAGCATGGTTTACGCGGGGCCCGTCTTCTGGGAGGCGACGCACGCGCAGGAAGTTATGCGTGCCTATCGCGACTTCCTGCCAACGGCGCCTGAGGAGCTGGGTATTTTTGTCGGGTTGAAGACCGTGCCGCCGCTGGACCCGTTCCCACGCGATTACTGGGGTCGACGAGCGTGCGCGATCATTGGCAGCTACAACGGTCCGGCCGAGGAGGGCGCACGCATCATGGGCCGGCTTCTCGAGTCGGTCCCGCCGCCGATCTTCAACTGGATGGGTGAGATGCCGTTTCCCGCCATACAGGCCCTGTTCGATCCGTTCTTCCCGAAGGGTCTGCAGTGGTACTGGAAGGGCGACTTCGTGAAGTCACTGCCGGACGAAGCGATTGACGTGCACATCGCTCAGGCGGCGGTTGCGCCGAGCGACCTGTCGCTGATGCACCTGTACCCGATCGACGGCGCCGTCCATCGCGTGCCCGGGAATGCGACCGCCTGGAATACGCGCGATGCGCGCTTCTCGATGGTCATCGCCGGCATCGATCCCGACCCGAGCAGGGCGGAGGCGCTCAAGAGCTGGGGCCGGCGCTACTGGTCAGCCGTGCATCCATTCAATATGGAAGGCGCCTACGTCAACTTCATGATGGATGACGAAGCACAGGGCCGAGTTCAGGCGACTTACGGCGACAACTACGCGCGCCTGGCGTCGGTGAAGGCGAAGTACGATCCGGGCAACCTCTTCCGAGTGAACCAGAACATCAGCCCACAAGCATGACCTGAATACCAGGATCGGTGCTGGGGTGAATTCGCTTTTTGATAAAGCATTGATGCCCCCGCCCGATTTGTTGAGCGTTTATTGAGGCCGGCCACCCGACACTGTAGCCAGTGAAGGGTGTGAGCCGGTGACCAGCGAACCAGACCTGCGCAACGGCCCGCGACACGAGCCGTCGGGCGGCTTGACGGTGTCGCATCCCGACCTGGAGTGGCGCGAGACGGTGCGCGGCGCCAAGCCTGGCGACCGCTTCGTGCGCATCGCGACGCACAAGGGCTTCACCCGCGTGCGTCGCGGCTACCTGGTGCCACGACCGGGGACCGGTGAGCCGACAACCGCCATGGGCCGCGGCATGCAGCGGCTCAAGCACCTGGTCCTCGGCACGCCGATCCCCACCGCGCGCGAGGCGCACGAGCGCCTGAACAAGGTGCGCGCACTGGCGGTGTTCTCGTCAGATGCACTTTCCTCGGTCGCCTACGGCGGCGAAGAGATCATGAAGGTGCTGGTGTTGGCTGGGGCTGGCGCGCTGGCGCTGACGCTGCCCATCTCGGGAGTAATCGTCCTGCTGCTGGCGATCGTGGTGCTCAGCTACCGCCAGACGATTCGCGCCTATCCGTCAGGTGGCGGCAGTTACATCGTGGCCAGCGACAACCTCGGGATGCTGCCCGGGTTGACCGCCGCCGGCGCGCTGTTGATCGACTACGTGCTGACCGTCTCGGTGTCCATCGCCGCCGGCGTCGCGGCGCTGACGTCGATGGTCCCGGACTGGCTGCCGTACACCGTACCGATGACCGTTGGCGCGGTCGTGCTCATCATGCTTGCCAACCTGCGCGGACTGCGCGAGTCGGGCACTATCTTCGCCGCGCCGACGTACCTGTTCGTCATCATGATGTACATCCTGATCGTCTGGGGACTGGTGCGTCTGGCGACCGGCGACTTCAGCTATACGCCGCCGCCCTCGGTCCGACCCTTCGGCGCGGAGCCGCTGACCATCTTTCTGGTGCTGCGCGCCTTCGCCCAGGGCTGTTCGGCGATGACCGGCACCGAGGCGATCTCCAACGGCGTGCCGGCCTTCAAAGCTCCCGAGTCGCAGAACGCCAGGATGACGCTGGTGTGGATGGGCGTGCTGCTGGGCACGATGTTCTTCGGCATGAACTTCGTCGCCACCGAGATTGGCATCCTGCCGGCCAGCGACGAGACGGTGCTCTCGCAGCTCGGACGCGTCGTGCTCGGCGACGGGAGCTTTCTCTATGTGGTGCTGCAGATCGCGACCGCGCTGATTCTGGTGCTGGCCGCCAATACGTCGTTCGCGGACTTCCCTCGCCTCGGCTCGATTCTGGCGCGCGATCGCTTCCTTCCGCGATTGTTCCAGTTCCGCGGCGACCGGCTGGCATTTACCACCGGCATCGTCACCCTGGCGCTGTTCGCCATCGCGCTGCTGGTCATTTTCAATGGCAGCGTCGACCAGCTGATTCCGCTGTACGCCATTGGCGTCTTTGCCAGTTTCACGCTGTCGCAGTCGGGCATGGTTGTCCACTGGCGACGGCTGCGGGAAGCCAACTGGCGGCG
>JAFAOS010000575.1 GCA_019247515.1 Chloroflexota bacterium | reverse complement strand
CGCGGGCCGGACCTGCCCGTAGCGTGGAAAGCGGCTGGAAGAGGGATGCTCTCGATGACGACGCTGCCTGCGCGCACGCGCGTTTCTGCCGCACTGGTGCACACGACTCTTCCCTGGTGCAGCGTGCTGCTGGCCCTGGCCATCCTGGCCGGCGTTGCGGATGTCGCCATGGTCAACGTCGTCGCCGTCTCCGGGGAGCGCTGGCGCGCCTCCGATGCCGTACCAGGCACCGCGGACACCAACCAGGCCCTGAGCAACTCCGCACTGATCCGAGGCTCGTCGGCGGTGCCGGTCGCGGTGAGGCTGGCCTTCCCAAACGGCGATGGCAGCACCGGAACCCTCACCTGTTACACGAGCACTGATCGTTTGGCAGCCGACACGCTCCTGTTCGCCACCGAAGCTGAGGCGCGCGACGTCGGCGCCCGCCTGTGCGCGCGTGCGACGTAAGGATGAACAGCGGTCGTCGATGGAGTAGGCGCCGGCTCATGTCATGTTCGAGCCTGACGCGAGTCCGGGCAGAGCTTTTTGTAGGGAGGATTGACGCATGACCTGGATATCTCGCCTTCTGAGTGTCGCCGTACTGGCGGCACACAGACGACCACGGAGCAGGAATGCAAGCAGGTGCCGCCGCCGGGCCCGTACTCCGGCGGGTTCACGTCCCGCATCTCGAAGGTCAATCCCCCGCACCGGTGACCGCACCACGCTCGTCGACGACCTGCCGTCCAGCCAGACCGCGCCCACCAGCGGCGGGTTCGTCAGCGGCGTGGCGGATATCGCCTTCGTCGACGACACGCTGTACGCGGTGGAGGCGGGCGCCGGCTGCTCGCACGGTCTTCTGAATACCGTCAACAGCGTCCTGCGTGTCGACCATCACGGGCAGACCACCCAGGTGGCCAATCTGAGCGCGTTCGTCCTGGCGCATCCGGTTGCCCACCCGAACCCACCGGACTTCGAGCCGGACGGCACCGGGTACAGCATGGTCGCTGTCGATGGCCACCTGCACGTGGTCGAGCCCAATCATGGCGAGGTCGACGTGGTGAACCCGTGGACGGCATCAGTCGCCTGGTCGACGTTTCGGCGAGCCAGGGGCACATCGTGCCGACGTCGCTGGTCCACGCCGATGGGGGGTTCCTGTTCGCTAATCTCGGCCTGTTCGAGCCGAACAGTCCGGTGCCCACGGGCGTGTGGCGACTGACCGATCGTGGTGGCATCAGCCTGATCGCTGGCGGCCTGACGGCGGTCACCCGGCGTGGCCGTGCACCACGGCCACATCTACGCCCTGGAAGCGTTTACCGGCTTCTTCGCTCCCACGCCAGCCGTGGCCAACACAGGCACCCTGGTGCGTTTGAACCAGAAGACCGACGCCTGGGAGACGGTGGTGACCGGCTTGAGCTTCCCAACGGCGATGACATTCGACGCGGATGACAACCTGTTCATCTCAAACAAGGGCTTCGGTCAACCCACCAACATTGCGGGTGAGGTCGTCAAGGTGCGCCTCGGGCCGGAGGATCAGGACTGAGCCTGAGCCGGGCCGCGGATACGCCAGTCGCCATGTCGGGACAAGCTATCTTGCCCCGACTGCCGCGACTCGCACCAGCCGGGCTTTGCGTCAAGATGGTAGGCCCTTCGAAACCAGTCTCCGTAGTCGCGAAAGAGACCAACTGGTATCGGGTTCACGGAGTAACGGCTCCCGTGCGACGTCGCTATGTATGACTCGAACGTGTGGATGTCAAGTGGATCAATATGCCATTCGGGACCCGAGCGCAGCAGCATGTCATCCGGCATGTGTCGCCACCAGAATTCCATTGGCTCGCCCAGCAGGACATGGTCCACCCCACGCATCTGGGCGTACGCGGCGGTCGCCAGGCCGTAGGGCCCGGCGCCGACTATGAGCAAGTCGGTGCGCTGTTTCAAAAGACTTGGCGCTCGAGGTGTGGTGGTGGGGCGGGGCCAGGGCTCATGCCGTCATGAGGTCGTTCCAGCGAGCGTGCGTCCCGGCCGAACGTCCGTCTCAATGGAGAATGCGTCGATGACTGCGCGCGCCCCATCGACCCCGATCGGCGCCATGAGGATCGGTAAGTCGACACCGGCCTGGCGGTACTCCGCGAGACGCTCGCGGCAGTGCTCGATCGACCCGAGCAGGCAGATGGAATCCAGCAGGGCGTCACTCAACGCGGACGGCCCCGCCCGCCTTTCCATTTGATCTGCCTCGTGAGCGAAACCGGACGCCCGGAAAAGACGCTGGAAAAATGGGAAAAAGGTGTAGAGACCAAGACTCTGTCTCGCTATCTCGCGCTGTTGCTCGACGTCGTTACCGACGAACGTGGGTATGCCGAGCGTGACAATCAGTGGCTCGCGTTGGCCGGCTCTCGCACGCCCGCGATTACACCAGGAGCGGCTGCTTTTAACACGGTCTGGAGACCAGAATATCGGCATGATCCCGTCCGCGCGTTCGGCCGCCTGCTCCACAGTTCGAGACGTGAGGGCGGCGACATAGATCGGAACCGAAATACGCGCTGGCTGTTGAGGCAAATGGGTCGGCGGGCCCTCACCTCTGAGCCAGTTGCGGACAGAGTCAACGTACGTACGAATGTCGTCCGAAGGCTTCGCCATGTCGATCGCCAGTGCGGCGTTGACCGGCTGGTGGCTGACGCCCAGGCCGAGCATGAATCGACCGTTGGTA
Source organism: Chloroflexota bacterium (assembly GCA_019247515.1). GTDB lineage: Bacteria > Chloroflexota > UBA6077 > UBA6077 > CF-72 > CF-72. The sequence continues at coordinate 13,659 of JAFAOS010000575.1, read as the reverse complement.
GCCTCGGCAATCAGCGCCGCCCCCTGCGCGCACACGTAGGGGTGCCGCAGATAGATGTTTGCGGTCCATGTCCCAACCCTGATGTGTCTGGTCGCCGACCCCATCAATTGCGCAGTCGCAAGGGCGTCGTTGTTGACTTCTGTAGTGAAAATCGAGTCAAAGCCCGCGTCCTCCGCTTCGCGGGAAATGGTGCGGATGTCGCTGGCTGTCCAGCCAGCGCCTGGTATAACGGCAAGCCCGAGCCCATTCGTCATCCTGCTTCTCCTCTTACAAGACCAGACACTACGGCCGCCGTGGATGGTTCGCCATCCAGTGATTTACGTATTGGACTCGCGCGAACTTTATGACAGTTTAGTTAAGCTGGACCAGCCCCCTGGCAACTGCCCAGACGGCCACCTGGGCGCGCGTTCGCAGTCCTAGCTTGCCGAGCACGTGACCAACATGCGTGTCAACAGTGCGACGCGCGATGATGAGCTCAGAGGCAATCTCCCGGTTCGAGCGGCCGCTGGCGATGAGCGACGCGATCTCCAGTTCACGGGCGCTCAGGGCACGGACCTCCGCAGACTGGACATCAGCACCCCTGCTGGTGGTTTGAGACGGCACGAGTGCCTCATCCACGGCATCCTCGAGTTGCAGCAAGCGCCCGGCCTGGTGAGCAGCCGCATATGCCGAGCCGCCGAGGCGCTTGCGTGCGGCGACGACCGCAAGCTCGTAGCTTGCATCGACCTCCAGTTGGGGTCGAGAGACTGCAGCCCCAACGGTCTCGCGCAAGACATCCGCGGCCCCGAACAAGCGCGCGGCGCGTGTGTAGTCGCCTTGCGCGGCGGTCAGTCCCCCCAGCCCGGTGAGGGTCACGGCGATGTGCGGCCGGTTGCCCAATTCACGGGACAGCGTCAGTGACTCCTGCTCCAGTTCGGTTTCCTCGGCGTACTCGGCGCGCTCGAACTTCAGCCGAGCCAGGTCCTTCAGCGTGTACGCCAGACCCAGGCGTTCTCCAATGTCCCTGAAGATCGGCAGCGCAAGCCGGCAGCACTCATCGACTCCGGCGAGGTTCCCACGTCGACTCCACTCCTGGTTCAGGAGGTAGAGCGAAAACGCTTCGCCCCAGCGAAATCCAATCGCGCGCGCAAGCTCGAGGCTTTGCTCCAGGAGTGGCATCGAGCGGTCAAGTTGTCCACGATCGCGCAGTGTGAAAGACAGTGCTGTCATCGCAACGACCGCTGTTTCGCTATCGCCGCATGCACGGGCGCAGGCCAGGCTTTCTTCGCACAACGTACCCGCATGCTCGAGCTCTCCGCGCCCGAAAGCGACCCAACCCATGCTCAGCAGCGCGCCGCCGCGAACGGACTGCCGTTCGATCTTCGAGACAGCTTGCTCGAGCCAAGGCCGGCCAACGTTAAGATGGCCGCGCAAATACCAGAACCATCCCAGCGCTGTCACCAGGCGACCGAGCGGCACGGCACCATCGCCGCTGGCATGGCTCCACGCGAGTGCTGCTTGCAAGTTGCCGTGTTCGCGGTCAAGGCGATCCAGCCACTCGACCTGCTCCCAACGATACAGATGTGGACTTGCCTCTTCGACGAGTGCGATGCACCAGTCCCGCTGTCTTCGACACAGTTTCGTGTCTTCGTCGGACTCGCGCAGCTTTTGGAAGGCGTACTGCCGCAGTGTCTCGAGCAAGTGGTAGCGGCTGCCGTCGGGCCCAGCGTCCATAATGACCAGCGATTTGCCAACCAGCGCTGACAACAGGTCGAGGACATCCCGTCCAGGCAGGTCGCGGTCCGTACAGACAGCTTCGGCGGCCTCGAGCGTCCACCCACCCGCAAACACGGCCAACCGTCGGAATAGCGTTTGCTCTGGCGCAGACAGAAGCTCGTGACTCCAGTCCAAGGTGCCGTGTAGCGTCTGGTGGCGCGGCAACCCCGTCGAGCTGCCACCGGTTAGCAGCTTGAACCTATCTTCAAGCCGTGCGGCCAGTTGATCGGGGCTGAGCACCGCCATTCGTGCGGCCGCAAGCTCCAGCGCGAGCGGAATGCCGTCAAGTTGGCGACAGATCTGGCTGACCGCCCTGGCGTTGTGCTCGGTCACGCTGAACATGGGTTGAACGGCTCGCGCACGCTCGGCAAACAGACGCGCGGCCTCCGTTCGGCCGACCTGCTCAGTCGTCGTGCGCTGATGATCCTCAGGTACTTGGAGCGAGGGAACGCGCCAGACACGTTCACCAGGTACGCGCAGAACATGGCGGCTGGTTGCCAGAATCCGCAGACTTGCACAGCTGCGTAGGAGCCCATCAGCGAGTTCGGCAGAGGCCTGGACCAGATGCTCGCAATTGTCCAGAACGAGCAGCAATTGTCGTCGACGCAGTCGATCGGTGAGCGTATCGATCAGCGGACGTCCCGGTTGCTCCTGAACATTCAAGGCGAGTGCCACCGCCTTCGGTACAAGCACCGGGTCCGCCAAAGGGGCGAGATCGACGAGCCAGACCCCGTCCCGGTAGTCAGGGCCGACGCCCGCCGAGATTTGCAGCGCCAGGCGCGTTTTGCCCACTCCGCCTGCACCTGTCAGTGTGAGCAAGCGCGTGGTGGGCAGAAGGGAAATAACCTCGGCGACCTCTTGTTCCCGCCCGATGAAGCTGCTGAGCTCGGCGGGGAGATTATTGAGTTCGTCACTAACAACATCTTCGGGGCGACCCGTGTTGGACGCCTGATCGTGCCGAGTTGCGACAGCCGCGGACTGGAGCGCCGCGCGCCGGTCTGGCGGAAGCTCCAGCGCGTCGGCCAGGCGGCGAACTGTGGCTGGGTGCGGCAATCGGCGTGCGCCACGCTCGAGATCGGCCACCCCACGCCGACTCAAGCCTGCTCGCTCGGCCAGTTCTTCCTGCGACAGGCCGGCCTGTGCGCGATATTCCCGTAGTACGACGCCAAACGATCCTACCTGGTGCATGACCCGGCTTCGACCTCGACGAGGTTATCCGTCCGCGTGACGCACCTCAAGACTGAAGGCCCGGACATGTGGACGCATTGCGTACCGATTGCGTCCATGCCGCTCATCGGCATCGGATGTGGGCCCTGCCAGCATTGGGTTCAGAGTCGGTGGGAAGATGCGAGCGAGTCCGCTTGGAGGCGCTTCTCGACCACTCAATCCGAAATCTCGAAGGGAGCGGTCATGGAAGGCATCATCGTGTTCCTACTCGCTGTTGTCGCACTTGGCGTGCTTGCTGATCGCTTGGGTTGCGACACTCGTCCTGGGTCCTGTTCTCCTGAGCAGGCCTACTCGCAGCTCGGGTTGACCTGGGGTGACGCGGACTCAACATTGGGTGGCCGACCGCAACATCGCATGGAGCGCCCGAAGCCAGCATGTGACGCTGCAACTGCTGTGGTTGGAGTACAAGCAGGCCAACCCGGACGGCTTGAGCTACACCCAGTTCTGTGTGCACGGCGAATGAGCGGTCGCGGTGAGCGAGCGTGACGATGCGGCGGCGTGTGGACGCGCTCCTATCGAAGTCCAATCCGGTTGTCCACTAGCTCCTCATAGGTAGCTTCCGGTGACACCAATCCCCAGCTCACCAGCCACTGGTGCGTCCGCTCGAACTCCTCGGCCGGGTACGGCCGCGGGTCCAGGTACCGCAGGCGCGACAGCCGGAAGTCATCCGTCGAGAGCGGGCCCAGGTCGGCCGGAACGTCGGCCTTCAGATGATGTAGGTAGCGCCGCTTGTCCGCATTGATTGCTCGCACCGCCTTGCGGATGGCGCGGTCGATAGCCAACGCCGTCTCCTCGTCCATGTCCAGCGTGGCCATCTCTGAGCCGGCGTAATAGGCCTCCATGATCAACGCGCAACCGGCCTTCTCCGCGACGGCGATGTACGGCTCCATCAGCGCAGCGCAGTCGACCTCGCCGGCCAGCATCGCCTTGTAGCGATTTTCGGCCTGGCCCAAGTGCACGCACTTGATCTCATCGCGGGCCATGAAGCCTTCCAGCATCTGCAGGCTCAAGTAGTGCGAACCGGCGTGGAAGTTCACCGCGATGGTCTTGTCGCGCAGGTCTTGCGGGTGGCTGAGGGGCGAGTCCGGCCGCACGAAGAGGCCTTGGCTGACCACTGCCGGCCGCAACATGATAATCCGCCCGCCGATGCGGCTGTCGTCCGAGCGGCGGATCTGGCCCCACTCACAGGCGTTAAACACCGTCGCCTGGCCCTCCTCAAATGGGGCGTGGCGCCAGAACGGATCGATCTTGCTCGGGTCGCTCTCCGCGGGCAACTTCGGGTCGCGTTGGCGGCCGCGAATGAACTCCACCTCGATGCCCACCTGTGCGAAGAAGCCTTCCTCCTGCGCCACCAGCCAGGGCAGGTTGAACACGGCCTGGCTGTATTCGCTGGTGATCCGCTTCATCGGCCGCATGGTACCACTCGTGATCTCATGCGCAATTACCCTATTTGCTGGTACCGCGCTGCGTTCGAAACCTGCCGGCGGCCGGCGAGTCGACCACAACCGATCACGGGCGTCGCCCGTCCAACCGCCAGGCCACGAAATTGGCAAGACTCCCGGCGACTGATCTTGTGAGGCTCGGTCGCGCACTGCGGCGGCAGCATGGAGGGCGCCTTCCTGTACACGCTGACGCTAACCGACGTCGCCACGACGTGGACGGAATGCCTACCGTTGCTGCACCGCAGCCAGCATGGTGTCATCCACGCTCTGCAGCGCGCGCGGGGCATGTTTCCCTTCCCGCTGCTCGGCATCGACACGGATAACGGCAGTGAGTTCGGGGTCCGCCTCTGGAAACCTGGCTTGACATCGGTCCATTCGGTGAAGGTCCGCACGTGGATCTGCTTCTTCAGCAGCCGTCCTGCCTTCGTCGTGGTCAGGCTGCTGGCTGGCGCAGGGGAGCCAGCAGCCGATCTGCCGCCGCCGGGCTCAGCGTGAGCAACTGCTTGCGCACCTCATCCGCGAGATCGAGGTGACCGTGACGCTCCAGCGTGGAAACCAGCTCGGGCAGGAACGGCACCAGCCGCTTGCCGCAGATCCCGTTTGCTGCTGTCCAGGCGGTGGTCAGCGCTCGCTGGACCTCCATGACGTACCGAGGAGCTCGTGGTCCACGGATTGGGTCAGGTGGTCGAATCGGACCGAGCAACAAGCGGATCGCGTACTTGCGTTCGTAACCGGTCACTGCGACGAACTCGTCGAGTATGGCTGAACGCTGCCCGTGCCGGGCGGCTCGATAGCGCGGCGCCACCTGGACCAACAACTCGCGCTTGGCGCGAAAGCTCATCGTTGACTTCACTCATCTCCCTCGGCTCGCTCACCCGTGGCGAGTCCAGGGTGACATTACTGGTGGCAAACACTCGTGGCCGGGCGCCATTTAACGTGAGTCAACTCGGTGGTCAGACAGATTGACTTTCAACAGCTGCAACCGCGACCATTGTCTCCCAGTGATCCGCTGCGACTGGCTTTGCTGCCAGCTGACTTGAGCGCATGCGCCCTGGAGGTCGAGGGTGCGTACTGTGCGAGTGATCCGACAGGCGAGATCGTGCTCACTTGCCGTCGATCACCCCTTCCGCCGACGGGTGTCCTTGTCAATGGCTGGCACGACGAAAATGGACCGCCGCCCACACTCGAGCCGGCAGGCCGGGCGGGTGGTAACCCTGCGATCTGGATCGGCGCCGGGGCACTCAGCCCGGAGTGTCTGGTACTGTGCGCTAGTGCAAGCATGTGCTGGATGTGTTCGGCAACTTTCGCGAAACGTATTGCTGCAATTCGCGGACGGTCCGGCTGGTGACACACGGCGATGTGTCTGAGCCCATCATGGCGCAAACCGGCATTGAGCTGATCGCGCAAGGCCAGCGGCTCGAAATCGTGCAGCGGGTGCTGTGCCATCGCGATATCCGCTCCACACTCGGGTACGCCGAATTACAGGCGCGTGCGGGCGCGCTGGAGCGTCCCTCAGCAGTGGATGCCTCGCGCAGTGGCGCCCACATCCCTCGTCGAAGACGCTGACCTCCAGGAGGCGATCCATGTCAACCCAGGACAATAAGGCACTCATCCGCCGGTACTACGACGAACTGAACAGGAAGAGCTTCGCAGCGTACGACGAGCTCGTCGCGCCTGATGTGACCTACAACGGCGCGGCAGTTGGTCGGGACGGCATGCGCCAGTTCAGCATAATGGTGCGTACCACCTTCCCCGATCTCCGTGTGACGGTCGACGAGATGGTTGCGGAAGGGGACCTGGTCGCCACCTACTTCACCTGGGCGGGAACCCACCTGGCGGAGTTGCAGAGCCCAGCGCTAGGACGCGTGGCTCCGACCAACAAATCATTCAGGGCCAAAGGGATGGACCTGTACCGCATTCGTGCCGGCCAGATCGCTGAGATCCGCGACAGTGTGGACCGGCTAAGCATGTACCAGCAGCTGGGCGTCCCCACGAGTCCCCAGCAATAGCACAGTAGTGCTCGAGGGCTGCCACGGCCGGGGTGCAGCAGCAAGCCGCCACCCATCTCGGCGGGCGAACGCGGCGGCGACACGGCCCAGCGCGAGCCGCTCGACCAAATGGCCCAAAATGCAGGGGTGGGTGAGTGGCCGAGGGTCGCAGCCTGGGCACTGTCAGAACGGTGCGTGAACGTCTCCGCTCACACCGCTCCCATTGTCCAGCCCGTTTGGCCGCGCGCCAAGTCGCCAATAGACGAACAGCGGCAGCAGATCGAAGACCTGCCCGCTGGGATCGATGGCGTCACGGATCGGCCTTAGCTCTCCGTGCGCCACCGCTTCGGGCAGTGCGAAGGGTGTAGCGGCCGTCCAGATGAACATGGTAGTGCAGCAGCGGTGAGAGTCGCTCGACGTCCTCGGGATTGATTGGCATGCCCGCATTCCGAAGATCGTGCAGCGCGTGGCCCATGTAGCGGGTGTTCCACACCATGATCGCATTCAGAACTAGCCCGAGCGCGCCGAGCTGATCAGCTGTAGGGCGAAGCCGAGCTTGTTGTGTGAGCCACGCCGCACGTTGAGAGGCTCACGGTCGGCAAGCAGCCGGCGAGCAGCTCGGCAAGGTCGCCATGCCGCGCCACGGTCGACTTCACCTGTCGACCGAGTTCGGCGTCGGACGGGTCCGCTTCGACCACGCGCAGCATGTCGGCCAGAGTGTCGATCAGTTCCTCGGTCAATGCCCCCGCAGTCCCATCCCCATGGTGCCAGCTACGGGCAGTGGGCTGCTCGTTGGTGGCAGTGGCTGTACGACACCTCGGTCTCGATCAGTCCGGAGTTTTCTGCCGCCAGAACTCCCGACGCGCCAGTGCCGGTTGCTTGCGACGCCGGTCAAAGTGGCAATGTGTGGTTTCTCGGCGGGACGTATCTGCCCACGTCCACCACATCCCAAGGAAAGTGGAGGAGGATAACGGATATCGAACGTGCGCCGTTCCCGTCGCGACCTTCTTGTTTTTCCCGCTGGTGAATGACGAGTTCGACAACCTGGGTTGCCCGAACGCGACCTGGAGCGCTGATCAGCTAAAGACCGCCGCCGCAACGGAAATCGACGACATCGTTGCCGGCGCCCTGTCGGCCACAATCGACGGCGCATCGGTGAGCGGGCTGTTCGGACCGAACACCACGTACCGGCCGCCGTCGCCCTGGTTCTCCTATACACTGCCGCCAAACAACGTCGGCCAGTTCTTCGCGTGCAACTTCCCTGCGGGGACATGCCGCCAGCGCCGGGCGGTAGTGCCGAGGGGTCTATGTGATGCTGGCACCGCTCTCCACCGGTGTGCACCACATTCACTTCGGGGGCGAAATCAACTATCCCGGCGGCAACCCCGTCGCCGGCGGCGCGGTCGACTTCATCGAGAACATCAATTACACGATCAGCGTGCAACCACGTTGAACGGCTGCTGGCAGGGTGCCACATCGGGAGATTGAGTAGCCGGCGTTGCGTTTGTCAATGGCCACGGGGAGGTCGACGCCGAGACGACGGACGAAACAAGGATCGAGAGAACGGTGATGCATCACTGCTGGCTGAGAGCTTGCCTACGCGCAGACCACGCGCTTATGCACGCAATCCGAAGCGGTCGACGCAGTTGGTGCAAACAATTCGTGCGCAACTCGCGGGGTGAACGAGTCGAGCTTTGGGGGGAGGCGCTCATTCAGGCAGAGTCGGACGGTGAGACAGCCAAGGCACCAAGTTGAGCAAGAAGTTCAGCACTGTCATTGCCCACGACCCATGCCTGAGCTACGCGACCGTCCGCGATGCGATGCATGCTGATCCCTTGGGCTTCAAAGCTCCTGCCGGACGGCGGAATAGTCCGACCAAGGATGCGGCTCTGAAACGGACCGCGATGCGTCCCGCGCGCAGTCCATCGGGTGGCCACGATGTCGCCTTCCGCGATCTGCGCATCGATCGTGCGGTGGTAGTCGGGAAAAGCCGTGCGCAGCGCCACAATGCTGCGCTTGCCCTCCTCGAGCATCCCCGCGATCCACAACTCGTCGACCATCGCCAGATCTCCCCGATTGAACACCTGCTCGAAGAGCCGGCGGACAACGTCCTTGTTCGCTTCAATTGACCCAGTCATCATCTGGGTTTGCGCACGGTGAGACATACAATCTCCTCGAGCATCGGTCGCCACCTGTGATCAAGGGGCGCACCACGCACAGTCGCTTACCTCGGCGGTGCGAAACAACGTCAGAGCCGCCACGCAAAGACGCCAACTTGAACGGTTTGGCAGGTTTGGCGGCTTCATGCTATATACGGGAGCCGGTAACGACGACCAGATGCCGCCGCAGTCTGTACCCTTTGCGACGCTCCTGCGCAACCATCGACGGGCCTTGGGCCTGACGCAAGCCGCGTTGGCCGAGCGCGCGTTCCTCAGTCTGCGCGGGCTGCAGCATCTCGAGGCCGGCGACGCATCGCCAACAGCCGCGACACTGCGCGCGCTCGTGAGTGCCCTGGGACTTTCGGCCGAGGAGGGCGCGCTGCTCGCGACGGCAGCCGCCCCAACTCGTCGCCGCCTGCCTGGCACAGGCTCACCCGCAGCGCCAGCAGTGGCGAGTAATCACTCGGCTGCACCCGGTTCAACTGCCTCGCGTCTCCCCGCCCAGCTGACAGCGCTAATTGGACGCGATAATGAGCGGCACGCGCTTCAGCAGCTACTGCCGAAGACGCGACTACTCACCCTGACCGGCGCTGGTGGATGCGGTAAGACGCGGTTGGCCCTCCAGCTCGCCGAAGACGTTGCCACCAGCTTCGAGGACGTCTGGCTTGTAGAGCTCGCCTCGGTCAGCGGCCCGGATAGTGTTTCGCGCGCACTGGCTCACAGTGGCGGCATCAGCGAGGAGCCGGATCGTCGCCTGACTTTTACCTGCATTGATGTCCTGCGCCCGAAACGCTTGTTGCTCATCCTGGATAACTGCGAGCACCTCATCGATGCGTGCGCACACATGGCCGATGAGCTCCTGCGCGCCTGCCCGCGACTGACCATCCTTGCCACCAGTCGCGAGCCGCTGTGCGTCGAAGGCGAACATCCGTGGCGAGTCCCTTCGCTCAACGTTCCTGTCGACGACACCTGGAAGTGGCCACAACTGGAGAACTACGGGGCTGTCGAGTTGTTCGCCCAGCGGGCAGCCGCAATGCAACCGGGATTCGCGTTGACTGAGGGCAATGCGCCGATAGTGGCGCAGATCTGTCGACGCCTTGACGGTATCCCGCTGGCGCTGGAGTTGGCCGCTGCACGATTGCGGGCGCTGGATGTTTACCAACTCCGGGATCGCCTGGCAGACCAGTTCAGCCTCCTCACGCTTGGCACTCGAACAGCACCCGCACGCCACCAGACGCTTCGCGCGACTCTGGAGTGGAGTTATCGCCTGCTCAGTCGCGATGAACGCGACGCGCTGGCATGTCTCGCGGTTTTTGCCGGCGGCATGGATCTCGAAGCGGCAGAGTCAGTGTGCTCCGGTCCGACTCTCCGGGTTGCAGGAGTACTCGACGTGCTCGCGCACCTGGTGGACCGGTCCCTCGTTCTCAATGAGACACCGACAGACGGGCCCGTCCGCTATGGCCTTCTGGAGATTGTGCGCCAATATGCGCTCGAACGCCTCGCGACGACAGGCGACGAATCGGGTGCGCGCGCACGTCACGCGGTGCACTACGTCGCCCTTGCGGAGCAGGCTGTGCCGGAGCTTACCAGCGCGCCGCAAATTAGATGGCTCGATCGATTGGAGTGGGATCGCGAGAACTTCCGCGCCGCCCTGACCTGGACTGTCAAGTCTAAGAATGCCGAGCTCGGCTGTCGGCTGGCTTCGGGTTTGCTGTGGTGGTGGATTATCCGAGGCCACCGCCGTGAGGGACTCGACTGGCTCGCCACGGTACTCGCGCTACGGGGGAGTGTCGAATCTGGCTGGCGCATGAGAGCGCTGCACGCGGCGGGCACATTAGCCTGGATTCAGGGATTCCAGTTGATGGCGCGCGACTTCTATGCGGAGTGTTTGTCGATTTCTCAGCGGAGTGCTGATCTGGCGCACACGGCCCTGGCGCACGACGGACTCGGGCGTGTGGCACTTGCACTCGGTGAAGTCACGCAGGCCCGCGCCCACGAAGAGACCAGCCTCGCGATCCAGCAAGATATCGACGATCACCACGCCTCTGGGTACGCATTGTTCTTCCTGGGCAGCAGCGCGCGGGCGGAGGCTGACTTGAAAGCTGCAGGAGTCCGGTATCTGGCTGCGCTCGAGGAATTTCGGTTGGCGAAGGATCGCTTCGGCCAGGCCAACGCTCTGCGCGCACTGGGTGACGTGGAGCGAATGCAAGGTGACCTGGTCGCGGCGGCCGATCTGGAGCAACAAAGCATAGCTCTTGCGCGCTCGCTTGGAAATCGAGAGGGAATTGCGCTCGCCCTGGATGTGCTGGGCGATGTCGCGATGGACGCCGGCAATTACGCCACCGCGCGTTCCTACTTCGCCGAGGGTGTGGCGCATCTCAGGGATCTCGGCGCCCGTTCCCGACTCGCCGATTCGCTGGAGCGTTTCGCTCTCCTGGCTGAAGCGGAGGCTCAAACTGAACGTGCAGCATGCCTGGCGGCGGCAGCGGCAACCGTGCGGGCTGAGAGCGGTGTGAGCGCGCCCGTGTCCCGTCCGCGCCGACAAATAAATCCTCTACTTTCTCCGACATCCCCTGTGCAGGCACGGGCTCTCGCACAGGGAAGGAGCATGTCGCTGATCGACGCGATTAACTACGCACTGGAGACCGAATGCAGTCCCGCTGCAATTTGACCCATTCGGCGCGCGGACCGACGCGGCTGTGCTCGTCGGCGAGTTGCTGGTGCAGCGAGAGCGGCCCATGCGGGCTGAGGTTGTCGGCAAGGCGCCGAAGGGAGTGCGCATCCGCGTCTACGGGCTCAACGGCCTGCTGCCCTTCGGCCGAATCAGCGGCGGTCAAACGGACCACTCCGCCACATATCGTCGAAGCGAAGGTCCAGGGACTGTCAGGCGAACAGCTCGAGATCAACGTGCTGCAGTCGGACGCGGACCGCGGCACAGGCATTGTCTCCGAGCATGTAGCCCAGGCGCGCCAGATGTGGCCATTGTTCCAGTGCTGCAGATCCATCCGCCGCTGGTCGCGCAGGTCCTGCTCGCCAAAGTCGCGATAGACCATGACGTACGGTTCGATTCCGACCTCGCGCAGCGTCTCGGTGCGCGCGATAATTGGCCAATCGACGGCGAGCTCGGAGCCGGGGAGATTGGACTCCTGTAAGCGAATAGTTCGGAGCATGCATACTGAGTGGATGAGTACGGATGACTCGCCGCGGAGCGTCGCCAGTGCGTACTTCGACGCCTGGAAGGCCAACGATATCGAACGCGTGCGGCCGCTGCTGCACACCGACGTCGATTTCGTCGGCGCCCTCGGCAAAACCCACGGCGTCGCGGAGACCCTCACCGGATTGGGTGGCATGTTCGCCATGACCAGACACGTCGAGGTGCTCCATCGCTGGGTTGACGGACCGGACGTACTGACCTGGTCCGAGCTGCGAACGGCCACCGCCGGTCCGATGGCGATCGTCAACTGGAGCCATGTGGAGGACGGCCGCATCACGCGGATCCGAGTCACGTTCGACCCGCGCCCGATGCTTGGCTGACGTCACCGTCGCTACAGGAGGATGCGTGACGGCGTTTTGTTTGATCCCCGTTGCTGGCGAATGGACCTGCCTGAGCTGACGCGCCGCCAGCGGGTCGGCCTGTGGCTGGACGGCCGCTCCGGTCTTCAAACACCAGCGGATGCGCTGAGCTTCATGAGCGAGGTCGGAGTCGCGCTGCGATATGGCGCCGCTACGAACTTGCCACTTGCGAGCATGTACCGCGCTACCCAGTGCCAGGCACCCATTCTTGAGGAAGAAAAGCCCGCGCACGCGCGCGCATTCGAGCTGACAAACGCTTTGCTCGGCAACGGATCAGCTGTCGAAATCAACCTGATTGCGAATCGTCTCGCTCTGGCTCATACGCGCCTCATGCCCGCGATCTACGCTTTGCGACGCGAACACACAGAACCGCGCGTCTCAGACGCGGCGCGACGCGCCCTCGAGTTCATCACCGACAACGAAACAGCCACGAGCGGGGACATTCGCCACCTGTTGAACGCAGACGGCCAGCCTCGACCGGATGCAGCGGACCTCGCGCTTGCCGAGCTCCAGCGAGAACTTCTGGTGGACCGCGGACCCTCGAGCGGGAGTGGTCAGGGCGTCTTTTACCTGACCAGAGAGGGGTATCCTTACCGACTCTTTGCGTCGTCGCACCAGCGCATTGTGTCGACCGCGTCAGGCTTGCGGCGACCAGACGCCGTGGCAGCTTTGTTGAGCGCGTACCTGTCGGCAGCCGTGTTCGGCACGCGGCGCAAGCTGCGAAGTGTGTTTCAGCTCCTGCTGAGCGCCGACGACATCGACCTCGGCATCACCGAGCTCACCGATCGCGGCGTAGTACAACCGCGGCGGATTGGCAACGCCGAAGTTGTCGTGCATCGCGCCGCGTAGTCCGACTGCGCTGTCATCTTGAGTGGACGCGCGGCGCCGATGGTCGGGCTCCCCCAGGCGCGGTACCTATCTTCTACACTCGGACTGCGTTATCGTCCGCTCGTCCATCAAATCGTACCCTCTCCAGACACTCCTGCATATCTGGAGTCGCCGCGATCCGGAAACTACGCACAAAACTCCGAAAAGTCTCCTCGTCCGCACCGCTCGGAATCAACCTCATCAACGAGGCTTTGACGAAGAGATCGCGGTCGAGCGGTCGATCCACTCAGGCGGGACGGCCCCGAAGCCCGACCCGTAAAGTACGAGGCGTTTCACTCGTTCGGGATGTCGAGCCGCATACATCATGGCTGGCACCGCACCAAAGGAATCGCCAAACAGGGCAAACTTGTTGTCCAGGACCACCTGGGCGACCGCTTCGATGTCGAGAAAATCGTCCTCGACTGTAAAGTCGATGCGCTCACGATGGGACAGCCCGCAGCCGTGGCGGTCATACAGCACACTCGTGCGGTGCTCCATGAACGGTCGGAGGAACGCCGTGACGCCAGGCGCCGTTTCCCACCACTCGAGATGACTGATGAACCCCGGCGGGAGGCGGCAGCAACAGTCTGCGACGTCGAAGGATCGCCGGGTCAAGCCATTCTGGAGCAAGTGGAGTCGCTGACCGCG
>JAFAOS010000573.1 GCA_019247515.1 Chloroflexota bacterium | reverse complement strand
CCAGCACGCGCTGCGGCTGCAGAACTCCCCGCTTGGACTGGCCAACAGCCTGCGCGGCATGGGCGCCGGTCGGCAACAGCCGCTCTGGTCGCGCCTGGCCAGCCTGGACCTGCCGGTGCAGTTGATCGTCGGGCAGAACGACACGCGCTACTGCGCGATCGCTCAGCGCATGCAAACCCTGTTACCGCGGGCCGACCTGAGCGTCGTGCCCGACGCGGGCCACACCGTCCACGTGGACCAGCCGCCGGCGTTTGTCAAGGCTGTGCAATGCGCGTTGTCAAGAAATTGACACATTGCGCGGGACGTGGTTATAGTGGTTCCGAACGCCTGTTCTAGCAGGCGGACCAGACCGTAGGCCGCGCCGTGAGGGTGAAAACGATGAGTGTGTCGTCGAAGAAGTTGTCTGAACGCCAGAAAAATATCCTCAAATACATCGAGGACTATGTCGACGAGCGCGGCTACCCTCCAAGCATCCGCGAGATTGGCGACAAGGTAGGCATCTCGTCGACCTCCGTGGTGGATTACAACCTGCGCGTTCTCGAGCGAGAAGGGCGCATTCGCCGCGATCGTGAAGTCTCGCGCGGCCTGGAGCTGGTCGGCACGCCGCGCTCGCAGCGACAGGCGCAGCCGCGGGTGGTGCGCATCCCGATCGTCGGCCGCATCGCGGCCGGCCTGCCGATCGAAGCCGTCGAAGACCCCGACGAGGTCATCGAGCTGCCGGCGGATACGGTGCCCGACAACTGCTTCGCCCTCCGCGTGCGGGGCACTTCGATGATCGAGGACCATATTGACGACGGAGACCTGGTAGTGGTGCGCCCCCAGCCTTCGGTCGACAACGGCGACATCGCGGTGGCCATCGTGAACGACGACACGACGGCCAACGGCGGCGCAACGCTGAAGCGCTTCTATCTCGAGGGTGGCACGGTGCGCCTGCAGCCGCGCAACCCGGCCATGCAGCCGATCCTTGTCCCCGCCGAACAGGTCGAAGTGCGCGGCAAGGTGGTCAAGTTGTTGCGGGATCTCTAACAATCCGCAGTTAGTGGTCCAACCGCGCGCCCGACAGCGCCTGAGTCCCAAGCCCCGCTCGCTGAGCGTCATCGCCGATCCCAGCAAAACTGAAGCCGTCCAGCTCGGCGAGCGCATGCAGGCGTGGCTGCGCGAGCGCGACGCGTACTCCGAACAGCCGTGCGATGCGGACATGCAGGTGGTCCTCGGCGGCGACGGTATGGTCGTCCGCGCCGCTCGCAGCCACTGCAACGTGCCGGTGCTCGGCATCGACTTCGGACAGTTCGGCTTCCTCGCCCACGTGCCACCCTCACGCTGGGAGACGCGGCTCAAGCAGGTGCTCGTCGGGCGGTACGACGTGCGCGTCGACTCGACGATTCGGGTCGAGCTCGAGCGCGCCGGCGCGCCGCTGTGTTCACTGTGGGCGGTGCAGGACGTGGTCTTTCACGCCTTCGTCGTGCCTGGCGGCGGGCAGCAGATGGCGCTGCTCGAGCTGTACATCGACAACAAATACCTGAACCCGCTGCCAGGCGACGGGCTGATCATCGCCACCAGTCCGGGGTCCAGCGCCTACAACCTGGCGGCGGGCGGCCCCGTGCTGGCGCCAGGCAGTCAGACCTTCGCCGTCACGCCGATCTGCGCCCACACGCCGATGCGCGCCTCGTTTTCGGTCGCCGAGTCGACGCCGATCACGCTGATCCAGCTTGGCCGCTTCCCGATCAGTGTGTGCGTCGACGGGCAGGAGTCATTCGACGAATTCGCGCCTAACGACGTCGCGCACATCGCGGCCGACCCGCGCCGCTTCCAGCTGGTCACCTTCCCGGATACCAGCTTCTACGGGCGATTTCGGCAGCGATTCAACTACCGCATTCGGCCCGGGTACCCCGAGTCAGGTCTGTTTCACTACCACGACGCGCGTCACAACGCGGCGTCGATGTCATCCACGCAGCGCACCTCGCCAGGCAGCGAGCCGGCGGGGACCATCGGGTAGACGGTTTCCTCGACCGGTACGCGCACGTCGACCACGGCCGGGCCAGGGTGCAGCGCGGCTTCGCGCAAGGCGGTTTCCAGCTCATCGCGGCGGTTGACCGTGGTCGCCCAGCAGCCGTGGGCTTTGGCCAGCGCCTCGAAGCTCGGCTGCGGTAGCAGCGAATGGCTGTACACGTTGTCGTAGAACAGCTCCTGCCACTGGCGGACCATGCCCAGGCACTGGTTGTTGACGACCAGCACCTTGACCGCCAGCTTCGAGGCGACCAGGGTTGACAACTCGGCGGCGCTCATCTGGAAGCCGCCGTCGCCGACGACCGCCCACACCTGTCGGCCGGGAAGCGCCGACTTGACGCCCAGCGCGGCCGGCAGTCCGTAGCCCATTGTCCCCAGGCCGCCGCTGGTCAGCATCTGGTTGGGTCGGGCGAAGCCGTGGTGCAGGGCGATGAACATCTGATGCTGGCCGATGTCGGAGACCACGACCGCCGAACCGCCCATGACGCGACGCAGCGCGCGGACCACCTCGGGCGTGGTTGGCGCCTCGTGGGGCGGGGCACAGCTGCCGTCGACCAGGCCGCAGCCGTCGTGCGCGGCGGCCCACTCCCGCAGTCGGCGCCACCACTTCGGCCGGGCGCGATGCTCGGACAGAGACGTGAGCCCCGACAGGGCCGCGCGGGCGTCTGCCAGCACGGGCACGTCCGCGCGGACCACGCGACCGAAGGACTTCGGGTCGATGTCGACGTGCACGATATGCGCCCTCGGCGCGAAGTCCTTCGGCCGACCGACCACCCGGTCGTCGAAGCGCATGCCAACGCCGATCACCAGATCGGCGTGGTGCATGGCCATGTTCGCCTGCACGGTGCCGTGCATGCCAACCATGCCCAGGCACTGGGGATGCGCTTCGGGGAAGCTGCCCAGGCCGAGCAGGGTCATGCCCACGGGCACGCCGCTGGCTTCGGCGAACGCCAGCAGCTCGCCGCTCGCGTTGGCCATCGCGACACCATGTCCTGCTATCAGGACCGGTCGCTCGGCGGTGCGGAGCAAGGCCGCGGCCTGCTCGAGCGCAAACTCGGCGGCGCCACTCAGCGCGGGGTCGGACGCCGGCGGAGCGAGACTCGGCAACGCGTCTGCAACCTCGACGCTGGCCATCTGGACGTCCTTGGGGAAATCGATCAGCACGGGGCCCGGCCGGCCTTCGGCCGCCAGCTGAAACGCGCGCGCAAAGACCTCCGGGATCTCCTCGGCGGAGTGCAACTGGAACGCGCCTTTGGTGATCGGCCCGACCATGCCCAGGACGTCGACTTCCTGAAACGCCTGCGTGCCGATCGCGGCGCGGGCGACCTGGCCGGTCACGGCGACGACGGGCACGCAATCCATGTATGCGGTGGCCAGGCCCGTCAGCAGATTGGTCGCGCCCGGGCCGCTGGTGGCTACACACACCCCCACCTTGCCCGTGGTGCGCGCGTAGCCGTCCGCGGCGTGGGCGGCGTTCTGCTCATGGCGCACGAGCACGTGGTGCAACTCGGGGTAGCGCATCAGCTCGCGGTAGAACGGCAACGCGGCGCCCCCGGGATAGCCGAACAGGGTGGTCACACCCGCGGCCAGGAGCGCTTCACAGGCCAGTGCGCCACCGGTGATGGTCCGCGTAGCACGCCCCTCTACCTCTGGCACAGAGGTCGGGGGTGAGGGTTGGCTTATTGAGTTCGCGACCAGCGTGACCAAGGCTCGTCTCCTTTCGTTCAGGGACGAACCTGCAACCAGGTCCGCGGTACCACCCTGCTTCCCCGCCGAAGCGGGACGCTCTTTGGTGACTGGCTCGAGAGTGATCTCCGCCGCGGCCTTCGCACCCGCCTTTCACCTCGACGCGGGCTCTCTGGAACGTTGGGTACGCGGCGGCGCTGTCTCTGTCAACGCCTTGCCTTAATCTATCGGCAGGGTCGCGCGATTGCAACCGTTACCCGCCGAGTTTCTGGAAGCGCTGGCCGCCGCCGACGAGGTCCTGGTGACTTCGCGCGAAGGCGAAGCGCGTGGCACCGTGCCCACGTGGTTCGTGATCGCTCCGCCCGGCGTGGTGTACCTGTTCACGTTTTCCTTCTCCGAGAAGGCCCGCCGCTTTCGGAGCGACCCGTGGGTCCGCCTGTCCACGCGCGACGCCCCGCGCGTGTCGACCGAAGGCATCGCGCACTTCGTGGCCGCCGAGGACCTCGACGACGCCACGGCCGCGCTGATCGTCGAGCGCTGGAGCATGCAGGGCGCGCCGACGATCGAGGGGCTGCGGCGCACTCTGCGCGACCGCGTCCACGCCCTGATCCGCGTAGAGGGGCTCCCTCTCCCCGTGGGAGAGGGCCAGGGAGAGGGCTAGCCTGTCAACGGTTTGTGCATGATGCACAACCACGCGCCCTGTCTTTCGTCACCGGTGCCGTAACTTCGCGCCCAGCCCGCCGCCTAGCCTGTGCAGTGCGTTCATCCCGGCGAGCAGAGGAGTGAGGTAGGTGGCAGTAGACAGTAGTTCGACGAGTAGCTCGGGCATGCGTCCCACGCTGGGGCTGACTGGCGTCACGGTGAACGCCATGGCGCTGATCGCGCCAGGCGCGTTTCTGTGGATCACGCTGCAGATCCAGGCGGCGCAGACGACGCCGGGCAGCGGGGACACGACGGCGTTCGACATGTGGCCGGGCATCGTGTTCGCCCTGATCCTGGCGTTCTTCACGGCACTGTCGTATTCCGAGTTGGCGCGCGCCTACCCCGAGGCGGGCTCAGGCTCGTGCTACTACTTCGCCGAGAAGGCGTTCGTCGACAAGGAGGAGGTCAAGCATCACCGCTGGGCGCGCATCGCCAAGCTGGTCACGGGCTGGGCCGCCCACCTCTTCTACTGGGTGTACCCGGGCGTCATGGTCGCCTTCATGGCCATCCTGCTGTCCTACATCCTCGGCGAGTTCGGCATTCAGCTTGGCGTCGTGCCACAGATGGTCATCGCCGTCCTGTTCTCGATCCTCGTCGGCTTCATCGCCCTGCGGGGTGTCAACGGCTCGACGATGACCGCGCTGGTCATCAACATCATCCAGCTTGTCTCGCTCGTCCTGTTCTCAGCCCTGGCCATCTGGTATCGCATCGCCAATCCCGACAACGCTGCGTTCGACTATCCGTCGGCCGCCTCAGTCGTGCTGCCCAAGAACCTGCTCAACGTCTTGATGCAGGCGACGATCGCGATTTTGATCCTGGTCGGCTTCGAGTCGTGCACTGCTTTCGGCGCCGAAGCCAAGAACGCCCGACGCGACGTGCCGCGCGCGGTCATCCTGGCGCTGGTCATTCAGGGTCTGTTCGCGTACCTGATCGAGTACTTCGCGGCCAACTTCGCCATCTCCGACAAGTTGGTGTACACCCTCCCCGATGGTTCGACGGCCACCGGCATGGCGGCCGCGGCTGCGTCGAGCGCGCCAATGGGCGACCTGATCACGCTGATCGGCGATTCGCTGCTGGGTGGGATCGGGTTTGGCCTGTCCATCACGATCGCCATCACGGTTGCGCTGGCGATTCTGGGTACCACGCTGTCGGCCATGAACACCGGCGTACGCATCACGTTTGCGATGGCCCAGGACCAGGAGATGCCCGAGCCGCTGTCGCTGCTCCACGGTCGATTCGTCACCCCGCACATGGCCGTCTACGCCATGGTCGTGGTCTCGGCGATCATCGGCGTCATCGGCGTCATCTCAGTCGTCACGCTGACCGGCATCACGCTGGCCTCCAACTTCGGCACGTTCGTCCTGTACGCGCTGACTTGCTTGTGGGCGATCATCGCTTTCGCTGGCCGGCCGGACTTCAACTTCTTCAAGCACCTGGTGATCCCCGTGCTCGGGTTGCTGGCCAACCTCACGATGCTGATTGTCATCCTCGGGCTGGGGTTCCTCGGCGGCGGCGACAGCCAGACCGAGTCGCTGATCGCGCTGGGTTTCGCCGGGGTCTGGGCCGTTCTCAGCGCCATCTACGTCGTCGTCAGCAACCGCCGGACGGGTCGCTCGCTCGTGGCTCAGCCCAAGGCCGCCGCCTGAGCCGCGCGACTGTTGGCGCTGGAGCTCGAATCTAGCGGGCTCACCGACGCGGGACCCCATCGCGAAACGAATGAGGACTGCGTCGGGTGCTTTGCACCCTCAGATCCGCTCGCGCTCCAGCGCAAAGGCTATCTGTACGTGGTCGCCGATGGACTCGGCGGCCACGCTGCCGGTGAAGTGGCCAGCTCGAGCGCGGTCGCCCGAATGGGCGAGGAGTACTACTCACCCTCCAACCACACCCGCATCGAGCCGGCGCTTCGCCAGGCCGTGCAGGCCGCCAACCTGCGCATCCACGAGCTGACCCACCATCATCCCGAGTACCGCTCGATGGAAACGACGTTGTCCGCGGTGGCCATTGCCGGCGCCCAGGCCTACGTGGCGCACATCGGAGACACGCGCATCTATCACTGGCGCGCCGGTGGGCTGACCCAGCTCACCTCGGACCATTCTGAAGCGGCGGAGCTGGTCCGCATGCGGATTCTGAAGCCGGAGCGGGTGCGCGATCATCCGGGCCGTAACACGCTGACACGCACCCTGGGCAGTCGACTGATCCCGCGTCCCGACTACCTGCGCCACCCGCTACAGGCTGGCGACCAGTTCATCCTGTGTTCGGATGGGCTCTGGTCGTCGATTGAGGACGCCGAGATCTCGGAGATTCTTGGCGACAGCCCGCCGGCTGTCGCATGCCAGACTTTGATCGATCGCGCGCTCGCCCGTGATTGCCAGGACAACGTGACCGTGCAGGTCGTGCGCGTGAACGCCGTCGACGACGCGCGCCCCGCGCCCGGTCGCAACGGCTGGCTTTCCAGTATTTTTCAACGGGGCCAGGCGTGAGCCCGGCGCACGTGGGGACGATGCACTACCAGGCGGGCGAAACCGTCAACCAGCGGTACGAGATTCTCGAGAGTCTCGGCCAGGGTGGCATGAGCGACGCGTACAAGGCGCGCGACCGACAGAGCGGCGGGCTGGTGGTGCTCAAGATTCCTTTCAGCAGCCTGATCGGCGATCCGGCGACGTACAGCCGCTACCAGCGCGAGGTCGAAATCGGCAAGCGCCTGCACCACCCCAACATCCAGCACCTGGTGGAGGAGGGCCGCCTGGAAGATTCAGGTGGCGTGGCGCCGTACCTGGTGCTGGACTACGTCGACGGAATCTCCCTGCGCGAGTACCTGCGCGAGCACGCGCCGCTGCCGGTGGACGAAGCGATTCGCATCACGGTCCAGGTCGCGGATGCGCTCCAGTACTGCCACGAACACGGCGTCGTGCATCGGGACCTCAAACCTGAGAACCTCCTGATCGAGGCGGATGGGACGGTCAAGCTGGTGGATTTCGGCATCGCACTGCTTCGCGGCGCTCGGCGTCTGACTTTTCGGCGCCTGTCGTCGGAGGTAGGCACGCCCGACTACATGGCGCCGGAGCAGGTCCAGGGTGACCGCGGCGATGCGCGGACCGACGTGTACGCGCTCGGGGTCATGCTCTACGAAATGCTCACGGGAGACGTGCCCTACCACGGCGATAGTGCGCTGGCGGTTATGAGCCAACGGGTCACGACCGATGCGCCGCTGCTGAGTAACGCCAATCCGGACCTGCCGCGCGCGCTCGAGGCGGTCGTCTGGCGCGCGCTGCGCCGAGAACCGTCCGATCGCTACGCGTCCATGGCCGACTTGCGCCACGATCTGAGCCACCTCGACGAGGTGCAGATTCCCGAGTACCCGACGACCAGCGCGGGTCGGCCTCGGGTCGCGCGCGAGCACCTGTTCACCGTGGCGGTGATCGTCGGAGTCTTCGCCGTGCTCGTGATTATCGGTGTGCTCGCCCAACTGGCCCACACCGCGAAGGGGCCACCGTGACAGGTATCGTCGAACGCGCGCACGCCGCGGGCATCGAAGTCGTGCATCTTCAGTTCACCGACGTTCCGGGTGCGATCAAGAGCCTGACCATTCCCGCCAGTCGTCTTGAGCGCACGCTCCAGCATGGCGCCTGGTTCGACGGCTCGTCGGTCGAGGGTCTGGCGCGTACGGCCGAGAGCGACCTGTTTCTGCAACCGGACGCCCACACGTTCGCCGTCGTGCCCTGGGAAAAGACGCCAACGGCCCGCCTGATCTGCGACGTTCACGTGCCGGGTGGGGCCCCGTTTTCGGCCGATCCGCGCCAGGCGCTGAAGTCCGTGCTCGCCGAGGCAGCCGAGCTGGGCTTCGACTATCGCGTCAGCATCGAGGTCGAGTTTTACGTATTCGAAGACCGCGAGCTGACCGGGCCGAGCGCGCGGCCGCTGGCGCCGGTCGACCGCAGTGGCTACTTCGAGGTGCAGGAGGTGCGCGCCGCCAACCTGTGCCGCGAAGCGACCGACGCGCTGCGCGATTTTGGCGTCGAGGTCGAGGCGTCACATGCCGAAGTCGGACCGGGCCAGCACGAGATCGACATCGCGGACATGGCCGCGCTGGAGGCCGCCGACGCGGTCGTGGCCCTCAAGTGGGCGCTGCGATCGCTGGCGCGGCGCGCAGGCATGCTGGTCAGCTTCATGCCGAAGCCGCTGGAAGAGGCGCCCGGCTCGGGATTGCACATCTCGCAGGCGCTCGTCGACCGCGCGCGCGGCGACGCGTTCTCCGATCCCGCCGAGCGCTACGAGCTGTCCGAGGCGGCGGCGCAGTTCATCGCCGGCCAGCTTGCGCACGCGCGGGGGCTGTCCGCGGTCGTGGCGCCGCTCGTCAACTCCTATAAACGACTGGCCGGCGGCGCCGAAGCGCCGGCGCGCGTCAGCTGGGCGCGTATCCATCGGGGCGCGCTGATCCGCGTGCCCGAAGCAGCGGCCGGCCGCGGCACGCGACTCGAGCTGCGCGCGCCTGATCCCAGCTGCAACCCCTACCTCGCGCTGGCGGCGATGCTCAAGACGGGACTGGATGGCATCCGCAATCAACTGCCGCTGTCGGAACCCGCCGACGAGCTTGGCTCGGAGCTCGACACGGAGGGCGCCGAGGCGGCCGACCCGTTGCCCGCTACCCTGGGCGAAGCTCTCGAAGAGCTCAACTGGGACCCCGTGGTTCGCGACGCGCTCGGCCAGCCGATCTTCGAGCGGTTTCTGACCGCGAAGGAGCAGGAGTGGCAAGCTTTCGGCCGCCACATCAGCAGCTGGGAGCTCGCCCGCTACCTCGAGGGGGCCTGACCAGAGAAATTTCTCCAGAGGCCCAGTTGGTGGTCGTCGCGTGAGCGAGTCCGAGGAGATCTCTGGAGAGCTGATTGGGGTTTACCATTTTCCAGTGGCGACAGTGAATCTGTCCGACGTTCGAGCGCTCTTCGAGCCCGCCCCGGGCATCGTGTACCTCGATACCGCGACTTACGGCCTGCCGCCGCGACCTACGGTTGAAACGCTGCACCAGGCCGTCGACGCGTGGCAAAAGGCCACCGCCAACTGGGTTGAGGACTGGGACAAGCGTGGCGAGACTTGCCGCGCCGCGTATGCCAGCCTGACCGGCATCCCGGCCCAGAACATTGCCCTGGTGCCATCGGCGAGCGTCGGCGTGGGCGTCGTCGCCGCCACCCTGACCGCGCGCGACGAGATCGTCATCCCCGACGACGACTTCCCTTCAGTCCTGTTCCCGATGCTGGTGGCCGCCCAATCGAGGGGCGCGACCGTCAAGCAGGTCCCGCTGGACGACCTCGCCGAGCATGTCACGTCGAGCACGACCCTGGTGGCGTTCAGCCTCGTCCAGTCTCAGTCGGGGCGACTCGCACCCCAGCGCGCGGCGATCGACGCGGCCCAACATGCAGGCGCGCGGACGCTCGTGGATGCCACCCACGCCGTGCCGTTCGTGGCCGTCGACGCGCGTGCCGACTTCGTGGTCTGCGCCGCCTACAAGCACCTGCTCAGCCCGCGGGGCGTGGCCTTCCTCAGCGTGGCGCCTCAGCAGTGGGACGCCGTGCCGGCCTGGATGGCGAACTGGCGCAGCACGGCCACTCCGTACGCCGTCACGTACGGCGGACCACTCGATCAGGCGCCCGGCGCGGCCCGCTTCGACGTGTCCCTGGCCTGGCACGCCTGGGCCGGGGCTGCCGTCTCGATGCAGCTGCTCGCCGACTGGCAAGCGCGCGGTCTCCTCGACGAACCGCTCGCGCTGGCCCGCCGCCTGGCCGCCCAGCTGGGGCTTCCCGAGCCGGCGGGTTCGATTGTCAGCGTGCCCGTCGCCGACGCCGACAGCGTGCGCGACGAGTTAGCAAGTCGCGGCGTCAAGGCCGCGGTCCGCGCCGGCAGCGTGCGTTTGTCGACGCACGTCTACAACACGGCCGCAGACGTCGAGGCCGCGGTATCGGCGCTGGCCAGCGCTCGACAGCCGGTCGCCGGATGACGCTGGCCGAACGGCTGCGCGCCGCTCTCGGCCCGGGCTCGGTCTTCTCGGCGACCGAAGACGTCATCACGTACGAATACGACTACGGCCTGGATCGCGGCATGCCCGACCTGGTCGCTCTGCCGCGTTCGACCGCCGAGGTGCAAGTACTGGTCCGCGAGGCGCAGGCGGCGGGCGCACCCGTCGTCGCGCGAGGCGCCGGCACCGGCATCGCCGGTGGCGCGGTGCCCGCCCGAGGCGGCCTGGTCATCTCGATGGCACGCATGAACCGGGTCGTGCAGATCGATCGGCCGAACCGCTGCGCGGTGGTGCAGCCAGGCGTCGTCAACCTGGACCTGTCGAAGGTCGCCGAACCTTATGGACTGTTCTTCGCGCCCGACCCGTCGAGCCAGAAGGCCAGCACGATCGGCGGCAACATCGCCAACAACGCCGGCGGACCGCACTGCCTGTCACTCGGCGCCACGGTCAATCACATCCTCGGCCTCGAGGTCGTCTTGCACGACGGCAGCGTGGTGCGCATGGGCGGCAAGTCGCCCGACGGACCCGGCCTCGATCTCACGGGCGTGCTGGTCGGCTCGGAGGGCACGCTCGGCGTGGTGACCGAGGCCACGGTGCGCTTGCTGCCGCTGCCCGAAGCGGTGCGCACCACGCTGGCGTTGTTCGCGTCAGTGGAAGCGGCCAGTGAGGCGGTTTCGGGGCTGATCGGGCGTGGCGTGGTGCCGTCCGCGCTGGAGATGATGGACAAACTGGCGCTGTCGGCGATCGAAGCTGCCTTTCACGCCGGCTATCCGCCCGAGGCGGGCGCCGTGCTGCTGGTCGAGGTGGACGGGCTGCTGGAGCAGGTTGAGGCCCAGGCCGCGGTGGTCGACGAGGTGTGTCGCGGCGCCGGCGCGATCGAGATTCGCCTGGCGGCCTCGGATGAAGACCGCGCCCGCCTGTGGGCCGCTCGCAAAGGCGCGGCGAGCGCGATGGGCCGCATCGCGCCCAACTACTACCTGCACGACGCGGTCGTGCCGCGCACGCGGCTGCCCGCCATTCTGGCGCAGGTGATCGAGGTCGGCGAGCGCTACGACCTGCCCATCGCCAACCTGTTCCACGCGGGCGACGGCAACCTGCACCCGATGATCCTCTTCGACATTCGCCAGCCTGGCATCCTCGACCGGGTGCTGGCTGCGGGGCAGGAGATCCTGTCGCGGTGCATCGACGCTGGCGGCACCATCACCGGGGAGCACGGCGTCGGCATGGAAAAGCAGGCGGTGATGCCGCTGATCTTCAGCGCGGAGGACCTGGAGGTCATGCGCCGCGTGCGGACCGCCGTGGACCCGTCGGGGAACTTCAATCCCGACAAGGTGCTGCCCATGCCCGATAGTCACACGCCCGCCGCCGCCAGGGGTCAGAGTGCTCCACCTGGAATCCCTGACGGATTGTGGATATGAGATTGGGACTGGGTCCCCTTTGGGGAAAGTGGCGACACCACGCGTCGTACGACAGACATGGTTGGAAGTTCCATCATCGGTTGGCGGATCGAGACAAGCGGACCCCCTTGGGGAAAAAGTGTTGACACCACGCGTCGTGACGACCGACATGGCTGGAACACCCCATCGCCCGCAGGCGGATCGAAACCAATCGGGTCCCCTTTGGGGAAACGTCTCGACACCACGCGTCGTGACGACTGACATGGCGGGAATAGTCGATCGCCGGCTGGCGGATCCAACCCATCGGGTCCCCCCTGGGGGAAGTGTGTCGACACTGCCAATGCAGCGGCGGGTGAGCTCGAAAGAATGCGTGTTATCTGAGCCGCTAACGTGAGCATCGCCCCGTCGCCGGCCGACCTCTCGCAGTGCGTCCACTGCGGCCTGTGCCTGCAGAATTGTCCGACGTATCTGCAGACTGGCTACGAGGCGGAATCGCCCCGCGGCCGCATCCACCTGATGCAGGCGCTCGGCGACGGCCGCGTCGAGGCCAGCGAGGCGTATCGCCAGCACCTGGAGCTGTGCCTGGTCTGCCGCAACTGCGAGGGCGTGTGCCCGAGCGGCGTCCACTTCGGCCGCATTATGGAGGCCGGCCGCGCGCAGCTTTATGAGCGGGCATCACTTTCCCCGAGAGAACGGCTCTTCCGTCGCCTCGCCTTCCACGAGCTCCTCCCGCACCGCGCCAGGCTGCGGGCCATGTTCGGCGCGCTGATGATCTACCAGCGAACCGGCCTCCAGCGCCTGGTGAGAGCTTCAGGTCTGCTGCCCGCGCCGCTCGCCGAGGCGGAAAGTCTGCTCCCAGACCTGCCAGCACCCTTCGAGCCGCGCTGGGAGGTCATGACCGCCGAGCCCCCGCTCCGCTACCGAGTTGGCCTCTTCACCGGCTGCGTGATGCCGCTGGTGTACGGTCCCGTGCACGCGGCCACGCTGCGGGTGCTGCGGCACAATGGCTGCGAGGTACACATCCCGCGTTCGCAGGTGTGCTGCGGCGCGCTGAACGTTCACGGCGGCGAGCGTCAGACCGCGGCAGCCCTGGCGCGTCAGAACCTGCGCGCCTTCCTCGGTCGCGGCCTGGACGCGATCGTGGTCAACTCGGCCGGCTGCGGCGCGACGATGAAGGAGTACGCCGACCTGCTCGGCGCCGACGACCCTGACGTCCAGGAGTTCACTGGCCTGGTGCGCGACGTGACCGAGTTCCTGGCGGACATCGAGCTGGTCCCGCCCTCGCTCGCGGTGCGCACACGGATCACGCTCCAGGAGAGCTGTCACCTGGTCCACGCCCAGCGCATCAAGGCCGCCCCACGCGACCTGCTGGCCCGGCTGCCCGGCGTCGAGTTGCTCGACATGGCCCACCCCGACCTGTGTTGCGGCAGCGCCGGCCTGTACATGCTTACTGAGCGTGAGATGTCGATGCGCATCCTGGACGACAAGATGTCCGAGATCGCCGCCACCGGCGCTCAGACCATCGTCACCGCCAACCCCGGCTGCATGATGCAACTGCAGCGCGGCGTCGCGCGCGCCGGATTGAAGCTCGACGTCCGCCATGTGATCGAGCTCATAGACGACGCTTATGGCGCACACGCCGGCGGTCGGCAGGCGCTCGTGTAAACTGGAAGCACAACTCTGGGAGGGGATTTGCAACAATGGGGTTGCACCATCACGACGAAGTAGTCTTGCTGCTTGGCGCGCCAGGTGCTGGCAAAGGTACGCAGGCGCGCTTCCTGGCGGACACTCTCGGAATCCCACACGTCGCCAGTGGTGAGTTGCTTCGAGAGCACCGCGCCATGGGGACCGACCTGGGCGTGCTGGCGCAGGAGTACATGGACCGCGGTGACCTGGTGCCCGACGCCGTCGTCGTGGACATGATCGCCGATCGCCTCGACGAGCCAGACGCCGAGCATGGCGCCTTGCTCGACGGGTTCCCGCGCACGTTGGCTCAGGCTGAAGCGCTCGAACGCCGGCTCGCCGACCGCGGCGGAGAGGTTCGCACGGCGATCTACGTCGAGGTGCCCACCGACGTGCTGATCGAGCGCCTCGCCGGGCGCTGGATGTGCCGCGTGTGCCAGACGGCGTATCACGAGGTCTTCAACCGGCCGACCGTCGCCGGGGTGTGCGGCGCCTGCGGCGGCGAGTTGTACCAGCGTCCCGACGACAAGCGCGAGGTCGTCAGCAACCGCGTCGCGGTCTACCTGCGCGATACCCATCCGGTTGTGGAGCGGTATGCGAGGGCAGGTGTGCTGAAGCGGGTCGACGGCAATCAGTCGATCGAGGCGGTCAAAGACGCGCTGCTCGAGGCCGTCGGCCAGGACGCGGCCATTCCCGCCTGAGCCGCCAGCCGCCTACAGCAATTGCGCGTACAGGTCGGCGGTTTGCCTGGCGATCGCCGACCACGCGAACTCGCGTTCAACTCGCTCGCGCCCGGCGCGGATCAGACGCTCGCGGAGTCCGGCGTCGTTCAGCACGCGATTGATCGCCGCGGCAAGGTCCGCGCTGAACTGGCGCGGATCGAGCGGCTCGAACGGGCTCTCCTGGTGCTGAGCGAGCGGCACCAGCACGCCGGTCTCGCCGTCGATGACCACCTCGGGGATGCCGCCCACGGCGCTGGCCACGACCGGCGCGCCGCACGCCATGGCTTCGAGGTTGATGATCCCGAACGGTTCGTAGATCGACGGGCAGCAAAACACGGTTGCGTGGCTGTACATCTGGATTGTCTGCGCACGCGGGAGCATCTCTTCGATCCAGATCACGTCGGGGTGCTGCCGTCGCGCCACGGCGACGGCTTCCTGCATCTCGACGGCGATCTCGCCAGTGTCGGGGGCGCCCGCGAGCAACACCACTTGCGCCTGGCGATCAATTGACGGAATCGCGCGCGCGAGATGGACGATGCCCTTCTGTCGGGTGATGCGGCCGACGAACAACACGATGGGCCGCGAGGGATCGATCCCGAACTGCTCGAGGGCCGAGGTGTCCGACACGGGTTGGTACATGTCCGTGTCGATGCCGTTGTAAATGACGTGTACCCGCTCGGGCGCCGCCTGGCTGACCCGCAGGATGTCCGCGCGCGTGCCATGTGAGACGGCGATCACCGCGTCCGCGCGCGCCAGCGCCGTCTGTTCGACCCAGCACGTCAGGTCGTACCCGCCGCGCAGTTGCTCGCGCTTCCAGGGCCGCAGGGGTTCGAGCGAGTGGACGGTCACGACCAGCGGCAGGCCGTAGCCTTGCTGGATCAGCACGCCGCCCAGATCGCTGTACCACGTGTGGCAGTGCACGACGTCGGCGTCAGGCGCCGTAGCTGCCCAGGCCAGGTCACGCGACATCGCCCCGAAGACGGGCTTGAGATAGTCGGGTGCGGTCATGCCGCTCGGCTCGGGGTAGCCGCGCACGTGCAGCCGACCGTCGTCGACGTGCTGGTCGCCGAAGCAGCGCACCTCCACGTCCATCAGCCTGGCCAGCTCCCGACTCAAAAACTCGACGTGCACGCCTGCGCCGCCGTAGATGTGCGGCGGGTATTCGTTGGTGAGCAGCAGCGCCTTCATGCGCTGGCGGCAGCCACCCCGCGTTTGAGTCGCTCGACACCTTCGCGGATGCGCTCGGGCGTGGTGTTCGAGTAGCTCAGACGCAGACCGTTGGCGCCGCCGTCGCCGTTGGCAAAGAACAGCGAGCCGGGAAACACCGCGACGCCCTGATCGAGCGCCGCGCTGGCCACCGCGTCGCCTGACATGCCCTTCGGCAGCTCGAGCCACATGAAGAAACCGCCGTCCGGCCGCGTCCAGCGCGTGTCCGAGTTGAAAGTGGTCTCGAGTGCGTCGAGCATCGCGTCGCGCCGCGCCCTGTACAGCTGCCGACCTTTGCGAACGTGGGCGTCGAGGTCGAAGCCAACATCGCGGGCGAGGTGCACCACGGCCTGCTGCAGCAGCGTGTCCGTGTGAAAGTCGATGCCGCGTTTGGAGCGGAGGATCGGTGCGACGAGCTGGGGATCGACGACCGCGTAGGCGAGCCGAATGCCAGGGGCCAGGATCTTCGAGAAGGTCCCGACGTACACGACGTGATCTTCCGAGCCGGGCAGCGAGCGGAGCGGCGGGATGGGCTCCCGCTCGCCTTCGAACCAGAATTCGCCGTACGGGTCGTCCTCGATGATCAGAAGGTTGTGCTCACGGGCGACATCCAGCAGTTCCACGCGTCGCTCACGCGACAGTGAGACGCCCGACGGGTTCTGAAAGGTCGGCAGCAGGTAGACGAACCCGGGGTGCGGCTGATCGGGTCGGGTCAGCGCCTCCTGGAGAAGCTCCACCCGCATGCCGTGCTCGTCGACGGGAATCGACAGATAGCGCGGCTGCTGCTGCTCCCAGGCGGCCAGGGCGCCCATGAACGTGGGCGCCTCGGTCACGATCGTGTCGCCGCGGTCGAGCGTGATGCGGCCGACGATGTGCAGGCCCTGGACCGAGCCGGTGAGGATGACGATGTTGTCCGGCGCGGCGTGGATGCCGCGGCCGGCAAGCCGCTCGGCGATCAGCTCGCGGAGGGCTGGCAAGCCCTGGGTGGGACCATAGGGCAACGTCCGCGCGCCGCTGTCGCGGATGGCCTGAGCGTACGCGCGCTCCAGCGCGTCCAACGGGTACGTCTCAACCGCCGGCTGACCGCCGCCAAAGCCGATCAGGTCCGCGCCGTGTCCGAGCGCCGCCGGGTTCGCCAGGGCCCGATCCGTAGCCGACTCGGGGCCTTCGACCAGCCAGGTTGCCAGACGGTGGCGCATTCGCCCCAGTGTACGTTTCGAGCCAACGCACTGCGCTCCCTCTCCCTCTCCCTCTGGGAAAGGGCCGGGGTGAGGGCCACGTATGAGCCCGAGTAGCGCCGCGATGAGTAGCCCTCACCCGCGCTTCGCGCGACCTCTCCCAGAGGGAGAGGTGGTTTTGTCGATGGCTCGTAACATGAAGCTGCGCTAACGTTAGGTCGTGCGCAGTTACGACGTCGTCGTCATCGGAGCCGGCATCCTGGGCCTGGCCGTCAGCCGCGAGCTT
The DNA here is from genome assembly GCA_019247515.1 of Chloroflexota bacterium. GTDB lineage: Bacteria > Chloroflexota > UBA6077 > UBA6077 > CF-72 > CF-72. The sequence goes on along the minus strand of JAFAOS010000573.1, from coordinate 15,575 downwards.
TTGTGTCGCTTTCCGCGCCTGCGGCTCGGCGTCCTCGACAAAGAGCCGAGCGTGGGCCAGCACCAGACTGGCCACAACAGCGGCGTCCTGCACTCCGGCATCTACTACGCGCCTGGCTCGCTCAAGGCCAGGCTGTGCGTCCAGGGTCAGCGCGAGCTGTACGAGTATTGCGAGTCCAAAGGCATCCCCACCGATCGGTGCGGCAAGGTCATCGTCGCCAGCAACGACGAGGAGCTGCCCAGGCTCGAGAACCTTCTGCAGCGCGGCCAGGCCAACGGCGTGCAGGGCCTGGAGATGATTGGTCCCGAGCGCCTGCGCGAGATCGAGCCACACTGCGTCGGTGTCAAGGCGCTGTGGTCGCCGAACACCGGGATCGTCGACTACTCGAAGGTCACCCGCGCGTACGCCGACGACGTCCAGACTGCTGGCGGCGACGTGCTGCCTGGCTACGGCGTCGACAAGATCTCCGACCGGCCCGGCCGCGTCGTCCTGGAGACGACCGCCGGCGAGATCGAAGCTCAGCACGTGATCGCCTGTGCCGGCTTGCAGGCGGACCGCGTGGCGCGTCTCACCGGCGGACCGCCCGACCCGCGCATCGTGCCGTTCCGCGGCGACTACTGGGTGCTGCGGCCGGATCGGCGCGACCTCGCCCGGAATCTCATTTACCCGGTGCCCGACCCGTCGTTCCCATTCCTGGGCGTGCACTTCACCCGGCGCATCGAGGACGGCTCGGTGTGGCTGGGTCCCAACGCGGTTCTGGCGTTCGCGCGCGAGGGCTACCGACGCCTCGACCTGCACCCGCGCGATCTGGGCGAGGCCCTGGCGTTCCGTGGTTTTCAGAAGCTGGCGACGAAGTTCTGGCAGACCGGCTGGCAGGAGATGGTGCGCGACTTCTCGAAGGAGGCCTTCTTGAAGTCGCTCCAGGTGTACGTGCCGGAGTTGACCCTGGCCGACCTGCTGCCGGGTCCGAGCGGTGTGCGCGCGCAGGCGCTCGCCGCCGACGGCTCGCTCGTCGACGACTTCGTGTTCAACACCCAGGGCAACCGGGTCGTTCACGTGCGCAACGCGCCGTCGCCGGGCGCCACCTCGTCTCTGGCGATCGGCCGGATGATCGCCGACACGGCGTCGGAAACGTTCGGGCTGGCGAGCTGAGCTATCAGCTGGCGCGTCGTACCGAGGACCCTGTCGGATCAAAAATGAAAGGGATTCACTTCCGTTGCCGTGAGCTGGCGCGTCCTACCGAGGATCCCGTCGGATCAACAATAGAGGGATTCAATTCCGTCAGGACGCGAACCCGTCGGGAATCAGTACGACGAGTACCTCGCGTCGGTGCCGAAACCCTGCACCGTACGCGGCACCGCGATACCGAAAAACCTCCCGAAGGGAAATTCTTCCGACAGGATCCGAGCCGAGAGGGCGTTCGCTACGGCCTCACCGGCGTCCGCAGCTTTTCCTCCAGGAACGCTCTGAACGCAGGCCCCAGGTCCGGCCGATCCAGGGCCAGGTCGACCGTCGCCTGCAAGTACTCCAGTTTGTTGCCCGCGTCGTAGCGGCGACCGGTGAATTCGAGCGCGTACAGGTTGCCTCTGGCGGCGATCTGCTGCACGCCGTCGGCCAGCCAGATCTCGCCACTCTGGCCGACGGCGGTCTGTTCGAGGTACTCGAAGATGTCCGGCGTCAGCACGTACCCGGCGACCGCCGCCAGGTTGGACGGCGCCTGGTCGAGCGGCGGCTTCTCGACAATCCGTGAGCACCTGACCAGCCGATCGTCCAGTCGCTCGGCAACCTCCACTACGCCGTACTTGACCGCCTCCTGCGGCGGGACGGCCATGACGCCGACCACCGAGCCGCCGGTACGCTCGTGCGCCGCGATCATCTGCGCGACGAATGGCGGCGAGCCGAGCACCACGTCGTCGCCCCACAACATCGCAAATGGCTCGTCGCCCACGACCTCTTTCGCGAGCAGCACCGCGTGTCCGTTGCCAAGCGGCGACCCCTGACGGACCATGACGAAGCGAGCCATCTCCGCCGGCCGCCTGGCTTCCTCCAGCAGATCGTGCTTGCCCGACGCCTCCAGACGATACTCCAGCTCGAAGAAACGATCGAAGTGGTCTTCGATGGCCCGCTTGGCCGACGCGGTGACGATGACGACTTCTTCGATTCCGGCAGCCACCGCCTGTTCGACGATGTACTGGATCACCGGCTTGTCGACGATGGGCAGCATCTCCTTGGGAACCGCCTTGGAGGCTGGCAGGAACCGCGTGCCCAGGCCAGCGGCCGGAATGACGGCTTTTCGCACTCGACTCACGAACGAGCTACTCCTTTTCCGCTCGACACCAGCGCCTCGCCGGCCGACTCTGACGGGCCCACGTCCACCGAGACCAGCTCTTCAGGTGGTAGACGTTCCAGCAGCCGCGCGGCGCGCTCCTCGCGACTCGCGCGATAAAACGAGATCATTGTCATGGCCACCGCCACGATCGGCACCCCGAAGATCGCTCCCCAGATACCCGCGACTCGCGCGCCGGTCAGGACGGCGAAGAATACCAGCAGGGGGTGTAAACCGATCTGGTTGCTCAAAATGCGGGGTCCAAGCACGTTGAAGATGACCTGCTGCAGGGCCACCAACGCGATCAGCAGGATCAAGGCAACGTCCGGATGCGTGAGTAACGCAATGGTGACCGGCACGACCACGGCCAGGACTGGCCCGAGGAACGGAATGAGCAGGACCACGGCTGCGACCACGCTCGACAGCAGCGCGTAATCCACTTTCAGCACCGACATCACCAGGCCGGTCCCGATGCCGCCCAGGAAGGCCTGGAACAACTGCCCGCGCAAGAAGCCCGCGAACGCGTGGTGGATGCTGGCGACCAGGAAGCGCGCGTCGTCCTGCGCTCGCAGCGGCAGCGCCGTGATCAGGCTCTCGGCGAGTCGCGCCCCGTCGACCATGAAATAGAACGACAGGATCAGCATGATGATCATCTCGACCAGCAAGGTGGCCGCGCCGGTCGCCAGGCCGATCGCGTTGGTCAGAATGGGCGGACCGAGCGCATCGGCGCGTCGGCTCAGCTCTTGCGGGTCGAGGGCGGACTTCAGGTCGACCAGCACGGGGCTGCCGTGGCTGGTCAGGAACTCGTTGGCGCTCGACTGGACGCCGTTGAGCAGCCCGGTGGACTGGTCAACGTAATTCGGCAGATTCTGTGCAACGTCGACCACCTGCAGCGACAGCGCCGGGACCAGCAGGATCACGGCCAGCGAGAACAGCACGAGCAACGCGAAGTAGGTGATCCCGATTGCCGCCAGACGTGGCGTCCGACCGTCCACGAGCGTGCCCACGACGGGTTCGAGAACGAAGGCGACCAGCCACGCCAGGAAGAAGAGCAGGATGATGTCGCCGAACTGCTCGATCAACTGCCACAGCAGACTGGCCAGGTAGAAGCCGGCGATCGCACACCCGAGGATCGAGAGCGCTCTGAGCCACGGGTCTCGAATCAACACGTCCGATCACCCCGTCATGTCATTCGGAAGCGTCACCACTCGGGGTACCCGCGGGTTCACGTGCTGGCGACGTGGCGCTCGTTGTCGTCGGACTACGCGTTGGCGCCCTCGGCCCGAGCCGAGGCGCGACCCGCACCGGTCGATCCGTTGGCCGCGGACGGTGTGGCGGCCGCTTCGCCAGCTCGTCCTGGGCAGCCTGAATCGCGCGATCAAGCTGTGGATCGGCACCGCGGGCGTAGTCCTGGGGGGCGTTGTCGACCTCGATATCGGGATCGGTGCCGTAGTTCTCCACCTGCCAGCCGACGTCGTCGAAAAAGAAGGAGAACTCGGGCTGGGTGGTGACCGTGCCGTCGACCAGGCGGTGCCGCGGCCAGATGCCGATGACGCCGCCCCACGTGCGCTTGCCGACCAGCGGACCGAGCTTCATCAACTTGAACGTGTGCGAGAAGATGTCGCCGTCCGAGCCCGCCAGCTCGTTGGTCAGCGCCACCATCGGGCCGGTCGGTGATTCGTCGGGATAGGGTCTGGGCGTCGCCCAGCGCGGAAAGTCGTAGCCAACGCGTTTGCGCGCCAGCTTCTCCAGGAGCAGCCCCGAGACGTGCCCGCCGCCGTTGACGCGCACGTCGAGAATGAGCGCGTCGCGGTCGAACTCGACCAGAAACGCGCGGTGGAACTCCGCATAGCCCTCCGGTCCCATGTCCGGCACGTGGATGTAGCCGACACGCTCCTCCGTCGCGGCGTGGACCTTGCGCCGATTGGCTTCCACCCAGTCGCGATAGCGCGCCGGCCGCTCGTCCGCGAGCGCCTTGACGGTCACGGTGCGCGGCTCCGCCTCGTCCGCGCGTCGAACGGTGAGCAGCACTTCGTTGCCGGCCTGATTGACGAGGCGCTGCGCGGGTGTGACGTCGGGTCCCAGCGGCTGCCCGTTGATCGCCAGCACGAGGTCGCCTTCCGCGACGTTCACGCCTGGGCCCAGCAGCGGTGAGCTCGCGTCGGCGTCCCAGGTGTCGCCGCGCACGATGCGCGCGATGCGATACGCACGCGCCTCCGCGTCGAACGTCCAGTCCACACCGAGAAATCCCTGGCGATAATTGGGTCCCGAGCGGTACTCGCCACCCATCTCGTAGGCGTGTGAGGTTCCAAGCTCACCCTGGACTTCCCACAGTAAGTCCGAGAACTCGGAGCGCGTCGTAACGCGATCGACCAGCGGCTCATACAGGCCGTGTACCGCGCCCCAGTCGATCCCGGACAGGTCCGCCGTCCAGAATTGCTCGCGTTGCAGTCGCCACGCTTCCTGGAACATCTGCTTCCATTCGGCGGCCGGCTGGATCGAGACTTTGACACGTCCGAGATCGATCCAACCGCTTTCTCGGCCGGGCTTCTCGTCTTTTTTGTCGGAGGCCTTCTCGCCGGCTTTGAGCACCCGCAGCCGTTCGCCAGACTGGTACAGGAGCGTCTTGCCGTCGCGCCCGATCGAGAAGCTCGACAGGCCATCCACCAGCCGCTCCTGCTTTTGCGTCTCGAACTCGTAGGACTCGAGCGTGCCGCGCGCCGAACGCTCCTCGTCATCCCGCCGCCGAGATCGGGCGCCCTCGATCGGGTAGCTGGAGAACAGGGCCTTGCCTTTGATGCCTTCGATTCGGCCGTAGCGCGCCTCGCGCACGGGGAACACCACGGCACGATCCTGGATGCCGTCCAGGTCGATCTCGATGCGCGGCGGCGCTGGTGGCTCTTCTTCGGATTCGGCCTTCTTCAGCGCGGCGACCTCCTGGCTCTCGGGCGCTTTGGGCCGCGGCACGAACGGATTCGACAGGTCTTTGCGGAGTGTGATCGCAAACGGCCGCGAGCCTTTGGGAAAGCCCAGGTCGAACTGCAATTCGTCATACACGGGGTCGTAGTCGCGCTGACCGATGAAGTACAGGTACTTGCCCTCGGGGTCGAACGCCGGGTGCCGGTCACGCAGCGTGGGATTGGTGACCTGCGTCGTGTCGCCAGTCTCCAGTTGCGCCAGCTTGATGGCCATGGTCTGGGGCGTGTTCGCGAAGCCGTACGCCAGCCAGCGGCTGTCGAAGGACCACGCCATGCCCTCGATTCGTCCAAACGGGCTGCGATCCAGCTCGCGCAGCGCTGGCGTCTCACCGTCCAGGTTCAGCACGAGCAGCTCGTTGCGGTGGTTGGCGAGCGCCACGCTCTGGCCGGTCGGGGCGACTTCCAGATCGACCACGCGGCCCACATCCAGATCGTCGAGCGTCTGAGGCTGCGCCGAGCCGTCCGCGGTCATGACCGTCAGGACTTCGCGCTCGCTTTCACCATCAGACGCCGCCGCGATCAGCCGCTTGTGGTCGTTCAACCAGGTCAACAGCCGGTAGCGCACGCCGTCGGGCTCGCCGTGTTGCGAGACGGCGCCCTCCCAGTTGTGGAAGGTGAACGCCTTGCCACGCGAGCTGATCGCGAGTCCGGTGCCATCCGGGCTGAGCGCGGCGCTGTGCAGGAAACGCGAAGTCGAGACGAAGCGCCGGTTGCGTTGCGTCCTCGAGCTGCTGAGTCGGATGTCCAGTCGCGTGGCGGCATCTCGGGCGGGGTCGAGCACGAACACGTCGGCGCCCGCGTGATAGACCAGGCGCGCTCCATCCGTGGCGAGGTTGCGCGCGTAGTAGTCCTCGTGGTCAGTGTGCCGCCGCAGGTCGTCGCCCGCCAGCGTCGTCGAGTACACGTTGCCGTAGCCCTCGTGGTCCGACAGGAAGTACACGCGATCGCCAACCCAGCACGGGCTCGAGAGGTTGCCGTCGAGCTGGATCAGGGGTCGGAACTCGCCTGTGCCCTGGCTGTCGATCCAGAGCGTCCCCGCCGTGCCGCCTCGATAGCGTTTCCAGTGGGCGGGATCGCGCACCGTGTTGCGGCCGATCACCACCCCGCCATGCGGACCATGCGCTACCGCGCTGGCCGGTCCCCACGGTAACTGGCGCGACGGCTGCACCGGTCCGCTGGCGTCCACTTCGCGCAGCCAGAACTCGCGGGCGAACGGCTGTCCCGCGGCGGTTGCGTACAGAATGCGCTGGCCGTCCGGCGACCAGCCGGCGACGGCACAGCCGGGGCTGCCGTCATACGTCAGGCGGCGCGCCGGGCCGCCCGCGGCGGGCATGACGTACACCTCGCTGGGGCCTTCTTCACGGCCGACGAACGCGATCTGCGCGCCATCGGGCGAAAAGCGCGGCCGACTCGCCTCGCCGACGCCGGCGGTCAGCCGATAGGCGAGCCCGCCCGCGGCGCCGACACGCCACAGGTCATCTTCGCAAACGAACACGACGTCCTCGCCGTGGAGCGACGGAAATCGGTAGTAGCCGAGGTCCGTACCAGGCATGCGAGGAATACTAACGAGTTCTTACTCGAGCAACAGTCGCAGGACGTACGGCAGGATGCCCCCGTGGCGGTAGTACTCGATCTCGATCGGCGTATCGATTCTGCACACCACGTCGAAGGCGAACTCGCTGCCGTCGGCGCGGCGGCCGTGTACGTTCAGAACCTGTCCAGGTCGGAGCCCCTCCGCGATGCCCGAGATGCTGAACGTCTCCAGTCCGTTCAACTTCAGCGACGACCGCGACTGTCCCTCCATGAACTGCAGCGGCAGCACGCCCATGCCGACCAGGTTGCTGCGGTGGATCCGCTCGTAGCTCTCGGCGATCACCGCCCGCATCCCCAGCAGCGCCGTGCCCTTCGCCGCCCAGTCGCGCGACGAGCCGCTGCCGTACTCCTTGCCCACGATGCCTACCAGTGGCACCTTCTCGCTCTGGTACTGCATCGAGGCGTCGAAGATGCGCTCCACCTCACCGGCAGGGTTGAGCACCCAGTCGGGTGGCAGCTTCAGCGTCCAATCGCCTTCCTTATCCGGTACGAGCTCGTTGCGCAGGCGGACGTTGCCGAACGTGCCGCGCATCATGACCTGGTGATTGCCCCGCCGCGCGCCATACGAGTTGAAGTCGCGCTGCGCCACGCCATGCTCCAACAGGTAGCGGCCACCGGGTGCGTCCTTGGGAATCGAGCCCGCCGGCGAGATGTGGTCGGTCGTGATCGAGTCCGACAGCATGACCAGCACACGCGCGTCTTCGATGTCCGTCAGCGGCGCGGGCTCGCGGGTCAGACCCTCGAAGTACGGCGGCTCCTGGACGTAGGTCGATTCGGGGTCCCACTCGAACAGGTCGCCCTGGGCAGGCAGCGGCAACCCGCGCCAGTGCTCGTCGCCGTCGAAGACCTCAGCGTACTCCTGCTGGAACTGGTCGGGACCGACCGCCTGCTGCAACACCTCGCGGATCTCGCTCTGTTTGGGCCAGATGTCTTTGAGATAGACCGGCGTCCCGCTGCGATCAGCGCCGAGTGGCTGGGACGTCAGATCGATGTCGACGGTGCCCGCCAGCGCGAAGGCGACCACCAGCGGCGGCGAGGCGAGATACGAAGCGCGCACCTGGGGATGAATGCGGGCTTCGAAGTTGCGATTGCCGCTCAGCACGGCCGCCACAACCAGGCCGTTGTCCTGGACTGCCTCTGCCACCGGCTCGGCGAGGGGACCACTGTTGCCAATGCACGTGGTGCAGCCGTAACCGACCACGTGGAACTGCAGCGCCTCCAGGTACGGCATCAGACCGGCGCGCTTGAGATAGTCCGTCACCACGCGCGAGCCGGGCGCCAGACTGGTCTTGACCGCGGGGCTAACCGTGAGTCCTTTTTCGACCGCTTTCCTGGCCAGCAGGCCAGCCCCGAGCATCACCAACGGGTTCGACGTGTTGGTGCAGCTGGTAATCGCCGCAATGACCACCGAGCCGTGTCGCACGCTGGCGGTCTGGCCGGCGAGCTTGACCTCGATGCCGCCGGCTTCTGGACCTTCGACCGGCACCTGCTGCACGGTACCCGCGTTGGCGTCGACGAGCTTGATCGAAGCGCTGGCATTGCCATTGGCGCCGTGGGCAAATTGATTGGGGAACGCGCCGCGGATGCTCTGGCCAATCGTCGCCAGGGTGACCCGATCCTGTGGCCGCCGCGGGCCCGCCAGGCTGGGCTCGACCGTGCCCAGGTCCAGCTCGAGCACGTCGGTGAATGCCGGATCGGGCGTGGTGTCGGTGCGAAAGAGTCCCTGTTCCTTTGTGTAGCGCTCGACCACGTCCACCAGCGCGGGGTCGCGGCCGGTCAGCCGTAAATAGCGCAGGGTCTCGTCGTCTACGGGGAACAGCGCCGCGGTCGCGCCGTATTCGGGACACATGTTCGAGATCGTGGCGCGATCGGCCAGGCCCAGCTGACTCAAGCCGGGCCCGGTGAACTCGACGAAGCGGCCGACTACCCCGCGCCGCCGCAACAACTGCGTGACGGTCAGCACCAGGTCCGTGGCGGTCGCGCCGTCGGGCATCTGTCCGTGGAAGCGCAGCCCGACTACCTCCGGCACGAGCAGGTACAGCGGCTGACCCAGGAGCACCGCCTCGGCCTCGATGCCGCCCACGCCCCAGCCGAGGACGCCCAGGCCATTGACCATCGTCGTGTGCGAGTCCGTGCCCACCAGTGAATCGGGGTAGGCAATCGTCTCTCCGTCAGCCGCGCGTCGGTGGACGACGCTGGCCAGGTATTCGAGGTTGACCTGGTGGACGATGCCGCGACCTGGCGGAACCACGCGAAAGTTTTGGAAGGCGGCCTGAGACCAGCGCAGCAGTGCGTAGCGCTCCATGTTGCGCTCGTACTCGCGGTCGACGTTCAAATTGAAGGCGTCGGAGGTGCCGAAGTAGTCGACCTGCACGGAGTGATCGATGACCAGGTCGACCGGTACCAGCGGGTTGATGCGCTTCGGGTCGCCCCCGAGCCGCGCGATGGCCGAGCGCATGGCGGCCAGGTCCACCACGGCCGGCACGCCCGTGAAATCCTGCATCAGCACGCGCGCGGGATAGAACGGGAACTCCGCTTCGGATTCGGACTGCGGTTTCGGGCTCCACCGCGCCAGCGCCTGGATCTCGGTGTCGCGGACGACGCCATTGCCGGCGTTGCGGATCAGACTTTCGAGGAGCACCTTGATGGTGATGGGCAGTCGATCGATGGACGACGCCAGGCCCTGCTCGGTCAGACTGGCGAGTCGGTAATAGGTCAGGGCGCCGCCGGCGGTCTCCAGCGACGCGCGAGCACCACGAAAGGCGCTGCCGGGCGCCTGGGAGCCAGTCATATCTTCAGCCTCCCGCGGGGTGGGTTGGTTTGCGTGTCACCCGATTGATCTACATCGTACCGCTACGGGGTATCTGCAACCGCCGCGCAAACTCGCCCGCGTCGGCGACCGCCGAAGTGGTAACATCCCCGACGCAGCGTGTGAAGCGTCGCCGTGCGTGGTCCTTGTCCAGAGCCTCGCTCCGCACGGTCGGCGGCCATCCCTGACATTTTGACCGTCGTCGGCGTGCGTCGGTCGTCGGGAATGTAGGAGCCAAAATGGAATTCTGGCCAGTCGTGTTGTTCTCGGGGATCTTCGCGATCCTGTTTGCCTTCTGGCTTGCACGGGATGTGCTTTCCCAGGACAAGGGCACCAAGGCGATGCAGGAGGTTGCCGCCCTGATCTTCGAGGGCGCCATGGCGTTCCTCAATCGTCAGTACCGCACGATCGCGTTGTTTGCGATCATCGCCGCGGTCATCATCGGTGGCCTGATTGGTGGCCTGGCCAACGATCCGGGCCTCGGCGTGCGTACCTCCATAGCCTTCCTGGTGGGCGCGTTCTGTTCGGGTCTGGCCGGGTTCATCGGCATGTTCATCGCCGTGCAGGCCAACCTGCGCACGGCAGCCGCTGCTCAGCGCAGTGTGCGCGATGCCATCATCGTCTCCCTGCGAGGCGGCGCCGTCTCGGGCTTCCTGGTGGTGTCGATGAGCATGCTGGGCGTGCTGCTCATGTTCTGGCTATACGGCGGCTTCAACCTGGTTCCGGGCCAGCCGCTGCTCAGCGGCCCGGCCCTGGTCCCCTTCTCGATCGTCGGCTTCGGCTTTGGGGCGTCGTTTGTGGCGCTGTTCGCCCAGTTGGGGGGTGGCATCTACACCAAGGCCGCCGACGTGGGCGCCGACCTGGTCGGCAAGGTCGAGGCTGGTATTCCTGAAGACGATCCGCGCAACGCGGCCGTGATCGCCGACCTGGTGGGCGATAACGTCGGCGACTGCGCCGGGCGTGGCGCCGATCTCTTCGAATCAACCGCCGCGGAAAACATCGGAGCCATGATCCTCGGCGTCTCCCTGTACGTCGTGACAGGCAACACCTCGTGGGTGTTCTTCCCGCTCGTGGTGCGCTCGATCGGCGTGTTTGCGTCGATGGTCGGCATTCTGGCGGTCGGCGTCGGCGACGTCTCCGACCCACAGCGCAAGCTGGACCAGGGCTACTGGGCCATGACGATCGTCGCGGCGATTGGCATCTTCGCGGTTGTCTGGATCATGCTCGATCAGAACTACTGGTTCGCCCTCGCTGGGCTGACCGGTCTGCTGACCAGCGTCGCGTTCGTGTACATCACTCAGTACTACACCGCTGGGGGTTGGCGGCCGGTGCAGGAGCTGGCCCGTGCGTCGCGGACAGGCCCGGCGACCAACATCATTTCGGGCTTCGCCGTGGGGCTGGAGAGCACCGGCGTCACGGCCGTCATCATCGCCATCGCGTTGGGGTTGTCGTACTTTTTCGGTGTCCAGGCCGGCTCGCTGACTCCGGCCCTCGCCACCGGCGGCGTCAACCCGGGCTTGTTCGGCACCGCGGTGGCGACGATGGGCATGTTGACCACCGTGGCGTACGTGCTGTCGATGGACACGTTTGGTCCCATCACCGATAACGCTGGCGGCATCGCCGAGTTCTCACAGGCGCCGGCCGACGTGCGGCACATCACCGACGTGCTCGACGGCATCGGCAACACCACCAAGGCGCTCACCAAGGGCTACGCGGTCGGCTCGGCCGCCCTCGCCGCCTTCCTTCTCTTCTCGGCCTACCTGGACGAGGTCAAGCTGCGCGAGAACCTCACGAGCTTCCCGGTCGACCTATCGAACGTGACGGTGTTCATCGGTGGCTTCCTGGGCCTGATGCTGATCTTCCTGTTCAGCTCGCTCGCGATCCGCGCCGTTGGCAACGCGGCTGGCGCGATCATCGAGGAGGTGCGCCGCCAGTTCCGCGAGCACCCCGGCATCATGGAGGGCACCGAACGGCCCGACTATGCTCGCGCCGTGGACATCACCACCCGCGCCGGTCTTCACGAGATGATCCTGCCGGGCTTGCTGGCCGTCCTGTACCCGATCGTTGTCGGCTTCGTGCTGAAGGCCGAGGCTGCCGCCGGTCTGCTCATGGTTGGCACGATGGGCGGCATTCTCATGGCCACCGTGCTCAACAACTCGGGGGGCACGTGGGACAACGCCAAGAAGTTCATCGAGCTTGGCATGCTGAAAGGTGACGGTGGCACGGTCCTGGGCAAGGGCACCGACGCCCACGCCGCTTCGGTCGTCGGCGATACCGTGGGCGATCCGTTCAAAGACACCGCGGGACCTTCGCTGCACGTGCTGATCAAGTTGCTCAGCACGATCACGCTGGTGATGGCGCCCCTGTTCATCACCCGCTGAGCAGGATCAGCAGTTTCTGTTGCGCCTGGCGGAGGCGCTCGACGAATCGGCCACCGCGACGCTGCGTCGGGTGGCCGGCGCGCACGGTCTGGCGCACGACGACGGCACCACGCGCGATGAGCTGATCGCGCGCATCACCGAGCGATTCGGCGATCGGAGCTACGTCGAGGCCCAGCTCGGCGGATTGAGCGAGGGCGAGCGCTCGGTCCTGGCCTCCGCGCGATCTTCCGCTGGCGAGCTGCGCGGACTGCTGGTCGACAGCGAACACCCCGGCGCTGCCGAAGATCTGGCCGACCGCGGCTGGCTGTACCGCGTGTTCGCCGCGGGCGGGCCGCTCCGCGGCGAGGTGTACGTCGTTCCCGACGAGCTTCTCGATCTGCTGCCGGCGCCTGCGCCGCCCTCCGCGCTGGTCGCCGATGCGCCCGCGCCGGCCGACCCGCGCTGGAGCGACCCGGCCTTCAGCTTGCTGACGCTCGTCAGCGCCCTGACACGACCGGGCGGCCACCTGGAAGCCGACGTGCGGGGCTGGTCGGAAGAGCCAGGCGGCTGGGCCTGGGACGCGCGCTGGAACTTCTTCCGTCACCTGGCCGCGGGCGCCGGCTGGCTGGTGCATCGCGCGGACGGCGCCCTGGCGCCCGCGGCTCATCTGCCGCGCCTGCTCGACGATCCCCGAGCCCTTGCCGAGCGTGCCTGGCGCGCGTACGTCCGCGACGCCAGCTGGTCGGAGCTCGACCACTCTGGGATTGCCGAGGTCGACGCGGATGAGCGTAACGGGACCGAGCTGATCGACCCAGTCGGCCTGCGTCGCGCGATGGTGGAGGTGGTCGAGGATGCGCCCGAGGACGGTTGGTTGCACGTCGAGGCGCTCTCGCGCTGGCTGCGACAGACGCGGCCGACGATCGTGCGCGAGCAGCTGAGTCCGCGGGGACTGCTGCTGCTGCAAGGTGCCGACTGGTCGCGCGTCGAGCACGCGCTGTTGCGTTTTTTCGTGCTCGGACCTTTCTACTGGCTGGGCGTCGTCTCGGTCAGTCGTGACGGGCGGTTGATCTCGCGACGGGCGCGCGCATCGGCTGCCGCGGCTGAGGCGTGCCGCTGGGAAGGTGCGGCCGAGCTGATCGCGCCGGCGACCACGCGGCTCGGCGCGCTGCTGCGCTCGGAGCGATACCTGGTTCTGCGCGAGCGATCGCGGCTCTCGCGCTATCACCTGGTCCAGGGCCACGTGGCTGCGGCGCTGAGCAGCGGGGGGTCGATTGCCGAATGCCGCGAGCTGCTCCAGCAGCTGACGCGGGCGGATTTGCCGGCGGTGGTCGACGAGCGCGTGAGCGCCTGGGACGCGCGCTTTGGGGCGTTGACGATCCGCCCGGCGGTGATCATGGAGGGTCGCTCCGCGGCCGAAGTCGACGCGGCGATCGCCGAGGAAGGCGTGCGTCCGTTCGTGCGCGGCCGACTGGCGCCGAGCACGGTCGAAGTGGCGGCCGCGGACGCGCTGGAGCTGGCGGCTGCTCTGCGCGCGGCCGGGCAGCTGCCGCGGGTGGATGCCGCGCTGCGGCTGGCCTCGGAGCCCAGGAGCGCCTACGCGGGGCTGGTGGACGAGCAGGTGCTGGAGTTTCTGCTGGTGAGCCTGCTCGCGTTTCAGGTGGCGTGGCCCGAGCGCCTGGCCGAGCTGGAGGGGTCGACGGGGCTGCTCGAACGTCTGGAGCACCAGTTTCCGCCGCCGCGCCTGGCCGAGCTGCGCGCCGCGGCGAACCGATTGGCGGGCACGCTGGGCGCGCGGCCGGCGACGGCCCGCGCAGCACGGCGCGGCGCGCATCCGAGACGCCGCAAACCCAAATTGTGACACTCCCGAGACGCTTTCTGGTCGGCGCGTGACGCTTTTTGGTCCGCGGTGACGCTTTCCGCCTCCGGCGTGACGCTGCGTGTGACGCCTCGCCGCGCACACTGGCGACATGCTTCGCTGGCTGGCGGCGCGAACGTCTCGGGTATACTCGCCGCGAGATTTAGTAGACGAGTTATGCCTGAGATTGCTGATTTGCTGCGCCTGGAGCGGCGCGGAGACCTGCCCGCGATTCGCCCGGGCGACACGGTGCGCGTCCACGTGCGGGTGGTCGAGGGCAACCGCGAGCGGCCGCAGATGTTCGAAGGGGTGGTGCTCGAGGTCAAGAAGCCCAACGCCTATGACGGCTGCTTCCGCGTGCGGCGGGTGACGCATGGCGTGGGTGTCGAGCGCACGTTCATGTTCCAGTCGCCGCGCGTCGAGAAGGTCGAGGTCGCGCGGCACGGCGCGGTGCGGCGCGCCAAGCTGTTCTACCTGCGCGGGCTGACGGGCAAGGCGGCGCGCATCAAGGAGAAGGGCAGCCGGCGCGGCGGCCAGGGCCAGTCGACGCGGGCTGGCGCGGGGGCACGCTCCGGGGCATGAGGCCGCGCCTCGGCGCTGGCGACGCTCGGCACATGAGAATGCGTCAGCGCCTGACGAGCCGGGGCGCATGACGCATGACGAGGCCTCGAGCATGACGAGCCGCTGCGCATGACGACCCGCCGCGCGTGACCGCCTGTCGCGCATGATCGTCCCCACGCTTGCGCGCGAGTGGGCGCTCTGGCGAGCCGGAGCGCGTCGCGTGGCAGGCGTGGACGAAGTCGGCATGGCGTGCCTGGCCGGGCCGGTGGTGGCCGCGGCGCTGGTGGTCAAGCCCTACTGCCGGAAGATCGCCGGCGTGCGCGATTCGAAGACCCTGTCGCTGCAGCAGCGCGAGCGGCTGTATCCCGAGATCCTCAAGCGCGCCGCGGGGGTTGGCGTGGGCGCCGCGTCGGTGCGCGAGATCAACGAGCTGAATATCTACCACGCCTCGCACCTGGCCATGTGGCGCGCCTTGCGGCGGGTGCGGCCGTACGACCACGCCCTGGTCGACGGGCTGTCGATTCGCGACATCGACCTGGGGCCGCACACCGCGGTGGTCGACGGCGACGCGTTGTCATACGCCATCGCCAGCGCCTCGATCGTCGCCAAGGTCACGCGCGACCGGCTGATGGTCAAGCTCGCCGAGCGCTACCCGGGCTACGGCTGGGAGCAGAACGTGGGCTACGCCACCCGCGTCCACCGCCAGGGCCTGCGCGAACGCGGGCTCACGCCGTTCCACCGCACCGGCTTCGGCTCGGTGAAGCTCATGCTGCTGCAGCCCACCAGTTTTGACGATCTGATCCTGCAGTTGGATCAACAAGAGGAGGCCGAAGCGCCCGTCCTTGTATGACGCAAGCCGTCGGTCGGCGGGGTGAACGCCTCGCCGAAGAACACTTTGTCTCACTCGGAGCGCAAGTCCTCGAACGTAATTACCACGTTCGGTACGCGGAAGTCGATCTCATCCTCATCCATGAGGGTGATCTCGTGGCGGTCGAAGTCAAGTCTCGCAACGTGGCCGATCTCGAAGCCCCTGAAGAAGCGATCCGCCACGCTCAAGTCCGACGGATCATCCGCGGTTTGATCACCTTCGCCC
>JAFAOS010000357.1 GCA_019247515.1 Chloroflexota bacterium | reverse complement strand
TCTATGCCGCGAGGCCGAGTTCCTCGAATAGCGGCTGCATGTGGATCCGGAGCTGTTCATAGTGTCGGTCGGCTGCTGTCCAGGTCCTGGGTCGGCGCCCGATACGCGGAGATCGCACGCCGGCGAAGAGTGGTGTGATGACCTGCTCGCGAAGAATGAGGAGCGCGGCGATGGCGCGTGTTACGAGCAGGGCTAATTGCGCAGGCTTCGGCATGATTGCGGAGTAACGGCTCGGCGGAGTTGGGTGATGATGCGGATGACGGTGGTCGGCATGGTCGTACAGCGCTGCCGTGTTGATGCTGCCGACGGTGATCAGCGAGAGCGGAGAGGCGGAGAGGAGGAAGGGACCTGCGGTCCCTCGCCCGTCAACCGCGCCTGCGGCGCGGTCCTCCACGTCGCTCGCGAGCTCGCTCCGTTGCGGCCGCTGCGGCGGTGACGGGCTCACCCCCGCTGGCCTGACGGGAGGCGAGGATGATCGCCAAGCGATCATCCTCTTCCCACCGGAGACGCAGGCGTGATCGGCACGGCCGAGCTCAGTCGCGGGTGAGTTCGGCGACGGCCTTCTTGGCGCAGTCGTCGTCGACGAGCGCCTTGCCGGCACTGGCGGCGGCGATCAACGCCGCGACCGCGGCGTTGTTCAGGGCGCGTGGCAACCCGAGGCTGGCCTTGTGCAGGCGAGCGATCGCGTCGTCCGCGAAGAGCGGGTCGGTGCGACCAACCAGGCCCAGGTGGTGGCGCAGGTAGGTGGCCGCTTCGGCCAGGTCCATGGGCGCCAGCTGGTAGCGGGTGGCGATGCGCTGGTCGAGGGCGGCGAAGACGCCCATGCGTAGTTGGCGGGCGAGGGTGGGCTGGCCGACCAGCAGCAGAGCGAACGGAGACGCCGAGTCCATCTCAGCGTTGGTCAACAACCGTAGTTCCTCCAATTGCTCAGGGCTGAGCAGGTGGGCCTCGTCGACCAGCAGCACCACCCGTCGGCGCCGTTCCTGTTCCTCTGCCGCCAAGAGCGCCTGCGTCTGCGCCATCAACTCGGCTTTGCGAGTGCTCGGTGTGGCCCCCAAGGCGTGCACGATGGTCACATACAGCCCGCGCGTGCCGAAGGCCGGGTTGGAGACGTAGATGACGTGATGGGCGGCTGGGTCGAGCTGGCTGGTGGCGGCGCGCAACGCGACGGTCTTGCCGACGCCGACCTCGCCCACGAGCACGCCGAGCAGTGATTCGGCAATGCAGAAGCGGATGCGGGCGACGGCTTCCTGATGACTGGCCCGCTCGCAGAGCTGGCTGGCCGGGATGGTCTTGCGGAAGGGCGTCTGGGTGAAGCCGAAGTGGGCCACCCAGGGCGCGCGGCTGCTCATGGCTGGACCTCCGCAGGTGTGCCGCTGGGTAGGTCACGGTAGGCAATCTGGCCCAACGTCTCGGCGTCGTGCGCGGCCAGCACCAGCCCCAGGTAATCGACGCCGGTCCCCTGCGCCGAGGGCAGCGGCTCGGCCTGTGGCACCTGGCGGTGCACATGGCGGCTGACGATGAACGGGATGGCCTGTCCGGCCGGGCGGCCTTCCCAGAACACGTCCAGGTGCGTCAGGTCCTCCGGATCGAAGCGCAGCTCGACGCGGCGGTCGACCAGCGCCGGATCGACCGTGTAGCGGTTGCCAGCCAGGGAGACCGAAGCCGTGCGCGTGACCTTGCGCCAGGTCGACCAGCGGAAGGCCTCGCGCAGCAGCGACGGCTCGACCGCGTGCAGCGGCCCCTGGCTGGTGAAGCGGGCGATCGGCGTCTGGCCGGTCTCGGCATGCTGCCGGGTATTGCAGACCTGCTCAGCCCAGGCCATAAACCGGTCGTTCAGCTCGGTGAAGCTGGCGATGCCCTGAGCTTCAACCTCGGCGAGGAAACGCTCGCGAATGAAGCGGTTCAGCCGCTCCTGTTTTCCGCGACCTTCAGGCGCGTACGGGCGGCTGTGGATGAGGCGGATGCCGAGCACGGCGCAACTGCGCTCGAGCGCGGCGTTGGCATAGGGAGCCCCGTTATCCACGTACAGCCGCTCCGGCAAACCGCGCCGCTGGATGGCCGCCCGCAGCACCTCCTGGCCGGCGCGCGTGTTCTGGTCGGGCACCCAGCGCCCGTGCACCAGCAGGCGCGAGTAATCGTCGACCAGGACAAAGAGGTAGGCGCGTTTGCTGCCACTGGTACGGGGATGGGGCACGAATGGGCCGACCAACACGTCGCCGATCCACAGCTCGTTGGGCCGCTCGGCCTCGAACCGGCCGTAGGCGCGCGGTTGGCCGGCCAGGGCGGCGCGGTGCAGGCCGCGCTGGCGCAGGTGCTGGTTGATCGTGCGTCGGGCGACGCGGATGCCGTGGCGGGCGAAGAGGATGTCACTGATCTGGGGAGCCGAGCGGGTGGGCAGCTCGGCCCGGAGCTGGCAGGCCTCGTCCAGCAGCTCGGGATGGCGTCGGACCAGGCCCAGGTCGGCTCGCGGCTGGGGCGTGAGCCCGTCCAGGCCGTGCTCGCGGTAGGCCCGCAGCCAGCGGTCGAGCGTGCCGCGCGTGTACTGGCGAGTGCTGCCGTCCGGGTGCTCCTGGGCGTGCCGGGCCAGCTCGCGCACCAGCCGCCCGCGTTCAGCCGGCGTCAAGCGTGCGTTGGTGACCTCAGCAAGGACGCGATAGCGGAACAGGGCGATGGCTTCGGCAGGGTCGGTACTCATGCGCACCTCCTTCAGGGAGATGGCCCCATCCAACCTGCTCCAGCCAACCCTGCCCAGGGTGGGCTCGTGTTGGTGCCCAGCGCCTGCCCGCCGCTGATCCGGCTCCAGAATGGCCAGAGCCCGCCAACGCGTCCCCCGAACCGAGCGCGGGTCCGGTCCCAGGCCACACCGAGTGCCTCCAGTGCGGCGCGCTCACGGTCAGGAGCGAGCTGGACGGAAGCCCCGGTCAGGCGCACGGCGAGTGCGGCGCAGCCGGCCACGAGCGTCGGCGCCCGCGCCCGGAAGCGTCGCCACCAGCTGCGGATGGTCGTATGCGGCACCCCGAGCTGCTCGGCGATCGGGCGCAGCCCCAGTCCACCGGCCACCTTCAGCGCCAGCCCGCGGCCGATCACCTCGACCGCATCCAGCCGCTGAGCCAGCAGCAGGTCGGGCAGCAGCGCGTGCGTGCGGCGGCACGCCGAGCAGCGGCCACGGCGGATCCAGATGGGCCACTCCCCAGGCGGCGCCCGCACCCAGCGCCAGTACCCACCCCAGCCGGTCAGCGCACGCCGGCAAATCGGACACCGCTGCGGCGGCACCGCGATCTGCTGGCCGGCTGCCGCGTAGCTCGACGCCGACACCGGGCACGGCCATATGATGGCCACCGGGTGCTTGCACCACCCTCCCCGAACCCTCTCGGCCCTGCCGTGGCTGAGAGGGTTCCTTTTCTTCTGCTGTGAGCCCTATTGTGCCTGCCCCGCGCGCCCCCCGCGCGTCCGTCAGCTCCCGCCGCTCACCACCACCAGCCATGCAGGATCGAAGCCATCGTCATTGAATGTTGCCGAAACCTCGGCCTCCATCATCACCGAGTTCTGCCCACAACACCAGGGAGCTGGAACGACCAGTACGGCGACATCTACAACTACCTCGACCTGGCCTGGTACGTGAAGCGGACCTACGTCCCGCGCAGCTGGCAGGGCCAGCGCGTGTACCTCCGCGTCGGCTCCGCCAACTACCAGGCCACCGTGTACGTCAATGGCACACAGGTGGGCTCGCATGAAGGCGGCCACCTGCCGTTCGCCTTCGAGATCACCCACC
>JAFAOS010000019.1 GCA_019247515.1 Chloroflexota bacterium | reverse complement strand
GGTATGGAGTACATGACGCTCGACCTCCAGCCGGGCAGCTACGTCGCCATCTGCCACATCCCCGACCCCTCAGCGGCCTGCCCCATGACCACCTCGGGATGCTCAAGGCGTTCAGCGTGCGGACATGACCGCGGAGAGGCGGCCTGGGCTGCCAGACACTTTGCTCACCACGCGCCCGTCTGGTGAGCCACAGGCGAGCCGTTCAGCGGCTCGCTTGCTTGCCGTTAGGCCTTCGCGCCAGCGATCGCGCGGACGCTCGCCTCGCCCCCAAAGGATTGGTGCGGGCTGGTTGCAGTCGACTGAGCCCTGGCCAGTTCCCCAGGTGCACAACCCGCGCTCAGGGGAGCCCGCATGCTCCCGACCCGCGTGGTCCGCCACGCCCATTGCTGCCCGCATTCTGGCAGCTAGAGACGGCCCGCGCCCCGAGCGTCGGCCGAGGCTCGAGACCAGTACTCCCGCACAGGAAGTAGAGAGAGGCACAACCATGTTGTTGGAAAGCACGCCGCTCAGTGGGGCGGCCATTCGGGACCTCGAGGCGCACTTGCTGGGCGAGCTGATCCACCCCGCCCATTACGATTACGCCGCGGCCCGCCAGGTGTGGAACCGGGCGATCGACTGGCACCCAGCGCTGATCGTGCGCGCAGCCGATGCCGCGGACGTCATCCGTACCATCGCCTTCGCCCGCGAGCAGGACCTGCCGCTCGCGGTGCGCAGCGGCGGCCACAGCATGGCCGGCCACGGCACCGTCGACGGCGGCGTGGTGCTCGACCTGGGGCGCCTCCAGGGGCTGAGCATCGACCCGGAGCGCCGCGTCGCCTGGGCTCAGCCGGGGCTCACCTGGGGGCAGTACGCCGAGCGGGCCAACGCCTACGGGCTGGCCACGTCTGCGGGCGACACCGCCTCGGTGGGCCTGGGCGGCCTGACGCTGGGCGGTGGCATTGGCTGGATGGTGCGCAGCCACGGTTTGACCATCGACAACCTGCTCTCGGTCGAGCTGGTGACGGCTGACGGACGCCTGCTTCGCGCCAGCGCCGAGGAGCATCCCGACCTGTTCTGGGGCTTGCGCGGCGGTGGCGGCAACTTCGGGGTGGCCACGGCCTTCCAGTTCCGGCTGCGACCGGCCGGCCTGATCCTTGGGGGTGCCCTTGTCTACCCGGCCACGCGCGCGGTGCTGCGCGGTTGGGCCGACTACGCGGTGCAGGCCCCCGACGAGCTGACGACGATCGTCTTCATCATGCCTGCACCACCCGCGCCGTTCATCCCGCCCGACCAGGTGGGCAAGCTGGTAGCCCTTATCGGGCTGTGCTACGTCGGCGATCTCGAAACCGGCCAGCGGATTGTCGAACCGCTGCGTCGGCTCGGCTCGCCCATGGTCGCCGACCTCAGCGGCCCGATGCCCTACCCCGCGATGTTCGCGCTCACCGAAGAAGCCTCTCGGCCGGAACAGTCGGCGGTTCGCTCGGGCTACCTGCACGCGCTGGCCGGCGACTCGCTCGACGCCATTGTGGAGCACGCCGCCCGAATGCCGACACCTGGCGGCCTGGTGCAGCTACGGGCGCTGGGCGGCGCCATGGCACGCGTGCCGGCCGACGCCACCGCCTTCGCGCATCGGGACAAGCGCTTCATGGCGACCGTCATGGGCAGCACCCACGACCCGGCCGCCGTCGACCGCCAGCGGGCCTGGGCCGAGGGGCTGTGGGGCGTGCTGCGACCGAGCACTGAGGGCGTCTACATGAACTTCCTCGAAGACGAAGGGCCGAGCAGGGTGCGCGAAGCCTACGCGCCGGCAACCTTTGCGCGCCTGGTGGCGATCAAACGCCAGTACGACCCCACCAACTTGTTTCGATTGAACCAGAACATCAGCCCCACCGACTGCAGATCAGGAGAAGTGTCATGAAACAGTACGTCAAGGGTGATTTCGAAGAGCAACACGGCTATTCACGCGCGGTCTGCACGTCGGGTCAAGGCCGCACTGTCTATCTGGCCGGCTTCGGCTGTCCGTATGCCCCGGACGGACGCTCTCTCCGCGACGACGTCGAGGCGCAGGTGCGAGGAACTGTGGCTGAGATCGGTCGCGTCCTGGAGGGCCTCGGAGGCGGCCTTCCTGATCTGGTGGATGCCACAGTCTTCGTGACAGACCTGAATCAGGCCGAGCGCCTTGTTCAGGAGTGGGCCAGAGCGATCGGCGGTGACTACCCGGCCGGCACGCTCGTCCAGGTGGAGGCGCTGGCCATGCCCGAGATGTTGGTCGAGGTGAAGGGAGTCGCGGTCATCGATGGTTGACAACAGCACCGCCGGCTGAATACTTCTCATGACTGTCAGTGAAACGCCGAATGGCGGCCTCGGCCAAACCCCGAGGCCGCCGTACCGCGCGTGATAGTCGCGACCTCAGGAACGTTCGACAACGACCGACCCGTAGCAAGGTCCGCACTGAGGCACAGGCTGCTAGTGCAATCGTTACTCGACGCCGTAGGTGTATGGGCTGTCCCCGATGTTTGTTGATGACGTTCACGTAGCCGCGAAGTTCATCATGCTCGCGTTCATCATGGACACGTACACGGCGTGGTTCCCGTCCCCCTTGGGTGCGAGCGTGACCTGGTTGTCCTTGGCTTGCTCGGGATTGGCGCGCCAGCACGCGCCCAGGCGCTTGATATTCAAGTCGTGGTACTGGCCATCGGGGGGTGCCCCGACGCCGCGTCGATGTGCTCCACGCCATGCTCAGCCAACGCGTCCCCTATCGTCCGCCGGCTGCTCTACCCAGTGCCGCTTGACAAACAAGATAGGACGAGGCAGAGGACGGCCTGATTGTGCCGCTTGCCCTGTGCGCGCTTCCGGTCGCGTAGTTGGTGCGGGATGGCGCATGCCGCAAGCTGGCAAAGGCGGCCAGGAACAAGGCGTTCTTGAGGCGATGGTTTCCGAACCGGCTCGGCATATTGGCGTTGATCGAGGTGCCCGAGTTCCAGGGCGTTGACCCAAGCCGCCCAGTGTGCAGGCGTACGGAAGCGGGCGATGGAGCCGATTTCCACAGCTATACGCGCCCGAGGCGAGGACCGATACCTGGCAGGCTACGCAGGATGCTCGCCTCGGGTAGGGCGAAAAAAGCCTGTTCGATTTCCTTTTCCAGCTCGTCCCGGCGCGCGAGCACGGCGACGAGCTGCGCCGCCGGTTCACTGATCAAACGCGCGGCCGTCGCAGAGCCGGTGATCGTGACCGTCTGCGCCGTTGCCGCCTGATGCAATTGCTTGGCGAACGCCTCCGGTCGACGCACCCGCTCAGGTTCGTCAGTTGATGCGGCGGCTGGCGCGTTGGTGGAGGTACAGGCTGAGCAGGAAAACGAGGCCGTAGAACCCGACGGTGAACGCGAACCCACCGCCGACCGACACGGCCACTGGCCCGAGCGAAACAGCGCCAGCCGCAGCATCGGGTGAGCGGCGAACCGCTGCGCCACAAAGAACGCCAGCAGTGCAACAACTGCCAGGCTCAGGGCCGGCGTGACTCGCGGCGCGCCAAAGCCCTCAGCGGCGCGTTCGCTCAACCCGTAGTCAGCCGGACCCTGCCGGCCACCGCGCCTCGCGGCTGCGGACCAAGTGGGGCCAGCCGGCGCTGCCGGGCCCGTGGACGCGCGAAGTCGCCGCGGTGCACGCAGGGTGCGACCGCGGCGACTG
>JAFAOS010000115.1 GCA_019247515.1 Chloroflexota bacterium | reverse complement strand
CTCCCGATCAGGTCCGAGATCGCGTTGGACGCATCGAGCAACTTGAGGTTCACGGCTTCACGAAACGCGTGCACGGCAGTGCGACCGGCGGCCGTACGCGGTCGCGGGAAGGGATACCGGTGCCCGGTGAGGATGTGCATGCTGATGGGCATGTCCATCTCCTGCGCGGCCGCCCACAGGCGCTCGTAGTGGTCAGTCGTAAACGCAAGCTCGGGTGGCGGGGCCTGCCAGACCACGGCGCCGCGCAGCCCCGCCTCGCGAGTGCGTGCCAGCTCCCGCACGGAGTGATCGATGTCAAACGTCGATATCGCCGCGAGGCCTGTCAGCCGATCCGGCGCGACAGAGCAGTAGTCGATGATCCAGTCGTTGTAGACGCGAAAGCACGCTTCTTGCAGGACCGCATCGCTCAGCCCGAAGAGGTCCATGGTCAGGCTGGGGTAGAGGACTTCGGCTGTCACACCGTCGACCTCCATCTCCTGGATCCGGGCGCTGGGGTCCCAGCCGCCCTCGTGCGCCTGGAAGTGGCCGCCCACCTGACGTGGCGGGAACACCGGGGCCTGATCGCGCAAGTTCGGCGGCAGGCACTTGACCCAGAGCTCCGGGTCCTCGCTTACGTGCGAGTCGGCTGAGATCAGGACTTCGTCCATCAAGCCTCCACCTCAGCGGACTTCTCCAAATTGTCTTCCGCTCGCTTCCACGCGCTCGAGCCGCCCGTAGGGCTCCTGGTCGCGGCTTTTGTCGCCTCCCTCCGGATAGATGGCCTGCTTTGGGGCGCCGGGCGGCGAGGCGCCAACCCGCAGCATGACCAGGTTGCCGTCACCGGAGCTTTCGAACCGATAATAGGTCGCCTTCGGTAGCATGACACCTTCGTAGGGTTTGAGGACACGAACGTTGTCTTCGCCGTCGAGATGAAAGGTGGCTTCACCTTCTAACACGATGAAGCTGTGGTCTTCGTGCACATGCGCGTGCATGCGATTTTCCCCGCCGCTCGCGTAGACTTTGATGAGGACGCTCAGCAGCTCACTTCTGGCGCGTTCGTCGCTGGTAATGCCCTGCAGCAAATGAGGAGTCGTCAAGTTAAAGACCTGCGCCTGCGTGGCTGATGCCGTACTTGTCACGGTTCGAGCTCTCCTGTAATAGTCAATAGGAGTCTTAAGTGCAGTTGGATTCTAGTTACATCTGGAGCAAGCGACCATAGCCTGTGATGCGATCATTGACTCCGACCTGACGGAACGCGGCCCAGACCATGGCTTGCTTGCTGCTGATGACGGGCACGCTCAGCGCATGCTCGAGTGCATCTAGCACGGCAATCGTCGGTAGGGCGGCGCCCGGCAACCAGACGCCATCCACTGCGCCAGCCCGCGCGTGCGCGCGCACCACGATCTGATATACGGTGCCAAGCGGCAGGAGATGCAGGCTGCCGTACTCCGCTTGATCGACTCGATGTATCGCTGCGACGTCGATCCCATCGACGTCGACATACTCCGCCACCTGCTCGTTCGAGTGGTCGGTAAACGGCGCGACCATCAGCACACGTTGTATCTCGAGGCGCTGCATGGCCTCGATGCAGGCTCGCACGTCTATCACCAGGGGGAGGTCGGTGATCTTGGCTATCTCGCGACGGAGCCGATCTTCGATGCCGCGGCCGAAGCCGACGGTAAAGGGCACGCCGGCCTGCACGATCACGTCTACCGATCGGGACGCGAGCTCTCGCGCGCCCAGCGGCAAGCGGCGCATGACCAGATCGAGGCTCGCCTGACTCAGGAATGGCGTCGGTTCGTCCTCGACCGAGTGCAGCGACATGTGAGTTATGGAGACACCATCTGGGGCCAGCATGTAGAACTCATGCGGGTGGTGCGGGTTGGCCCCGCCCGGCTGAAGAAAGCCGATGCGTGCGCGCCAACCATATGCTGGCAAGTCCTCGGGCGGGCGGCTCACGGGGCTAACCTACCACGCTCGGAGCGGGCTAAGATCCAGTACTCGATAGAGACGCAACCAGGAAGGTTCGAATGACCATCTACGACGACCTGCTCCAGGACACGATCGACCTGCACTGTCACGTCGACCTGGAGTTCGCCCAGTCGGAATTGCGCAAGCGGGAGCCCGAATGGGAGTGGCTGCCCAAGGCCGAGAAAATGGGCATGCGCGGCGTGCTGTTGAAGTCGCACTGGTTTCCCACTGCCGCGGTCGCCCCGTACATCGAACGACTGTACTCAGGGCCAACCACACTCTGGTCGAGCACGGTACTCAATCCTATCGCTGGTGGGCCCGAGTTGTGGGCGGCCGAATCGGCCGCCAGGATGGGCGCGCGCGTCATCTTCTTGCCGACCTGGGGCTCATGCCACGATCTCGAAAGCGGCGGAGGCTTCATCATGCAGCACCTCAAACGCATGTACCCCACCTTCGACCCGGGACAGATCGATGGCGCGAAGTTCCTGACTGAGGACGGAACACTCACCGCGCGCGGCTACGAGCTACTCGAGTTGTGCCACAAGAATGACCTGGCGCTCGCCACGGGGCATGTGAGCTGGCAAGAGTCGATGGCCTTCATCCGGGCCGCCAGCGAGCGCAAATTCGAGCGGCTCATTTTCACGCATCCAATGCTGCACACGCCCATCGACGCCCTCCAGCAGGCCGCGGAGTGGGGCGCGTGGATCGAGCTGTGCTGGACGAACATTCAGCCGGGTCGTCTCGACCCATCGGAGGCAGTAAAGCGGATCCATGCGGTGGGTGTGGCGCATGTGGTCGTGTCCACTGACTATTTCCGCCCCGCGCAGCCCAGCCCTCCAGAGTTGTTCCGCTACTGTCTGGGGACGCTGTATGACGCGGGTCTCACTCACGCGGAGGTCCGAACGGTTGCAGCCCAGAATCCCGCGCGTGCGTTGGGGCTGGCGTGATCAGTGCATTGTTGCCCCACCATCGACGACCAGTGTCTGGCCAGTGATGAAGGCCGCGTCGTCCGACGCAAAGAACACTACGGCTCCGATCAGGTCCTCCGGGACTTGCAGCCGCGGGATAGCTCGAGCTTCGACGCGATTGGAGCGCATCTGAATGATCTCGTCGGACGGATTGTCTTCGCTCAGCGTGCTGCCGGGAGCAATCGCGTTCACTGTGATCCCGAATGCGCCCACTTCACGTGCAAGAGTGCGCGTGAAACCCAGCACCCCCGCTTTGGACGTGACGTAGTGGATGCTATTCGCGCTGTTGGACAGCGCTCGGCCGGACGAAATGTTGATGATTCGGCCCCAGCGGCGCTCTTTCATGCCAGGCACGACGGCCCTGGACACCAGGAACATGCCGCGCAGGTTCACCGCCATCATTCGGTCCCACTCATCCACTGAGATGTCCTCGATTGGCGTCCGAGACATTGGCACGGATGCAAACACGGCGGCGTTGTTGACGAGCACATCCACGTGACCGAAGTGTTCGGTCGCCCTGGCCACCATCTCCCCGACACTGTCGGCAAGGGACACGTCAGTAGAAATCCCGAGCGCATCGTGACCGAACTCCATCAAGTCCTCGGCCGTCTTCCGGGCTGCTTCGGCGTCGATTTCGGCAACCACCAGACCGGCACCCTGGCTGGCAAGCGCGTGACAGTACGCACGCCCGATGCCGTGGCCACCACCCGTCACGATCGCCACCCGTCCGCTCAACCGGCTGCCAGCGTTCATATACCGATCCTACTCAGCGTGACTGAAGCGCGCCACGTTCTTCAGCCGCGACGCTGGCCAAGCTGGGATCCGCATAAGCGCGCCCTGGTAGTGCACAGATGCGCTAGTACAATGCCCATCGTGAGCTACGTAACTGGGCGTTGAGTTCGGCTAGGCATCATGATCATATGGGGAGTTGCACATGCACACTGATCTGTGGCCGTCGATGCCCGACACGCGGTTGACCCGCCGCTCGGCACTGGGCTTGTTCATTTCGAGCGCTTCGGTTATCACGCTTGCCGCTTGCCAGGCGTCGGCACCCACGCAAAGCTCCGCCACGCCGCCACCCGCGGCGCCGACCACGCCGGTCGCGGCAGTCGGCTCGACGCCGGACACCGGCCGGCCGAAACAAGGCGGCACGCTGAGGATCGGCATCCCGAACGATATCCCGAACCTCGACCCGAATTACTCGAGCCCGTATGGCTTTGACACCGTCTGGCAGATCTACGACCGATTGACGCAGTACGACGACCAGCTCCAGCCGCAGCCCCGGCTTGCCGAGAGCTGGGAGGTCAGCTCCGACTACAAACAGGTGAAGCTGAACCTGCGCAAAGGCTTGACCTTCCACAACGGCAAACCATTCACGAGCGACGACGTCAAGTGGACCATCATGCGTGTCCGCGATCCTGGTGTCGGCGGCGGCGCTGGCCTGACGCCGCAGAGCAACTGGTGGACGGGCATCGACACACCCGACAAGAACACGATTGTGCTCAAGTCCGACCAGCCGCGACCGGCCATGTTCGACTTCTTCGAGTACCTCAACATTGGCGATCAACAAACGCTCGAACCACAGGGTGCGCAGGCCAAGACCTCGACCAACGGCCTTGGTCCATTCAGCCTGCAGGAGTGGGCGCAGGGAGACCACATCGGCATGGTCAAGAACCAGAGCTACTGGCACTCCGGCTTGCCCTACCTGGATGGCATCACCTTCTCCGTCCTCAAGGATGTCCAGGGAATGACAGCACAACTCGAGGCGGGCGCCCAGGATCTCGTGCTGAACACCACCACGCAGGATTTCGTCCGGTTGAAAGGCAACCCGAGCTATGTGGCGGGGACGAATCCTATCTCGGGACAGTACTATTGCGTCGGCTTCAACACCGGCAACCATCCGTTCGACAACAAGCTGGTCCGCCAGGCGATAAACTACGCGATCAACCGACAACGCTTTACCGAGACCGTCCTCCAGGGAATCCAGCAACCGAAGTCGCTGGTCTGGGCGCCGGCGTCACAGGCCTACGACGAAGCCAGGGTTAACTACTTCGGCTTCGATCTGGACAAGGCCAGGTCGCTGCTGGCGCAAGCGGGTGTTTCGAACCTGAGCATGGAGCTGATCGTCTCCAACGCCTACCCCGGCCACCCGGAGTTCGCGCAAATCCTCCAGTCGGACCTGCAAACGATTGGCGTGACGCTCAGCATCAATCAGACTGACGCGGCGGGCATGCTGGCTGCGCTCAACGCCAAACCGCCAACGTATAAGGGCATGTACGTGTTCAGCAGCGGACGCTCGCAGCTCTATCCGGGGACGACGCTCTCAGTCACTGCGCCGTTTGCGCCAGCGAGCAACATCGAGGGCTTCTCCGACCCAGCGTATTCACAGCTCGTGGAACAGATCAATGCCGAGGCGGATGCGACCAAACGAAAGCAGGAGCTCAAGCAGGTCAACGACTTGCTCCTCGACCAGGCGTTCACCAGCGCGATCTCCAGTGCTGACAACAACTGGGTGTCGACCAACCACGTGCACGGCATCGTAAACACGGCGCACATCGGCCTTGATTACAGTGGAGTCTGGCTGGGCTAAGCGGTAGCGGCCACCTCGCCGAGCCTGGGTAGAATCAGCGTCGCGGTTCTTTCCTGCATCCTGGGAGTGGAGAAAGACACGCGCAGGTGAGTCACGCCCCAGGATGCGTACTCACTTATTCGCTCCAGGCAATCGTCAGGGTCGCCGACAGCTTCACTGTCCAGGAACTCGTCGAACGTTTGAGGCCAGTCGCGGACGGGGTGGTTGGGTGCTTCGACACGGCTGGCCCGCGCGCGCCTGGAGGCCTCGAATGCGGCCCTTGCTTCCTGCAGCGCCGCCTCACGCGTCTCCGCCACGAAGATCTGCGTGCCCCTTGAAATGGCAATCATCCGGCTCGGCCACGCGCCTGAAGCCCTGGCGCGCTTGAAATGCTTCCCGGTGAAGGTACTCCACGGGATCCAACCGTCGGCCAGGTCGTTGACGATGGACATCGTGGCCGGCGAGTCGCCGCCCATCCAGATCGGCGGCATGGGTTTCTGGTACGGCGCGGGATTGAACGCCAGATCGCGAATCTGCACGTATTTGCCGCCGTAGCTCACCGTCTCGGGCGCCGGATGGGACCACACCAGACGGAACAGCTCGATCAGTTCACGTGCATACCGCGAGCGCTCATCGTGGTCCTCGATCAGCGGCACGTTGTAGGCGGTGAGCTCCTCGTAATACCAGCCCGAGCCCACGGCGGCAATGACCCTGCCCTGAGTCAGCCTGTCGAGCGTCGAGAGCATCTTCGCCAGCACCGCGGGGTTGTGCGGGGCGAGGTTCAGGACGGTCCAGCTCAAGCGGATCCGCCGCGTCGCCGCGCCGAGCACGGCCATTTGCGTGAAAGCGTCCAGCGGCAGGTCAGGCGACTGCGGATTGGTTTGACCCATGAGATGATCCGACAGCCACATCGAGTCATAGCCCTGTTGGTCCGCCAGGCGGGCTTCTTCGAAAGTGGCGTCGACACCCCGTTCGGGGTGGAGGTGGAGGCCGATCTGCATACAAGCTGACGCCACGTGGCTGGCCACGGGCCGCTCCATTGTAGAATAGCCAGCGGTTTAAGCCCGTGCTGAGCGCAGAAGAAAACGAGTTTTTGACGAGGATCGGGCCAGGCACCGCGTGTGGCGACCTGATGCGCCGTTACTGGCAGCCTGTGGCGGCCAGCGTGCAACTCGACGTCAATCCCGTCCAGAAGCTGCGCATCCTTGGCGAAGACCTGGTGCTGTATCGGGACCGCCAGGGCAAGGTTGGGCTCGTCGGTCCGCGCTGCCCACACCGAGCCGTGGACCTGCAGTTTGGTATTCCTGAAGACGAGGGCCTGCGCTGTCCGTACCACGGCTGGATGTTCGATGGCACGGGGCGCTGTATCGAGCAGCCCCTCGAGCCACCTGACAGCACGCGCCGTTGCTGCCGGAGTGGGACCTGTTCACGCGACCTGATGGGTTCCGCCAGATTATTGCGCACCGGCTGCCATGCAACTGGTTGCAGGTGGTGGAAAATCGTGGCGACCACTTGCATGCCGTCTACACGCATGGGCGGCAGTTTCAGTACGTGCTGGAGCGCCAGGGCCGGTTGACCGACGATCCGCGAGCCCGCTACAACGCCACGATGGCGCTGCAGGCCGAGCGGGCCGCGCGCGGCGTCTACACGCGCACTCGTCCGATTCCCAACGAGTTCGGCTTCACCAAGACCCTGATGGAGTCCGATCGTTCGGAGGACAGCCCCGAGTGGCAGCTCGGCTTCAGCCCGGTCATGTTTCCGTACACCGTGTATCCTGGCGGAACAGAACACGAGATTCGCCACGACTATCAATTCGGCGTGCCAATCGACGATACGCATACCTGGCATGTCACGTACCGCTGCTATGTATTTCCTTCCGAGCTTGATGTCCCACGCCAGGAGCGCATTCCATACGCGGAAGTCCCGCTCCAGAACGAGCGGGGCGAGTACATCCTGGACTATGTCCTCGGCCAGGACATGGTCGTGTGGTATGCCCAGGGCGAGATTGCCGATCGTACCCAGGAGCATTTGACTGCCGCTGACGCATGCCTCATCCACTACCGCAAGCTGCTGCGGGAACAGATCGAGATCGTTCAGCGCGGCGGCGAGCCGATGAACACGTTCCGCGACGCGGCCCGAAATCGGTGCCTACGCACGTCGGTGTATACGCGCGACGACAGCACGGCGCGTGACGGCCGCGCGGCGGGCTACTATCGCGCGAATTTTCACAGATTTAGCAAGGGTGGCTGGCGATACATTGAAGACGACGTCGACCGCTACTGTCCTGACAAGGAGTTGATCATCGGCCTCTACGAGCAGACAGAAGCTCTCGGGAGGCGCGCCAGTGCGTCGCGCGAGCTTGCGCAGGCGTCCCAACCGATAGGTGTTCCGCTTCGATAGGCGCGGATCGCTTCCCTGAACGCACGTGCCATGACGCTTCGAGACAGAGTCGTTGTCGTCACCGGCGGCGCGCGCGGAGTGGGGCGCTACGTTGCGGGTTCGTTTGCCCGCGAGGGTTGTCGCCTGGCCATCCCGGAAATTGACGCCGAGCGTATGGCGTCAACGGCTGGCGAGCTCCGCGGCCTGGGCGCCGAAGTGCTGACCGCAGCGGTGGATGTAACGGACGAGCCAGCCGTCAGCGCCTTTCGGAGGCGTCTTCCTGTGCACCAAACATGCGCTCCGATACATGCGGCCGGCTGGCGCTGGGCACGTGCTGAACATCTGGGGTGGATTTAGTCGCAAGGTGGTGGGCAACCCCGATAGCGTCGGTGTGGGCGCGTACTCGTTGTCGAAAGTCGCCGTTCGCAAATTCACGCAATTTCTTGCAGAGGAGGAGCGTGAAGCGGGCATCTGCATTGTCATCGTCAGCCCCGGTGGCGCGATGGCCAGCGAGGACGCACCGGCTGACGTCAAGGCACGCTACCCGGGCCCCGAGTTGATCGCCAACCGGTTCCTAATCGCCGCACAGGCCGGCATGGAACTCACAGGCGAGGTTGTCGATCTCGATGAGTCCGGACGGCTGGTCGCGGTCAGTCCCGACTGGTGATCAAAGGCGACGCCGTCGGGCACATCGACCGCATCAGCGCTGGCTACGCCATCCAGACCGTGGGGTAGCTCGCCCTGGGCACGAGTGTCAGTGCCTGGACGTTCGACCGCGCCATCGCCGCCCGCGGAAAGAGCGACAACACCATGACCGCCGACTGGTCCAGGATGATGTCCTCGATCTGACCATACAGCTCTTTGCGCCTGGCGGCGTCTGGCTCGCTGGCCGCGGCGGCCACCAGCCTGGTGTACTCCGGGTCGTCCAGTCCGGTGAAATTCTGGCTGACGTCCGGATTCCAGAATTTGTTCGAGATCAGGGGTGTCGTGGAGTCCGCAAGGTTCGCGTTCGAGCCAGCGCTCATGAGTAAGCCGGCGTAGGTGCGTTTCACGGCCGTGTCGAACTGCGTTGCAAAGTCGACCGGGCGGAGTGTCAGGTTGACGCCAATTGTGGCGAGGTCAGAAGCCAGGATCTGGGTCATCTGTGTGTTCTCGATACCAAAGCTGGTATTCGAGAAAACGATCTCCAGATCAGTGTTGCTCACACCGGATTGAGCTACCAGCGACCTCGCTTTGTCCAGGTCAAACGTGTATCGTCCGTTTCGAGGTGCATCATACGCGGGCGCCTGGGGCGGATACGGCAGGTCCTGTGGCGCACCTGCCAGCCCTTGCAATACCGCGTCGGCGAACCGCTTGCGGTTGATCGCGTAGTTGATGCCTTGCCTGAAGAGCTTGTTGCCGGTCGGCGCTACCTGGACGTTGGCAATAATCACGTAGTACGTCCCGGCGCTGGTCGTGACAATGGTCTGGTAGCTGGGATTGGACTTCAATCGAACGATGTCGGGGATTGGCGGCGCGTCTGCCACGTCGATCGCGCCGGCCTCGAGACTGGCCATCATGGACTGCGAGTCCTTGAAGATGCCAACGTGCATGCCATCCAGATACGGGACGCCACTGCGCCAGTAGTTCTTGTTCTTCGTTAGACCCACGTGATCGCCCTGGACCCACTCCTGGAACACGAAGGGTCCAGTCCCGTTGACCGTGGTCTTCGCGTCCGGGCCCTCCATAGTGTTCTTGTCCAGCATATTGAACGCAAAAAGGAAGTCGAAGACTCCGACGCGCGGCTGGTCGGAGGTCAGCACCACCGTATTCTTGTCGGGGGCTTCGATGCCGGTAAACCAGTTGCTCTGGTTGGCAAAGAACCCGGCCACGCCCGCCAACTTGGGATCGCGAACTCGCAACAGGTTCCACTTCACATCATCGCTGGTGAACTCGCGTCCATCGTGGTACTGGACGCCCTTGCGCAAGTTCAATTTGAGGGTCTTCAAGTCAGATGATACGTCCCAGCTCTCTGCGAGCATGGGCAGCGGAGTAAGCTGTTCGTCGTAGCCGACCAGTGTGTCGTACGCGAAGGCGATACTCTGACTGTTCGTCTGCAACTGAAGGTGGCCGTCCAGACCCGGCAGGTCGCCCAGAATGCCGGTTCGAATGGTCCCGCCCGGCCGGCGTTGCGTGCTTGGTGTAGTGCCGCTCGAGGTGCTTGTCGCCACGGTGGCGGCTGGCGATGGTATCGGTACAGCTCCGCCACACGCGGCCATGATGACGGAACTCGCACCCGCAGCCATGGTGGTTAGCAACGCTCGTCGGCTCATCGTGGATTGCATATCTTCCCCCTTGCGTCCCCTAACCCGTCGCCGAAGGTTGGCGTGCGAATGGCCCGCGCAGTCCAGCTTGCTCCAGCAGTGGTAGTACGTGGTTGACCACTCGGCAAAGCTCGTCCTGATAATTGACGAATGTCATATTCAATCCATCGACACCCGCCTTCGACAGGTTGATCAGGCGGTCCACCAGCTGCTCTGGCGTCCCCACCAGGATCTGCATGTTGAAGCTGCCGGCAACCATACGCCGCAGTTGCTCCCTGCGCGTCGCGGCGGGCAGCGCTTGCAGAACCGCAGGCAGCGTGGGATGGCGCAGCAGGGACGCGACTGCCAATAGATCGGCATGGTCCACCGCGTAATAGTCCAGGTATTCGAGAGCTTCACGCTCTGTCGGACGCACCACGACAGAGCTGCTCATCCACACCTCGACCTCACGTCCGTACTCGGTAGCGATACCCCGGATGTGATCGACCTTGGCCTTGATGGCCTCGTCGTCGCCAGTTGGCGCGGCAGTGAACATCATGTCCGAGTGGCGCGCTGCCCAGCGCTGGCCCACGTCCGAATTTCCGGCGTTCATGATCGGCGGCCGCGGCTGCTGCACGGGTTTCGGGTATGAGCCCGCGCCCTTGAGGTCAAAGTACCGCCCTGAATAGTCGAAGATGTCTGGGTCGGACCACAGCCGGTCCAGGATTTCTATCCACTCGTCAGCATACGCGTACCACTCGTCGTGGCCGAGATCGGGCGCCCCGACCAGACCCTCCAGCGCCTGTCCCGCGTGGCCGCACACCACGTTGATCGCGAAGCGACCGTTCGAAATGTGGTCAACCGTGGCCGTGAGCTTGGCAGCCACGACCGGCGGGAAAATCGGTACCTGGGCGGTTGTGAAGACGCAAATGTTGTGTGTCGCCTGAGCGATCGCAGCCGCCCAGGTCCACGGCTCATACGAGTACTTGGTGAAGTCCGAGTCCCGGTTGCGGGCCGACCACGTGGCCAACGGGATGAACGCCTCGATTCCAGCCCCGTCCGCCATTTGCGCAATCTCGACGACCGACGGCCAGCTCAGCCTCGTACGGTCTTCAGCGAGCGTGGGCCGCGCCCCGCCGCCAATGTTGGCGAAGAACACGCCCATCTTGAGTTTGTTGGAATTGAACAAAGGATTTGCCAGGCGAGCGGCGTTGCCCGTGATCCTCACACGCACCCATGCTAGGCGTTACCGAGCGTGGATGGAAGGGAAGTAGGCGCCCAGCATCGAGCCGTTTGCCCCTGACGCTTCGCCGCGTCGCGGAGCGCTATTATCGCCAGTAGGCAAGCCGAGACTGGATGCTCCGAAGCCCGCCATTCGAGGAGATCGCACATGCAAACTCAGGACACGCCGGGTCAGTTCCAGACATTCACGGTCGAGCCGCCGCTTCTCGAGCAGGGAAAGACTTCAACTCGCCTGGTGCGTACCGATTACCTGAACTCGGGCGTGCAAGTCGTGGCCGACGGCGGTGAAACCAACCTGCACGCACATAGCAGCCAGGACGAAATCTGGTTTGTTCTCAGCGGAGAAGCGACGTTCTACACCGAAGGCGACAGGGTCGTCGGCAGGCTCGGCAAGCATCAGGGCTTACTGATCCCCCACAATGTTCCCTACTGGTTCGAGAGCTCGTCGCAGACTGGTGAAAACCTGGTCATCTTGCGTTTTGGGGCGTCGGTGCCCGAAGCAGGACCGGATCGTCGCATCGACTGGCAGGAGCGCAAGTGGGCCGTCAGTGGTGAGCCGGGCGGTGCTCCACGCGAGGTCGTCTTTGCCAACACCGGAGTCGATAAAGACGCAAAGTAGCGGCGACTGCCGGCTGCCTGCAGGCGCGACACGCCATCGTACGCTGGATTATCGGGCGATAATCGTCGCGCTAGACAGTCATCAGGACAAAACTGATCCGCCGTCGACGTGGATAGTCTGGCCCGTGACAAATGCACTATCGTCCGAGGCCAGGAAGAGTGCCGTGCCGACGAGGTCCTCCGGCACCTCGGGGCGCTGCATGATGCGTTGGCTGAAGACGCGCATGTGCTCCGCATCGCCGGCGGGTGGCAACGTCTCGGACTCGGTGCTCCCCGGCGCGATGCAATTCACGCGGATACGTCCGTCGGCGCCATATTCGCGCGCTAGCGCGCGGGTCATGCCCGCGATTGCCGCTTTCGAAGTGACATAGTGCAGGAAGCCAGTCGATCCCTTCCACGCCGTGCCGGAGGACACGTTGATGATGGACCCCCCGCCGCGCTCTCGCATGTGTGGCACGACGTGCTTGCAGCATAACCATGTGCCACGTACGTTGACCGCGAACATGCGGTCCCATTGCTCAACGGTCAACTCGTCACTCGGACCGCGCTCGTCCCAGGCCGCCGCAAACCGCGCGGCGTTATTGATCAGCACGTCAATCGTGCCGAATTCGGAGATGGTGCGCTCGACCATGCGTCTGACGCTCGCTTCATCGGAGACATCCGTCGGCACCTCCATGGCTCTGTTGCCCACGGCACGCACTTCGGATGCGGCGTGTTCGGCTGCGGCCTCGTCGATCTCGGCGACGACAATGGTTGCGCCCTCGGCGGCCAAGCCACGGACATACCGCAAGCCAATTCCTTTGCCGCCGCCAGTGACGATGACCACGCGGTCTCGAAGTCGCATGACGTCCCTCACGCGTTGACGTAGCCCAGTTCGCGGTAGTAGCGCTCGGCGCCGGGGTGCAGGGGAATAGCGTCCGTGCGCGCTACTTCAGCAGGGTCCCATGAATACGGAATGTGAGTCTGGCGAAACAGATCGCGATGCGCATCGTAGGCGCGCGCCAACCCATAGGCGAAGTCATCCGGCATGTCGTCGCGCCCGAAGATCAACTGCCACGGCCGGTAAACGGACGGTGTCGGAGCCTCGACACCGCGCAGCAGCCGATACGGGATCACACCAGGCACGCCACCATACTCGCCGCAAATCTGCTGGATCAGCGCATCTGGCAGCGCGAGAAACCGAAGGTTAAGCAAGACTGACGCCTCCACAAAGGCTGCCGCCTCCGGCGTATACGCCGCGTACACATTGTCCAGGATCAGATCCACATCGGCAGCGCGCACGTGTGGCGAAACCACGTACTCGGGCCCAGGTGTTGTCGCCAGTGACGGAAGAAACCGGCCACCCCACGATTCGATCAACTCGCGCGACAGGCCGTAATGCGCCAGCACGGGTTGGAACAACTCGCCCGTGCCACCCAGCACGCGGACCGGCAGGCGGTGCTCCGCCACCTGGCTCAAATCGGTAATGCCACTTTCCCATCGAGCAGCGACCCCCAGCCAGGCCGGAAACATGATCGTCGCGATCGCGCGCAGTCTGGGCAATCCACCCTCGGCTTTGAAACGGTGCTCGCCGGCGTAAGCCCAGCGGACCAGGAGCGTCTGGGTCGCTCCGAAATCGACCGTTCCGGCCGAGACCAGGCCAGGACACCGCCCACGCGAGGCCTCTGGCTCGATGCGCACCTGGTAGCCCTCGGGCTCGAGAGCGCGCGCAGTGATCTGGCCCAGCGTGCCCCAGGGTGTACCGGGACCCGCCCCACCGAACACCAGGCGCTTGTCTGCGAAGCTCATCGACGCGAATTCTACTGGCGCGATCCCAGCCAGTCCGCCGCGGCGAAAGTCCAGTCTGCTTCAGTGTCGACGACGAATTCGGTCGCGCGGACGCCGTAGCTGTCGGGGCCTGCCGACGCCGCGACCAGCGCCGCTGACGATGACCACGCGTCCCTCGCAAATGCCTGCCATACCTGCGTCATCCGTTCATGAGCGGGATGCAGCGAGCGCCTCCATGTATTCACCGCGGATTTTGTCGCCGGCGGCATTCCGCCAGTCTGAGACCAGTTGATCGAGGTCAGCGAGCGGCCTGCGCCCGAGCACAATGTCCTGGACACCGGCATAAAACGTCGTCTGCGCAGGAATGCCCAGCTGAAATGCCGATGCGGACTGCAGTCCCAAAGTGGGATCGAATTGCGCCACGGCCAGCATCGCCTCTTCCGCGGCATGTGTCACCGTCGCGAACTCCTGCGAGCGGACTGTGTCGAACAGGGCATATGGCGGCGAAGTGATGTAGCGCCAGGTGGCGGTCAGCTCCGCACGACCCTGATCAGTCTGGATGGGCAAGCCACTGTTATCGAACTGATAGTCTATGTCTTTGACCCCGTAATAGTTCAGCAGCCACTCCTGGGAGCCGAATGGCGCCGCGAAAAAGTCCGCCACGCGCAGGAGCATCTTCACGCGATCGGCCGACGGCTGCTGCTTGATGAACGTGATTCCGAAGTTGCCGTTGCCTGCCAGGTAGACCGGAGTCCCGCCATCGGCCGCAAACGGGTGCATCGGATACGTCTTGCCATTGGGATTTACTGACGCAAGCAGGTCCCAGTTCTGGATGTACTGCCCCCAGACGCTGACCTGGACAGCGAAGCGACCGGCGGCGTAGTCGGGATTGCCATTGCCACCGTAGGTTGGTGTGTTGGGGTGATACAGGCCCGCCGACCACAGATCGCGCGCGAATCCGACGGCACGCTTGAACTCGTCAGTCTCGTAATCTTTGATCAGCTTGCCGCTGGAATCCAGCTTCCAGTTGTTCGGCGCGCCAAAAACTGCGAGGAACGCACTGCCGCTGTTCAAGCCGAAAGTGGAAGTACCGCCACTGGCGATGCCCCACTGGTTCTGATCCGGCTTTGTGAGTTGCTGGAGGATCCGCTTGAAGTCGTCCGCATTCTTCGGCGCGGAGTCCATCTGAATGCCTGCCTGGTCAAACAGGTCCTTGCGATAGGCGAGCGCGGTCCCGACTGGAGCGCGCGCAGACGGTACCGCGTACAGCTTCCCCGCGATCACGCCTGAGCGCCAGGTATAGGTCGAGAAATTGGCCAGGTTCGGGTAGTCTTTGATGGCATCACCGCTGAGATGCGGCGTCAGGTCCGCGCAGCGCGTTGTGGCGAACTGGGTAATCGCCGGAATGACGCCGAGCGGCTGTGTTGTCGTTGCGTTGTAGATGAAGTCGGGAAGATCAGCGCCCGCAAGCACGGTGTTGACCGTGGCGGCATAGTCGGCAGTTGGCACCATCTGCAGCTTGAGATTCACCCCGAGTTGTTTGTTGACGGCCTGCCACGCGGCGTTTTGCTCCGGGCCCGGTGGGGGAGCGTAGGTCAGGACGACGATGGCCGAGACGTCGCTTCCATCGCCGGGCGGCTGCGCAACTGTCTGCGTGAGCTGACCCGGAAAGTTGTAGTAGGCGGGGTCGAGCCCGTTGGCATTGCCTGGTAGGTCAGGTTGCGTCTGGGCTTTGAAGGGCACATAGCTGGGTAGAGGAACCCCGCCTGGTGCGCTGGTCGCATTCGGCTTGGCTGCGGACGTCGGTGCAGCCGAAGGTGCGGCTGGAGCACACGCCTCGAGCAACGCCAGGGGTATGCCGAGTCCAGCGGCGCCGATCAGTCCCCGACGCGTGATCCCGCCGGTCGAAATGCTCATCAATCGATGTCCGTCAGTAATAGTGGCGACCAACCATCTCGATGACGGCTGCTGGCTTGGCCTGACCCTCCACCTCGATGGTGATCTGAGTAATGGTTTGAACGACGCCCGGCGACACCTCCTCCGCTCCAAGCAAGCGCGCACTGCCACGGATGCGGCTCCCCACCGGGACGGGAGATGGAAAGCGGACCTTGTTGAGTCCGTAGTTCACCGACATGCGCGCCCGAGGCGCCTGCCCTTCCCCGGCGGCCGATTCAGTTGCTCTGCCGTTCTCGCGGTAGCGCGGAAGCATCAGACACAGGGACAGAGTGAGGAAGCCGTGGGCGATCGTGCCACGGAAAGGAGTATTTTTCGCGCGTTCGGGATCAACGTGAATGAACTGGTGATCATCTGTCACGTCGGCGAATTGATTCACGCGCTCCTGGGTGATCAGCAGCCAATCACCGGGTGGAGTATCCTGGCCGATTCGCGCGCGGAAGTGGTCCAGCGCGTCCGCGGTACTTTGAGTCATGTGCGGCCAGTCGTACCAAGATACGTATGACCTGTCAAGCAGCTCAGCGCTGGTGATCGACCTCGACGGTGTACTGATAGATGTCGCTGCGGTACCACGCCTGCACGAACTCAATCGGCGCGCCCTGCAGGTCCTGGATCAAGCGCTCGACGGCGAGTGCGGGGGTGCCAAACGGCACCTCGAGCTTCTGGCTCAGCTCAGGATCCACCACGTCGGCACGGATCCAGCTGGTGCTGCGGCCCAGCCCGACCCCGTTCGCCTGCAGGATGGCGGTCACCTGCTGTCGGAGCAATTTGCTCCTTGACAGCACGCGACCATGTGAGCTCGGGAGAAAATTGATCGTGTAGCAGTACACCTGACCCTCGATCTCGCGCGTGCGCCGCACGATGGTGCCAACTGGCTGGTCGAGCTCCAGCTTGCGCGCGATCCGCGGAGGGATTGGCGCGTCCTGGTCGACAGTGACTTCGCGAACGCGAGTGCCCGGTGTATCGCCGATGAGATCCGAGCGCGACCCGCTGTAGCGCTGCCGCACGCGATGCACGACGCTGGGCAGCACGAAGGTGCCCTTGCCTTGCTTGCGCTGGACCAGGCCGCTCTGCACCAGCTCGGCGACCGCCTGCCGAACGGTGGCTTTGCTGACGTTGAACTCAGCGGTCAGCAATTCTTCGGTGGGTATCTGATCTCCTTCGGCGTAGACCCCATCGACGATGCGTGCGCGTAAGACAGTGCTCACCTGGTGATACAGCGGGATGGGCGATGGAGGAGCAACGACGATCTCGTTTCGGAGCACCGCGGGCAACCGTACACAACAGCTAACCGATGTGGCAACTCTGGCCGTATCGATCGGCTCGTCCAGTCTATGATCAAAACACTTCGCGTGTGGCCAGATCACGTTCCCGACAGCGACCTGTGGCGGGACGCGGGGCCGACACCGGATGATGACGAGGCGCTGGTCCGTACTGCGGCCGGTCCACACGCTTACCGCGAGCAGATGGACAAAGTCCGACCCACTGTTGGTGGCGTACTCGAGCACGTTGCGACTGATCGTTGACGTTTTGTCTGGCGCGCGGAAATGGGCGTGAGCCACGTCATTCGGCTCGAGAGATGAACGAGCTACCATGACGCAAGATGAGTGCAGAACAAGACGAGGTCCGTCGCACGCTGGCCCTGTATGCGCATCGCCATGACAGCCGTGACGCACAGGACTACGCCGACCTGTTCTCTGTCGAGGGCAGCTTCGTGAGGGCCCAGGCCCAGCATCGGGGTCGCGAAGCGGTGCGAGAGTTCATCGCCGATCTATATCGGACACAGCCGGAGGACCGCCGAACCAAACATCTGTGCGGCAACTCGGTAGTGTGAGCTGCGGATCGACTTGCTTCTGGCAACGCGTTGGTGAATGGCCTCGGTCACGCCAGGCGCGCGGCGATGCGTGACGGAATTCGACATACACTTCGCGGTCCCCCGCACGAGAGGAGTGGACACCAATGACTGAGCGTCATATGACCCGACGTCGAGTTCTCAAGATTGCAATTTGCGGGGGCGCTGTCGTACCGCTCTTGGCAGCGTGTGGCGGCGTGGGACCCGTGGCGCCGACTGTCGCGCCGAGCGCGGGGGGGCCTGTGGCGCCGACCGGCGTTCCCAGCACTGCTGGTTCGACCCCGCCCGCGCCAGTGGCCGATGCTCTGCCGA
Organism: Chloroflexota bacterium; assembly: GCA_019247515.1. Lineage (GTDB taxonomy): Bacteria > Chloroflexota > UBA6077 > UBA6077 > CF-72 > CF-72. The sequence goes on along the minus strand of JAFAOS010000115.1, from coordinate 23,804 downwards.
CGTTCATTCCCAATACGAGCGGACCCGCACCTGACTTTCCAGCACCCGGTCCACAATACGAGAACGGCTACATCACCTATCCGAAGAACCCGGTCAAAGCCCTGCCCGCCACACCGCCAGGTTCGGGCGGCAACGTACTGTTCTACGTGAACAACAGCGCGCCTGCGCCACCCACGCCGCTGGACCAGAACCAGGCCTGGCAGGCGACCAACAAAGAGCTCAACGCGAACATGCAGTTCACCATCATCGCTCAGGCCGATTATGGCGTGAAGTTGGCGACCGTGATGGCGGGCAACGATCTGCCCGACATCATGTTCATTGTCGGGGTCACCCCCAGCGGGGCGGCTCAGATTCAGAACCTGACCCAGTTCATGGCGGCCAAGTGCGCGGATCTCACGCCGTATCTCGCCGGCGACGCGGCCAGAGACTACCCCAACCTGGCTGCGATTCCAACCTACGCATGGAGGAATTCGGGCTGCGCGCGCAACGGCAGACTATGGATGCTGCCGATCGAACGCTACTACCCCGGCAGCATGCTGCTCAAGAACTCGGGAGTCTACGACTCGGAGATCGGCAAAGATTATGTGCCCAAGAACTCGGACGACTTCAAACGCGTGCTGCAGGCACTCACCAGGCCGTCGGACAACATCTGGGGCATGGGCTGCTATCTCAACCAGATGTACTACATCTACTACTACGCGGCGATGTTCGGCTGTCCCAACAACTGGGCGCTCGACTCGAGCGGAAAGCTGACCAAGGACATCGAAACGCCTGAGTACAAGGAAGCGCTGGCGTATGTTCGAGACCTGGTCCAGTCGGGCGTCTACCATCCCGACGCACTGACCATCGCCGATAGTACCGTGGCCCGCAATGGCCTGATTGGCTCGAAGTATGTCCTGGATGTCGAGACGTTCGGCAACGCGTGGCAGGACGCCTGGGCGCGCGGACCCAGACAGCAGCCGCCCGTTACCCCCGCCGCGGTCTATCCATTCCCCGCCCACGATGGGGGCAAAGCCCAGCATTTCTTCGGCCACGGCTACGTCGCGACGAGTACCTTCAAGGCCGCCTCGCCGGATCGAATCAAAGAACTGCTGCGAATCGCCAACTGGCTGGCGGCGCCCTTTGGTAGCGCGGAAGACCTGCTGCTGACTGTGGGAGTCAAGGACGTCGACTATACGCTCGGCGCGGATGGCAGCATCACAGTGCTGCCGCCGAGCAACACCGACGCCAACTCGGTACCGTGGAAATACATCGTGCAGCGCCCTCAGGTGGCCTTCTGGCCCGGCATACCCGACTACGCCAAAGCTGCGACGGATTTCGAAAAGGCCGCGATTGCCGTCGGAATTTCCGACCCTACGCTCGGCTTCAGCTCGCCAACCCTGGACACCATCGGGATCCCGCTCGGGCAGGCTCTGATGGATGGCACCACTGACGTCCTCGCCGGTCGACGCCCGCTCAGTGATTTCGACCAGATCATCAAGGACTGGCAGAGCAACGGAGGCAACCAGATACGCACTGAGCTACAACAAGCCCTTGCCGCCGGCTGACGGTGGCTCTGGCATTCTCGGAGTCCCACAATGAATAAAATCGCCATGTCCCCCAACTCCTTAATTGGCGTTCCAGCCCTTGAGTACATCGATGCGCTCGTCAAGGCCGGCTATGACGGAATCGGCCTGCGCACATACGCATCACCCGGCGTAAACTACGAGTCGGTCACGCAGCCGATTACCGGCAACCCTGCGCTGATGCGTGACGTCAAGAGCGCACTTGCCAGTTCAGGCTTGATCCTGTACGACGCACTGAGCTACTACATCCGCCCGAATTTCGACCTTGACCACATGCTGCCGTCGCTGGAATTTACGGCCGAGCTCGGTTTCCCATACGCGCTGGCAATCTGCGATGATCCAGATTGGAACCGCCAGGTCGACAATTTCGGTCGACTCTGCGATGCCGTCGGCAACCTGGGCATGACTGTGTCGATGGAAGCGCCGGTGACGCAGAACCAGGTCAATACCTTGCCGAAAGCGCTGAAGGTCATCGAGGAATCTGGCCGTAAGAACGCTGTCATCTGTCTCGACCCAATGCACTTCTGGCGGGTTGGCCACACCGCCGAAATGCTCGAGGGCCAGGACCCAAAGCTCTTTCCGTACACGCAGATCAGGGACGGCAGTCCCACTTCTGGGCCAGGCGCCGACCCCCGCGCCGGAGCTCCAACCCGACAGCCGGCGATGGGCAAGGGATCCGTGCCGCTGGGGGAAATCCTGGATGCCCTGCCTGCCAACATCCCGTTGAGTATTGAGTGGTCCGACCGCGAGTCGGGGTACTCCGCCGCGGAGTGGGCCAAGATCGCGCTGGATGGCACGCGGGCCTTTATGGACGATTACTACGCCGCAAAAACGTGAGGCGAGGACTGGCTTGCGAACGCTGGATTGCACATCAGGCGGCTAGCCACATGTCCCCGATCTTCCAGTTTTCGGCGGCACTGTAGACGAGCCCTCGAACGCGGCCGCTGGCCAGGGCCGCGGTGGGCACGGAGCAGAGCGACGGCACGAAGGCTTCGTCGACGAGAATGTCATTGAACCGAGACAGGAGCGGCTTCCGCTTTTCCGCATCGGATTCTGCCAGGACCTGATCGATCAAGGACAAATACGCCGGATCGGCGAACTTCTGTACGTTGGCCTTGCCCAGAAAGCCACCGCTGATACCGCGATCCGGGTTCAGGCTGGTGCTCGTATTGCGGTCGAGCGTCAACTGGAAATGGCCGGCCAGCTTCTCGGCAAGGAAGGCGCCATTGTCGATCGGCCGGAGTTTGAGTGCGATGCCCAGTTTTGCCAGATCGCTTTGGTAGATCTGGGCCATAGTTGGGTACTCGGCGAACTGCGCAGAGTACAGTAACTCCAACTCCGCGTTCGAGATGCCTGCCTGCTGAAGCAGATCACGGGCTTTGTCCAGGTCAAATGGGTATGCCGCGTCCTTGTCGGCCTCGTAGGCAGGCGAATGTGACGGCCAGGGCAGGAACTTGGGTTGCCCGAGACCCGGCAGGGCCGTGTCAACCATCCGCTTGCGATCCGTCGCGTAGCTGAGCGCCTGCCGCACGAGCTTGTTGTCAAGTGGCGGCACGCTCGTATTCATCGACATGCAGTAATAGGCCGCACTCATATCGTTGGCCACGAGCTGGAAGTTGCTGTCACCCCTCAGCCGCAGCTCATCACGAGTTGGCGGTTTGTCCGCGGCGTCGATCCCGGTTGCCTCGAGCGCCACAATCATCGCTTGCGGGTCGCCGAAGATCTGCACGTACAGGTCGTCGAAATAGGGACGGTCTGCCTGCCAATAGTTTCTGTTTTTCGTGAGTTTGAAATGATCGCCAGGCGCCCACTCCACGAGCTGAAACGGGCCGGTGCCTGACGGGTGTGCGTTCAGGTCGTCTGATTGTGGATCGATGATGGTGAGAAACTCGAACAGATCGAAAACCGTTGGCGGCCGTGGCGCATCCGACTTGAGAACAAGCGTGTATTTGTCAGGCGCGTCCATCGCCGTCCACCAGGCGGCTTGCGGATAGATCAACGAATTCAATTTGGGGTCCTGCGCAATGCGCGCAATGTTCCACTTGATGTCATCGGCGGTGAGCTCGCGGCCGGTGTGGAAGGTGACGCCCTTGCGCAGGCTGAGCTTGAGTTGCGTGCGGTCCGAGCTTACATCGAAGCTTTCGGCCAACATTGGCTGAGGGACGAACTGCGCGTCGTACTGCGTGAGCCGGTCGTGGAGCTGCATCGTGATGTTGAGAGGCGCGTTGATTGAGTGGCCGTCAAGGGTGAGTGCGTCTCCGACGATGCCCCAGCGGAACAGCCCACCGGGCCTGGGTTGGTCTGCCCTCGGCGAGGCAGCGGGTGGAGGCGAGCTGGGTGCGCAGGCCGCGGCGAGGGCGGTGAGCGCCCCGGCGCTCATGAGGCCGAGCGCGCGACGCCGTGACATGCTTTGAAGATGGCCGGCCAGTTCCTGATCCACGACGACCCCCTTTGCTGCGGCGCCCAGTGATCGGACGGACGTCCGATCGAGCCGCGCTGTTGCGCATACGATAATCCGTTCATGATTGACGGTCAAGCGTCTGATTGAGTAGGCTCGAGGCGCGAGTCCGTGGTGAGAAGCACGTCTGGCGCTCAGCGTTCCTCGGCGAACAAGCCGGCCCCGCGCGGCGCACGTGTTGGTCAAAACGGAACTGAGGATGGCCAGCCAACCCTCAAGCGGGTACATTCCGCGGCCAGGGCCCGATTCGCTGACCAGGGTTATGCCGCGGCATCCATGCGCCAGATCGCCGCCGATGCCGGCATCAGCCTCGGCACGCTCTTTTTCCACTGCCCGACCAAGGAGCGACTCCTGTTCGACGCGCTGATGGACAGCTTGCGCGAGCTGTGTGATGCCTTACAGCTAAGGTTGCAGGTGGCGGGTAGCACGTGGAGGGAGCGCCTGGCCGAGGCATTTGCGCTCCACATCGAGTTCAGCGCGCGCCAGGCCTTTGGCACCACATTCTCGGCCGTCGACATGCTGAACCTCACTCCCGAGCACCGAGCTGAGTACATCGCCTTGCGCGCCAGCTATGAGCGACAGTTCCGCGAGCTCATTCGCTGGGGCATTGCCGCGGGTGAGTTTCGGCCCGTGGATGCCAAGTTAGCGTCTTTTGCGCTGCTTGGTGTCGGCCAGACAGTCGGGCGCTGGTTTCGCGCCGATGGCGCGCTTACGCCCGACCAGATCGCTGCCGAGTACATCGACCTGATCTTCAACGGATTGAGTGTGACCCACCTTGAGCGCGACGAATCCGGAGTTCGCCTTCGGAGCTGAGTAAACGGCGTCTCCTGTGACCTAGGCAGTTCATCATCGTTGTCATCGCGACAGACGGCCGGTACGATGGCACTCTCGTGAACAGGGCGGGCTAGCGATGGCCTTCCTGTCCAGAGGACGGGCAGAAACACACGGTGGCGAGCTACATTGCGCAGCGGCTCATCCTCGCGGCGTTCACTATCGTCGCGATCTCCATCCTGTCTTTTTTGATCATCCATCTCCCGCCTGGTGACTACGTGACGTCGTACATCGCTCAGATGGCCGCTAGCGGAGGCGCGGTGTCGGCCGAAACAGCCCAGAACCTGCGCATCCAGTACGGCCTCGACCAACCCATCTACATCCAATACCTGCGCTGGGTCGGCATGATCGTGCATGGCAACTTCGGCGTGGCGATGGAGTATCAGTTGCCTGTTGCTCAGGTGATCGGCGACCGCCTCTGGCTCACCATCGCCGTGTCCCTCGCCGCCCTGGTGTTCACATGGGTGGTCGCGCTACCGATCGGCATCTATTCGGCGATTCGCCAGAACTCGATCCTCGACTACGTATTCACGTTCGTCGGCTTTGTCGGGCTGGCAATTCCCAACTTTCTGCTGGCCTTGCTGGTCCTGTACTTCGGGTTCAAGTACTTCAATGCGAATGTAGGCGGCCTGTTTTCGCCTGCCTTTGCGGACGCGCCCTGGAGTTGGGCCAAGTTCCAGGACATGCTCGCACACCTACCCATACCCGCTGTGGTTCTGGGCATGGCTGCGACTGCGGGCCTGATTCGCATCATGCGCGCCAACCTGTTGGACGAAAAGCGCAAGCCATATGTCGTGACGGCTCGGGCGAAGGGGCTACCCGAGCACAGAGTGATCGTCAAGTACCCCGTGCGAGTTGCCCTCAATCCATTCGCGAGCACCATCGGTTACACGCTGCCGTATATCGTCTCGGGCAGCGTCATTGTGTCGATCGTCCTGAGCCTGCCGACGGTCGGCCCGCTACTCTACAGCGCATTGATCGCGCTGGACATGTTTCTGGCCGGCACGATCATCCTCCTGCTGGGCACGCTCACTGTCATCGGGACCCTGCTCTCAGACCTGCTACTGATGTGGCTGGATCCGCGCATCCGTCTGGAGAGTCGATGATTCCGGGCGAGATCCTCAGCCCTGAGGTTCAGGCGCCGGACGCGCTGCCAACGACTGAGGCAGAGGAGCGCGTGTCAGTGGCCACTCAGTGGCAGCTGATGTGGTGGCGCTTTCGAAAGCACAAGCTGGCGCTCGTATCGTCGGTCGTGGTCGTCATTTTCTACGTGAGCGCGGCCGGGGCCGACTTCCTGGCGTATTCGGATCCACTCGCCTCCGACGCGCAACGCGGATTGATCGCACCGCAGGCAGTGCACTTTTTCTATAGCGGGCAGTTCGGCCCGTATGTGTACGGTCTGTCGGGCCAGCGCGACCCGCAAACCTTCAAGCGGGTCTATGTTGATGATCCAAACGTGAAAGTGCCGATCACATTCTTCGCGCAGGGCTTTGCGTACACGCTGTTCGGGCTGATTCCGATGGATCGACACCTTATTGGTGTATCTGGTGAGGGCCGCACCGCGGAGAATTCGCTGTTCTTGCTGGGCACGGACCAGCAGGGTCGAGATCAGTTTTCACGCCTGATGTATGCCACTCGCATCTCGTTGCTGATCGGTCTGGCGAGTGTGATACTCAGCCTGATCCTTGGCGTGCTCCTTGGCGGCCTCTCTGGCTACCTCGGCGGAACGGTCGACACCATCATCCAGCGCCTGATCGAGATCCTCCGTTCGATTCCCACGATTCCGCTCTGGATGGGATTGGCCGCCGCGGTGCCGAAAGAGTGGACCATCGAGCAGGTCTTTTTTACGATGACCCTCATCTTTTCGCTCTTCTCGTGGACCGAGCTGGCGCGTGTGGTCCGCGGGCGGTTTCTTTCACTCCGAGAGGAGGATTTCATCACCGCTGCTGAACTGATTGGCTGCTCGCGCCTGCGCATCATCCACCACCACCTCGTGCCGTCGTTCTTGAGCCACATCATCGCTGCGACCACGCTGGCGCTGCCGGCCATCGTCATTTTTGAAACGTCGCTGAGCTTCCTGGGGCTAGGCATGCGCCCGCCAGCGATCTCCTGGGGAGTGATGCTTCAGGAGGCATCGAATGTACAGACGGCGGCGATCTCGCCCTGGCTTCTGTGGCCGGCCATTCCTGTGATCGTGGCGATTCTGGCCTTCAACTTCCTGGGCGATGGGCTGCGCGACGCGGCCGACCCGTACGGAATCTGACGCCATGACGCTGCCGGCCAGGCCCCACCCTCCGTTGCTTTCCGTTCGCGATCTGAAGACGTATTTCCTTTCGGACGAGGGCGTCGTGAAGGCGGTGGATGGGACCAGCTTCGACGTCTACGCTGGACGAACGCTCGGCATTGTAGGCGAGTCTGGTTGCGGTAAGAGCGTGACGGCCCGATCTATCCTGCGCATTGTTGAGGACCCCGGCCGTATCGTCGGCGGTCAAATCTTGTTGCACGCGATTCCCGCCACTGACCGTGAGGTGGATCTCGTCACGCTGCCACCGAGCGGTCGAGAGATCCGTTCGATCCGCACCGGCCTCATCGCCTACGTCTTCCAAGAGCCTATGGCGTCCTTCAGTCCAGTGCACACCATTGGCAATCAGATCGTCGAAGCCATCCAGTTCCATCGCAAGGTCAGCAAGCGGGAGGCACGCGACCGCGGCATCGAGCTGCTTCGCCGCGTCGGCATCCCTCGCGCTGAGGAGCGCATGGACGAGTATGCATTCCAGCTGAGCGGTGGCCTGCGACAGAGAGCCATGATCGCCATGGCGCTCTCCTGCGATCCGAAGCTGCTGATTGCGGATGAGCCGACCACCGCCTTGGATGTGACCACCCAGGCTCAGATTCTGGACCTGTTGTGGGATCTGCAGGAACAAAACGGCATGGCCATCATTCTCATTACGCACAACCTGGGTGTCGTCGCCGAAATGGCGGATGACGTGGTCGTGATGTACCTGGGCCGCGTTGTCGAAGAAGGTCCAGTCGACGACATCTTCCACGCGCCAAAGCACCCGTATACCCAGCTCTTGTTGCAATCGATACCGAGCGTCCACTCTGCACCAAGAGCGAAACTCCCGACCATCAGCGGATCCATCCCGCATCCCTACAACCGGCCGACGGGTTGCCCATTTCACCCGCGCTGTCCGAGCTTCATGCCTGGCATTTGCGATGCCCACGAGCCGGAGCTCCTCTCGGTAACAGAGCGCCAGCGCGCGAGCTGCTTTCTGTACCAGCCTCTGGCTACGAACGGGGCGGCCGGCGTCGCGGCGACCGATTCTCGTGTTGGCTAGCCAGAACGGCAGCCCTGAAGTCATGCGCGTCGGCGCACTCCTGGAAGTGCGTCATCTCCAGAAATTCTTTCCGATTCGCACCGGATTCTTCCGGCGCGAAGTCGGTCAGGTGCGCGCGGTCGACGACGTGAGCTTCCACCTCGAACCAGGTGAGACACTCGCGTTGGTCGGCGAGAGCGGCTGCGGGAAGACAACGACCGCGCGCTGCGTCTTGCGCGCAGTCGACCCTACGGCCGGGCAGGTCCTGTTTCGAGCCGGAAGCGGCAACATTGTGGACGTGGCGGCAGTGCCGCGCAGCAGCTTGCGGCCCCTGCGACGCGAGATGCAGATGATTTTTCAGGATCCCTTTTCGTCGCTGAACCCGCGCATGACACTGCTCGACATCGTCGGCGAGCCGCTGTTGGTGCACGGAATCGGCAACCGGCACGAGCGCATCGACCGGGTTGCAGAGCTGTTGCGGCTGGTGGGCCTGCGGCCCGAGTTCATGCGTCGCTTTCCGCATGCGTTCAGCGGTGGACAACGGCAGCGGATTGGGATCGCGCGCGCGTTGGCACTCAACCCGCGTCTGGTCGTCGCTGACGAGGCCGTCTCCGCGCTCGATGTGTCGGTGCAGGCGCAGATCCTGAACCTTCTGCTGGAATTGCAGGAGCGTCTTGGCCTGACGTATCTGTTCGTGGCTCACGATCTCAGCGTTGTCAAACATATCAGCGATCGCGTGGCGGTGATGTACGTCGGACAGATAGTCGAGCTGGCCGAGAGCCAGCCGCTGTTCTCAGTCCCGAAGCATCCCTATACGGCCGCGCTGCTCTCGTCCATTCCGGAGCCGGACCCGCGCGCGCGGCCGCGTGGTCGGCGCGGCGCCAGCCCGGTCACATCGGGGAGCAATGACGTCAACGGAGCGCACCGCCAGCGGGTACCACTGCAAGGCGAAGTCGCTAATCCGGCGGCGCCTCCAAGCGGCTGCTACTTTCATCCGCGGTGTCAGTACGCGGTCGAAACGTGCAGAACCGTCGCGCCAGTCTGGGAAGAAATCGAGCCAGGTCGGTTCGTGCGCTGTCACCGTGCGCATGAGCTGAACCTGCCAGGGGTGGAGGTACAGGGCAACTGCGACTGATTCACGCTGCCACTTTCTGTAAACAATCTTATTTTTGAGGGAGGGCCCGTCGACATGGGAGACCCGTTGCATCCTGAGAACCTCGTTTCTCGCCGTCGCCTGCTGCTCAGCGGCTCGAGCGCCGCGGTCGTTTCCGTCCTCGCGGCGTGCTCGCAACCGACCCCGCCGGCTCCGCCCGCGGCTGCACCGACGCAACCCTCGACTTCGGCCGCCCCAGCCGCGCCAACCCAGGCGCCGGCAGCGGCCGGCGCGCCGGCTCCTGCCGGCGGCGTCGCGACACCCGCTGCCGCGCAGAATCAGCTGGGTGCCCAACTCGTGGGCAAGCTCGAAGGCGCCACGATCGTCACCGATCCAGCCATGATGCCTACGAAGTTCAACGAAGCGCCGATGCTGGCGCAGCTCGTTCAGGCGGGCCAGCTCCCACCCGTAGACCAGCGCTTGCCAAGCGACCCAATGGTCTTACAGCCGTTACGCGACATTGGCCAGTACGGCGGCACGTGGCGTCGCGCATTCACCGGTCCGGCTGATGGCGAGAACATGAACCGCATCATGTCGACAGACAAGCTCATTTTTGTCGACTACACCGGTGTCAAGATCGTGCCATCTCTGGCCAGCGCGTGGAATGTGAGCGAAGACGGCAAGACCATCACCGTGACGTTGCGTAAGGGGGCGAAGTGGTCGGATGGCCAGCCTTTCAATGCGGATGACATGGTGTTCTGGTATCAGGACCTGTACTCCAACAAAGACCTCGTTCCGAGTGGGACTCCGGAGTTCAGCGTCAATGGCAAGCCGGGGACGCTCGAAAAGATCGACGACTACACCGCCGCATTCAAGTTCGAGGACGCCTACCCGCTGTTCGTCGACATGCTCTCGGGCTTCACGACCATCGGCGCTGGCTTTTCGTTGGGCAGTACCCAGAATGGGCCATTTCAGGGTGGCTACGCACCCGCCCACTACTTGAAGCAGTTTCATCCCAAATACACGCAGCAGGCCCAGCTCGACCAGGCGGTCGCCGCGGCCGGCCTGAACACCTGGGTCGAGCTCATCAAGCTGAAGCAGAACTACCAGCTCAATCCAGAGTGCCCGGTAATGACGCCCTGGCGGACCGTCACGCCGATCACCACCGCCAGCTGGACACTCGAACGCAACCCGTACTTCTGGGCGGTGGACACGCAGGGCAATCAGCTACCGTATATCGACAAAGTTTCATTGACGCTTGTCGAGAGCCTCGAGGTAGCCAACCTGAAAGCCATGGCAGGCGAACTCGACGAGCAGACCCGCCACATGGACCTCACCAAGCTGCCCGCCTTCCTGGACAATCAGCCCAAGGGTGATTACACGGTCCGTCTCGATCCGCAGGCGGAAACAGCGCAAACCAGCCTCCAGGTCAACCTGTCGTACCGCGATGACCCGGAGGTGGCGAAATGGCTGACGAACAAAGACTTTCGCCGCGCGCTGTCGCTGGGCATCGATCGTGACCAGCTGAACGAGGCCTTTTTCCTGGGGACTGGGACGCCCGGCTCCGTGGCGCCGGCTAGCGATGCTCCGGATAGCCCCGGCCCTGAGTGGCGGACGATGTGGTCGACGCACGATCCGCAAAAGGCCAACGCGATGCTCGATCAGATCGGGCTGGACAAGAAGGACTCCGACGGCTACCGTCTGCGGACGGATGGCCAGGGACGCCTGCGCATCCAGATCACCACCGTCGCTGCATCAATGCTTCCGTGGGGGCAGCAGATGGAGATGATCACTCAGCAATGGAAGGCGATTGGCATCCAGGGCGATATCAAGGATACGGAGCGCAGCCTGGCTGTGACGACCGCCCAGAATAACCAGCACCACATCTACGTGTGGGGTGCGGGCACCGAAGACCTGTTCCTGTTTCCACGCCACGAGATGCCCGTGGAACCAACGGAACCGTTTACCGGGCCGCTGTATGCCCAATGGTACGCAACCAACGGCGCATCCGGCGAAAAGCCGACCGATCCCGACCTCCTCAAGGCGTTGGAACTCCTGCGATCGGCGGCGGCATTGCAGCCCGACGCGCGCCTCGAAGTCGCAAAACAGATCCGTCAGCTGATTGTCGACAACCAGTGGGTGATCGGCACCGTCGGGATGGTGCCGAACGTGCGGATCATCCGCAGCAATATGAAGAATGAGCCGGAGCGAATTTCCTGGCGGTCGCGCTGCCGAACACCAGGAGCAACACATCCGTCCACGTACTACCTGACGGCCTGATGCGCATTACGCGCATTCGATCCTGGCACGTTACCGGGCCGCACTGTCGAACCAGCACATCTCTCGAAGGGATCGGCGCGGCGGCAGTTCGTAAAACATACGCGCTGAGCGGTCAGGGGGCACCAACGCCGTTCGCAAGAGCCAGAGACTCCAGTTACGCGGAGCAAGATGCGTAAGGGTCGAAGCCTAAAGACCTTTGCGCAATACGCGGCTGAGGGAGACTACCGGTGACGGGTGCGGGCGTGCGAGACTGAGGCATGACATCTGTTCCGGTAAAGCAGAGAACGGACCGACTGATGTTGCGGCGAGTTCGGCCGCGTCGCGACTTTGCCGCGATGGAAGAGCGGCGTATGCGGGCGGTGGACCTGTTCGAGCAACGCTTTCTGGATCGTTACCTGCACGCCGGTCGCTCGCCGTCTGCACAGTGGCCCGATTTTCCTCCAGCGCGGGTGCGTGACCTGGCCAACATCCCGGCGCCATTTGGAACTCCCGTAACATGGAATCCTTAGCTGGCGGTCGGGCTCGCTCAGCACGCGTTCATCAAAAAAAACGCAGCGCCCTGCAACGTGCCGATCATCCCATGGACGTGCCATAGGCCGTCGCCCAGCATCGTTCTGGACGCGGACTCGCCGAACCGTATGATGTACCCGTCAGGCTCCCGCGGCAGACACGCCGCCTGTAGCAGTCTCCAACCGGGCGCACCGCTGCGTTCGTGGCTGTAACCGCTCGACTCGCTCGTGACATCGATTCGGTACGTCAAGTGGAGACCAGCTGCGACGATGGCCGAGTTGAGCGAGGCTCCGCAGCCATGATCGTCCAATGTACCGGGGACCTGTTCACCAGCGGCTGTCCGGCGCTCGGTCACGGGGTCAACACGCTCGGCAGCATGGCCGCCGGCATCGCCGTGGAGTTCCGCCGCCGCTGGCCGGCCATGTACCGAGCCTATGCCGAGGAGTGCCGCTCGGGTCGGCTGCAGCCTGGCGGGGTTTTTGCCTATCAAGCCCCCGACCGGCTCATCGTCAACATGGCCACCCAGCGGCGGCTGGGGCGCGGTTCAGCGCGCCTGGAGTGGGTGCGCGCCGCTGCTCGAGGCGTCGCACAACTGCCGCTCGAGGGCCTTGCACTGCCGCGGATCGCGGCTGGACTTGGCGGTCTCCGCTGGGACGACGTGCTTGTCATCCTCGAGGAGGAGTTGCAGCCGTTGCCGTACGTCGAGGTCTGGTCTTTGTAGTCGCGCCAGTTCCCGGGGTGTCGCGGGACTCGCTCGGCTGGGCTCCGGACGTGGAACTTGATGCCGGTGGTGGCCGACACGGAGCAGCTCCCGCGCAAAGCGCACCGCAGTCCTCAGCGGGTGACCGCGAGCGCCAGCGACGCGACCGCCCACGCAGCGACCTGTGCGCCGCGACCTGAAGCCGAGCTTGCTGACTATGTGCTTGACGACTAATCAACGGCTACAAGGTCTCGCAGGTGATCCACGTCGCGGCATCACTTGGGCTTGCCGGACTCTCAAAGACGGCCGGCGCCTGGCTGACGACCTGGCCCCGGTTACGGGCACTAACGCCGCCGCGCGCTCGCAAGCGTCGGCGTCTTCCGTGAGGAGGTCGACCGGTATTTCGCACTGACGTCCGTGGGCGAGTGTCTGAGGTCGGATGCCACGGAGCAGGCCTTCGCGTGGGCACGATTCATCGGGCGAGCGCACCATTGGCAAAGCGCGGATGAGGCGGCTGTTAGATGCACACAGGCGGATGGCTGGCAAGAAACTAACCTGCCGCCGCGGCCATCCTTCGAGCGATCGCGCTTGGGAACCGCTGCTCGAAATCAAGCAAAGCGACCCATTCGGGGTTCACCGTGATCCGCATCATGCTCGAGTCCAACTTCCCAATCTGCTCGACCCATGCGGCACCTTGCTCTGGACCGAAGTATCGTGCGGCGCACTGGGCGTACTCCGGCGCTACGCCGTCGACTTTGTCGACACGAGCCTTGCCGCGAATGAGCAAGACCTTGTAGGGCCAACTGGAAGCCGCATCGATCGTGATCGCCACTCGAGGGTCCTTACGCAGCGCCTTGATCTTCGGCGCATCCGTCGGGCCTGCCATGATCAACTCTCGACCGTTCCAGTGGAACCAGATCGGAATCACACGAGGACTACCGTCCGCCCAGGTGTATGCGAGCCGTGCCGGCTCGCGCGACGACAGGAGTTCCTGTGCAACCGGATCTTGGAGGAGCGCCAAATCACCTTGCTTGCCAGCCATGACCGACCCCAAACCCTTCGGATGCTCTCCAGTATCAGGGGCATGTCAAGCACACCCTGAACCGGAGTTCGAACAGGGTTCGACGCCGCTCGTGACATTCTCGATTCGGCTGCACCCGCGGGCGAGCATACCCGGCAGCACCGGGTGAGTGCCCGCCGGGCGAGCGCAAGCACCAGCGCCGTGACTAGCGCCGTGGGCCCGGCGTGGGGGTGGCGGGCATGGACACGGTCACCGACTGCGGGTTGCCGCTGAACAGCGCCCAGCCCACGATGCCGGGGTAGCCCGGGTCATCGGGGGAGTCGGGGGCGACCTCCGCCACACCCCCGCCGTAGCAGGTCGGGCACGCGCCGTAGGCGCGCGAGCCGTCCGGCGCGATGGCGATGCCGTCGGGCGGGTCAGTGACCTCCAGGGCCGAGTTGAGCGAGAGCTGGTCGCCCTGCACGTCGAGCACGTCGATCGACCGATTGGCGTCGGTGAGGTACAGACGGCTGCCGTCCGGCGCGACGGCGATCGCGTTCGGCTGGTGCGGCCAGCCAAGCGCGCTCGTGGTCACCACGTGCGGAGGCGTGCTCTGCGTGTCGAGCACGGCGACCCCCGAGCCTCCCTGCGCCTGCGAGCTGGCCACGGCGACGTACACCCGCGCGCCGTCCGGCGAGGCGGCCACGCCGCGCAAGTTGAGGCCGACGTCGGGGATGACGTCGACCACGTGCATGCTCTGGGCATCGACCACCGTGACGCTGTCGTCGGTGCTGGAGACGTAGACGTGGAGATTGTCCGGCAGCACGCTGCTGGCGACGGGGACGCTGGCCACGGCCCCCCCGACGCCGTCGATGTGCACCTGGCCGATCACCCTGGGCGAGTCGGTGGCCGCGACTTCGATGAGATTGCTCCCCGACCGGTCGGTGACGAACAGGACCGACCCGTTCGGCGCCACGCTCAGGCTGGTCAGGTCACCACCGAGGTCCAGCGTGTTCATCAGCCGCGGCGTCTGGCGCGGGTCGATCGTGAACAGTTGGCCGCCGGGGCCGTCGACGGCGTAGACGCGCCGGCCGTCGGGCGCGACCGCCACGCCGGTGATGGCGCTATCGGCCACGTTCAGCGAAGGGCCGGGGGTCAAGGCAGGACCCGATTGCTGAAGATCGATCGAAGTGACCGCGCCGTCGCCGGTGCCCGCGAACGCGCACGCCCGGCACGAGGGCACCGGTGTCTCGGTGGGGGTGGGGATGTTGGTCGGGGTCGGCGTGCGGGTCGGCGTGGGCGTATGGGTCGGGGTCGCCTGCGGGGTGCCGGTGGGCGTAGGCGTGGGTGTGCCCGGCGCGGGATGGGCCAACAGCACAACCGCGCCGTCGCCCGTCGCGCCGCTGGCGGTGTCAGTCACGTCGTTCACGGAGCTGGTGTCCCAGAAGCCGCCACCGGCGCCGCCACCGCCACCACCCATGCTCACCCACTCGCCGTCGCCACCGCCGCAGCCGCCGGGCCCGTAGTTCGCGTCGACACCCCCGTAGGCGCCCCCGCCACCGCCACCGCCCCCGCCGCCGCCGAGGCCACCGCTGTCGCCCTTTCCGCCATTGGCGGTGGATTCGCAGGCGCCAGTGCCGCCGTGCCCGCCGTAGTCATCGCCCGACTCGCCGGAGTTACCACGCGGCCCGCCATCGCCGCCGTCACCGCCCGCGACGAGGGGATTGGACTCGCTGGCCGTGCCACCCACGCCGCCGCCGCCGGCGGCCATGATGGCAGGTTGGGTCACACTAGGCCGAAAGATGTCCACCTCCGAACCGCCGCCGCCGGTCCCCCCGCTGCAGCAAATTCCGGGGGCTGAGTCGCCGCCCGGGCCACCGGCGCCCGCCCCGTAGCCGCCGTTCGTGGCGTTGTCGCCCGCGCAACCGACCGTCACGCTGAGTGCGGCGTCGGGGTCGGGATGCACCGTGATGTCGCCGCTTATCTCTTCGCCATAGCCCGGTCGCCCCAGTTGGCTGTTGGCCATCCCGCCCTGGCCGCCAATGACGATGGCGGACACCCTGGTGACCCCCGGCGGCACCTGGTAGTAGTCGGGACTGCCGGTACACCCGTAGGTTTCGGCGCTCGCGCCCGCGTGCAGCACGACCCGCCCGTTGCCGCCGGCCAGCTGCGCGCCGAAGGCGGCGGCCTGCGCTGGCTTCTGAACCCACGACAGCCCACCGCCGCCGCCACCACCACCGACGTCCGCGGCCGCTAGCTGGGCGGGTCCACCGCCACCACCGCCGCCGCCATTGCCGCCTCCGTATCCGCCCCCGCCACCACCTCCGCCGCTGGTCTGTCCCAGGATGGTGCCACCGTCGCCGCCGTCGGAGGCACCGCAGTCGCTCGGGCTGCCGCTACAGCCAGCCGCGCCGCCCGGTCCGCCCGAGCCCGTGTAGTCGGTTTTGCTAGGCGCCGACCCGTACCCGCCCTGCGCAGCTGGCGACCCGCCGTTGCCGCCATTGCCGCCGCCGCCCGCCAACGGACCGTACTGCATCCCCGCCCCGGCCCCGCCCCCGCCGGACGCGACGACGACCAGGCCGTCGCCGGACAAGACCGCACTCGACCCGCCACCGGGGTAGCCGTCGTAGTAAATTCCGCCATACCCGCCCTTGCCGCCGTCGCTCCAGCCCCAGCCGGCCGCGTCGAGGCCGTTCCCGCCTGCGCCGCCGACGTAAATGGTGAGCGTCTCGCCTCCTTTGACCGGCAGGCTGGCGATGGCGCGCCCGCCCAGCCCGCCCTGGCCCGACCGGTCGGGATAATCGCCGCCACCCTGCCCGCCGCTCACGTCGGCAACGATGCTTTTCACCCCGTCGGGCACGGTCCAGCTCTGCAAGTGCTCGCCGGTGTACTCGAATGTCCACGTGTCCTGCGTCGTGCCGGCTGCGCCGGGCGCGGCCGTCGCGGTCACCGTGGCGGCTTGCGTGGGCGTGGTCGTGGCCGTGGCCGTGGAGGCGCCGGTCGGCGTGGCCGTCGCGGCGCTGGTGGCCGTGCTCGTGGCCGTCGAGGCGCCGGTCGCCGTGGCCGTCGGGCTGGCCGGCCGCGTCGGGGTCAGCGTCGCGGTGGCGCTCGCGGCGCGCGTGGGCGTCGAGGTGGCGACCGCCACCGCCTGCGCCGCCGCCACCGGCGGCCCTTGCGGCACGCCCCAGATCGGCAGCAGCAGGAGCGCCAGCAGCAGGGCGGCCGGGAACCCGGTGCGCAGGGCAGGATGCCGACGACGACGCGCGACGGTCGCGACACGCGACCCCAACAATTGCTTGGCCACGGGGCCGAGCATCGCCCGAGCGCGACCGACCGGACACCCCCAACCCGCCTACTTACCCGCCTTCTTCCTTAAACAGGTCGGGTCCGCGAGCGTATAGTAGTTTGGGCCCGCGCGAGACCGACTCTGCCGCGGATGCGGGGAAGGAGGTTATGCCGACGGCGCCCACGTTCGCCGCCTTGCTGCGCCAGCACCGCCTCGCGACCGGGCTTACCCAGGAAGCATTGGCGGAGCGGGCCGGCCTGAGTGTGCACGGCGTCCAGAAGTTGGAGCGCGGGGTCACCCAGCCGTATCGCGACACCGCCCAGCGATTGGCCAGCGCGCTCCGGCTTGCGCCCGACGAGCGCAGCCACTTCCTGGACACGGTCCGGTCCCTGCGGCGTCGGCAAGCCGCCGCGGCGCAGCAGGTCCCCGACGCCGGTTCGGGCAACCTGCCGTCGCCCCTGACCAGCTTCATCGGCCGGGACGAGGAGCTGGCGACGGTCTCGGGGCTCCTGGCGCGTGCCCGCCTGGTGACCTTGACCGGCCTGGGCGGCTGCGGCAAGACCCGCCTCGCGCTAGCCGTGGCGGCGGAGGTCGCGCACGGCCACCCCGACGGTGTCGCCTTCGTCGACCTGGCGTCGGTGCGCGACGAGCGCCTGGTGCCGGCCACCATCGCCTGGAGCCTGGGCTTGACGGAGTCGGGCGGGCGCAGTGCCCGCGAGCTCCTGCTCGGGCACCTGCGCGACCAGCAGCGGCTACTGGTGCTGGACAATTTCGAGCACCTGCTGGGGGCGGCGCCGCTGGTGACCGAGCTGCTCCAGAGCTGCCGCCGCCTGACGGTCCTGGTCACCAGCCGCGCTGCCTTGCGCCTGAGCGCGGAGCACCGCGTAGCCGTCGGACCGCTCGCCACCCCCGGCACGGGCGAGCAGCTGTCGCTGGCCGCGCTGGTCGCTTACCCGGCCGTGCGGTTGTTTGTGGAGCGCGCCCAGGCCGTGGCACCGTTCCGGCTAGAGCCGACCAATGCCGAGGCGGTGGCGGCGATCTGCCGGCGGCTGGACGGGCTACCGCTGGCGCTCGAGTTGGCCGCGGCGCGGGCCGCAGTGTTGCCGCCCGCCGCGTTGCTGCACCGGCTCGAGCGGCGGCTGCCGCTGCTCGTAGGCGGCGCGCCGGACCTACCGCCCCGCCAGCGGGCGCTGCGCGCGACCCTGGCCTGGAGTTACGACCTGCTCGGACCGAGCGAGCAGACGTTATTCCGCCGCCTGTCGGTGTTCGCCGGCGGCTGCACGCTGGAGGCGGCCGAGGCGGTCTGCACCGACGCCGGACTGCCCGCGGAGGCGGTCCTCGACCGCCTCCAGGCCCTGGTCGACGCCAGCCTGGTGCAGCGCGCCGAGGACGCGGACGGTGAACCCCGGTTCAGCATGCTCGAGACTATTCGCGAATACGCGGCGGAATGCCTGGAGGCCACGGGCGAGGCGCGTGCCCTGGAGCAGCGGCATCTGGGGTGGTATCTCGGTCGCGCCGAAGCATCGTTCCCCGAACAACATGACTTCGGGCACGTTTCGCGCTTGGCCCGGGAGCAGGACAACTTACGAGCCGCTCTGCGCCGCTGCCTCACCACCGGCGATGCAGCGGCCGGCCTGCGACTCGGCGCAGCGTTGTGGTCACTGTGGTACACGCTGGGCCGGTACTCCGAAGGGCGGACATGGTTGGAGGAGCTTCTTGCCCTGCCGAACGCCAGGACGCCAACCGCGGCCCGCGCCACCGCACTGAGCCGGGCCGGGCACCTGATTTATAACCAGGGTGACTTCGCCACCGCCAGGTCACGCCTTGACGAAGCCCTGGCCACCGCCCGACTGGTGGGCGATCAGCATGAAGTCGTCGCCGCGCTCGTACTGCTGGCCATCATTGCCCGCCGCCAGGGCGACACTGGTCGGTCGCGCGAACAACTTGAGGAGGCGCTGGCGCTGAGCCGTCGCCTTGGCTACGCGTTCTGGACGGCGCAGACGCTCACCCAGATGGGCGCTCTGGCCGTGGCGGAGAGCGATTACCAGGCCGCCACCAGCCAGCTCACCGAAGCACTCGCGCTGTGGCGGGCCCAGCACCACGCGTGGGGAACCGCACGGGCCCTGGTGCTCCTGGGCCGGGTGGCCGCCATCCAGGGGGCATTCGAGGCAGCCGAGACGCACCTCGTCGAGGCGCTGCGACTCGCGCGCGAGGTCGGAGATCGACAAGGCCTGGTCAGGGCGCTCCTCGCTCTGGCGGAGCGCAGGCTGGACGCGGGCAACACGGGCCCCGTCGGCGCGCTGCTCGCCGAAGCCCTGGCGATCGCGCGGGAGGCCGGCGATCGTCTCGGCCTGATGGGGTGCCTTGAAGCGATCGCGGCCCTCGTGGCGGCGGAGCAGCCCGAGCCCGCTCTGCGCCTCGCCGCGGCGGCCACGGAGCTGCGTCGGGCCCTCGGTATGGACCAGCTGCCGAGCGAACGCGCCCGCCAGGCACGCTGGCAGGCCGTGGCTCGTCGTCGGCTTGGGGCGCCGACCGTCGCCTCGGCGGCGGGGCCGCCGCCGTCGACAGACCAGGCTGTCAGCGAGGCGCTGGCGCTGGCGGAAGCGGCGGCGGCCGGCGCGTCGGGTTCGATGGCTGCGGCGCGGATGGATCCGCTGACACCGCGCGAGCGAGAGGTCGCCGTGCTGCTGGCGCGCGCCCTGACCAATCGGCAGATCGCCGAGGCGCTGGCGATCCGCGAGGGCACCGCGCGCATCCATGCCGAGCACGTGCTGGGGAAGCTAGGACTCCGCTCACGGGTGCAGGTGGCCGCCTGGGTGCGGGAGCACGGGTTGCTTACCGAGCCAGAGGCCTGAGGAGCCGACCGGCGCTGACCGCGACTGCCGATGCTCGTCGACGGCATATGCCCGACGGGACGCCTGCTATGCCTGCGCCATAGGCCCGGTGCAGCGCGCACACCGTCGGCGGCGCGCTTGTCGCCACTACCAACGCCGGTGTCTGCCGCCTGGTGTATTTTCGAAGGCGGCGCGTGCGCAGTTAACCGTCCATCCGAACGTGACCTGCGCGAAGCTCCGGTCGATGGCGAAGGGTGCCCGACTGCCTACAATGCGCGCATTCCTGGTATGCGATATCGCACGTTCGGTCGGACCGGTTTGAACGTTTCAACCGTCTCCATGGGCACCAATCGCCTCGGCGAGGCGGGCGTTGATCCGTCTGTATGGCCGCCGATCGTCGAGCGCGCGCTCGAACTTGGAGTTAACTTCTTCGACACGTCGATCAGCTACAACGAGGGCCGCAGCGAGGCGATCCTCGGCCAGGTCATCAGCCGCTGGCCTGGGCCAACCGTGATCGCAACCAAGGGTGGCTACGCCATCGACTACATCGTCAGCGGGGCGCAGCCGCTTCGTGATTTCACCGCGCGGGCCATCCTGGAGGACATCGACGGCCAGTTGACACGGCTCCGGCGTGATTCCATAGACATGTACATGCTGCACAGCCCGAGCGTCAACATCCTGGAGACGCACGATTGGGCGACTGCGGTCGACATCCTCAAGCGACAAGCCAAGATTCGTTGGTTCGGTATTTCGACCAGCGACCACGCCTCTGGGATCTGGTCGATCGAACATGGCGCGGATCTGCTGCAGATCGAGTACGACTTGCTGAATCCGACGGCGGAGGATGAGCTGCTGCCGCTGGCAGCACGGCACAACGTCGGCATCATGGCCCGCACTCCGCTGGCGCGTGGACTGTTGACGGGTAAGTTCAAGGCTGGTGAAGCAATCCCGGCCGATCAACACTGGCGACGACCGCGCGGTGATCGACTCCAGTTGCGCCTCGAACGCGTCGAGCAGCTTCGCTTTCTGGAACGCTCGGGCCAGACGCTTGCTCAAGCTGCACTTCGCTTCGTGCTGGCCAACCCCGCGGTCCACTGTGTGGTTCCGGGCGCCCGCACCGTCCAGCAGCTCGAATCGAACGCACCCGCCGCGGACGCGGAGCTGGAGGGCGAAGAGCTGCGTCGCATCGAGCAGCTGCACGCGGCGTGGCGCGCCCAGGGCCGCTGGTAACAACACGAGCCGGTGATGTCTGGAACGCTAGCGAAATCAGCGATCCATAGGTACCGTGTGCCATCACTACACGTGCCGCCTGGCCGCGACTGAAAGGACATGCCCGTATGCCTGAGATCTATGGAATCCACAACGGCCTCAATCTGGACAATCTCGACGTCACCACTGACGATGAGATCAATGCCTTCCTGACCTCTTCCCGCATCGGCGGCCACGAATCGGTTTACGGCCAGCGGATTATCCGCGGCCCGCTCGATCCGGGCCCACGCTACGACATGACCGCCAACAGCATCTGGCTATACACCCGTCCGGACTGCGCCAAGCTGCATATGCGGGTACTCGCCGGGACTCGCTCGCTGGGAATCAACGCCGGAGTGTTGACCGCATCGTCCTCGGCGAACATGCACACCTACATCAATCAGGCCTGGGAGATCGGCATCGAGAACTGCATGCGCGGTATGCAGATGCGCGGCTTCACCCGTGCCCAGCTGATGGAGGTTGTCATGCATGCGCAGCTGAGTGCCGGCATTCGTGGCCTCGAGTGCGTCTCCCGCGCCATCGGCATCCTCCTCGGTGATTACGTCGAGCGTGACATCAAGCCGGACTGGCCGGAGGGCTGGGCACCAGACATGGAGCCTTTTTATTGCGGCCTCGACAAGACCACCATGGACCTGACGCCTGAGGATCTGAAGAACATCGAAGAGTGGTACGAGCGCACGATCGGCTGGCAGCCGCCGCGCGTCCGCTTTCTGGCCAAGTACGAGCCTGTGACGCTGAAGTCCTGGCGGGCGAAGTGGGAGGGGGTTTTTCGAGGAGCCCTGCCGAAGCAGATGATGCCGTACCTGTCGCTACGGCACAACATCGTGATCGGCAACCCGGGCGGTCTCAAGGAGGCGGCGCTGCTCGCCAAAGCGTGGGGCGTCACCAATGCCATCATCGTCAACACGATCGTTCAGGGGGCGTACTACTTCTGCGGTCCCGAACGGATGGATCTGGCCGAGGAGGTACTCGCGGATGTCCTGTAGACCGATGGCCCACGCCGCGGGCGCCGAGGCGGTAAGTTGACGTGCCATGAAAACGCGAGCCGCGGTGTACGTTGAGTTTCAAAAACCTCTCGTAGTCGAGGAAATCGAGTTGCCTGATCCGGGCCCAAGTCAGTTGCTCATCAAACAGTTCGCCACCGGGATCTGCCATTCGCAATTGCATGCCCTGCACAACCCGAAGACCACGACTCCGCGGCTGATGGGCCACGAGTCGACCGGCGTGGTCGTCAATACCGGCTCGGAGGTGACGCACGTAAGGGAGGGTGACCATGTCATGGTGACCTTCCTGCCGCGCAGCACCGTACCCGGGGCGAAGACGCCGTTGCCGGTCGTCAAGTGGCGCGACCAGGAAATTCACAGCCACGGGAACAACAGCACGTGGTCGGAGGCAATTCTGGCGGACGCCAACTTCGTCGTGCCGCTCGATAAGTCCGCTCCGACCGATGTGACAGCGGTAATAGGCTGCGCGGTGATGACCGGTTGCGGGTCCGTCCTCAACACCGCGCGCGTGCAGGCGGGGGACTCGGTGGTCGTCATTGGCGTGGGGGGCGTGGGCCTGGCCGCGGTCCAGGCCGCGTCCAACGTGAGCGCCTACCCGATCGTCGCCGTCGACGTCGACGATGAAAAACTCGCGTTCGCACGGCGGTTCGGGGCTACCCATGGGGTCAATTCGCGGACGGAGGACGCCGTCACGCGTGTCATCGAGATGACCGGTGGCGGCGCGGACTTCGCTTTCGACGCCATTGGACGGCAGTCGACGATCGCCACGCTATTGCATTACGTACGTCCGGGACTGGCCGGATATCGACCCGAGGGCGGCACCGCAGTGCTGGTCGGCGTGCCGCGACCGGAGGCCACCCTCACGGTATGGGATGCGCTGCTGCCGGGTTCGAAGACGTTCAAGGGGACCAACGGCGGATCGCCCCGGCCCGACCACGATCTGCCGATGTACGTGCGCTGGTTTCAGGACGGGAAGCTGCCGCTCGATCTGCTGGTTAGCCGCCGATACAGGTTGGAGCAGATCAATGAGGGAATAGGCGCGCTGGAGCGCGGCGAGATCCTGGGGAGGTCGATCGTCGAGTTCTGAGTCGCCGATGAGTTCGAGGGCGCCAAGACGAGGTAGTTGGCCAGGCGCACCAACGGGTCAGCGTCTATGTATTACGTTTGCACTTTCGGCGCATCCGCAAGAAACAGCTCGCGGATCTCGCGCGTTGCGTCCCACCAGTCCGCGCTGCGCGGCAGAATGATGCCGCCGGACTTCTGGTGGTAGACCTCCGGATGGTCCACGCCGGGCGGGGATATGCCCGCTCCCTGGAGAGCGCGTGCGCAGGCCAGGAGGCGGCGCCGCGTGCGGATGATAAGCGCGTCCGTCGTGCCCAGGTGTTCGTTGCTGCGATCCATGATCGGGCCCATGCTCTCGGTCATCGCCATGTCCTGCTGGCGGATACCCCTGATCCCCGTGTAGCTTTGCCAGGTGCGCTGAGCCTCGCGGTCGATAAGGAAGTCGTTCTCCAATGTCTGGTCGATGTTGTAGCGGTCGAACCAGCCCGTACCGTTGGGCAGGTAGTGGCGTTCGGTGCGGACGCCGACCCGCCGGCCGCCGACCAGGTTGCCGCGACCTAGGATTGGGCCGTCCGCGGACGGTGGCCGGCCGAAA
>JAFAOS010000105.1 GCA_019247515.1 Chloroflexota bacterium | reverse complement strand
ATAAACGGCTAAGGGTCGGCGACCCGACCCGGTCATGACCTGGTCACAGGGGACATGGCGATCTGGACGGTGGGTGAACGTCCCAGTGTGGCCGGGTTGCGCGCTTGGGACGCGGAGGGCGGCGTCAACCCGCTCTCGCAGAGTCGGCGCGACTTCGGTGGAAACGACCCGGATGCGCTCGGCTCAAGCGCGCCGGCTACCAGCTACCGGAGCCGGACAAGAGGCCGGCGGAGCCCGACCCATTCGAGACCGGGCGAAAGGTGAGTCGAAACTGATCGGCCAGTTGCTCGGCGACGTCTGCGTAGCGATGCGTCTGCCCGTCCTGCAGTGCTTGCAGGAGCGGCAGCGTAATGCTCTGGAGATCAGGGACGGCTGCGGCTATTGACGGGTCACAGGCGAATCGGCACAGCCGCGGCCGGGTTGTTGAGGGCCTTGTCGACGACGCGGGCGTAGCGGGCGGTGGTGCGCGGGTCGGCGTGGCCGAGCATGTCCTGCACCGCCCGAAGGTTCTGGGTGTACTTGTAGGCCAGCGTGGCACCCGTATGCCGCAGCGCGTGGTTGGAGAGCCCCGGCCGCTTGAGGTCCAGCCGCCGCAGGTGGCCGTCGACGATCTTGCGCACCCCGCGGCGGCTAAGGCGTTTTCTTCCAGCGCGATTGCGGACGGCGGTCATGAGCGGAAGACCGAGCGCGTCGGCGAGGACCTGGCCGCGCGCCTTGAGGTAGGCGCGCACGGCCTCGGCGACGTCCTAGCGCAGGTAGATCACCCGGTCGTGGCCCTTGCCGCGCACCAGCAGCGCCCACTGCTGCTCACGACGGTGTTGGCGCGCGTGATTTCGACGGTGCGCAGCACCTGCAGGCTCATCAGCGCCAGCAGCGCCTTGTCGCGCAGGTCCTGAACCAGCAGCTGGCCGTGGCGGTCGAGGCGCTGCGGCACGGCGCGGAGCAGGAGTGCCAGCTCACCCTCGCTGAGAAAACCGAAGTCCTCCGCGGCACGTTTTCTCAGAGGTGCGCGCACGCCTGCGGCGGGTTGTCGCTGCGTAAGCCGGCCCGCATGGCGGCAGCATAAAAACGGCGCACGAGCGTCAGCTTGATGGCCACCGTGGCCGGCTGACAGCCGGCGCCGATGAGCGCTTCCCGGTAATGGCCCTTGAGTAGAAGCGGAACAGGATCCTACGCTAAGGATTTCCCGCAAGTCGCGCCTGTTGAGTTGCCCAAATCTGGACGATTTGAACAGTGTTGGTGGGGAGCGGGTGCCGGCTTCGGCGTCAATCCACCCGAATTCTTCGCCGCCGATCCCTGGGCAACGGTGACGACCCCAGAAGAAGACGTCCCTGACCTGGTCGCTGCGACCGAACGAGCTCGATAGGTTGACCAGAATCCGTTAGCGTAGGATCCTGTTCCGTTTCTACTCAAGGGCCAAGCTCTCCAGACCGTAGACGGCCTCGAGCCTGATCTGGACGGTGAGGGTGCCAGCCCCGACCAGCGCAAGCTGTTGAAGGCCGTGAGGGAACTCGGCGGCTAGCTCCGAGCCAACAACGCCTGGATCACCAACTACGGTGAGCGCTATCGGAACGGCGAGACGATTTCGAGTGCCTTCGTCGAGTCGGCGGTCAACCAGGTCGTCAGCAAGCGCATGGTCAAGAAGCAGCAGATGCGCTGGGCACCGAGGACCGCCCACCTGCTACTCCAGGTGCGTACGACGGTACTCAACGATGACCTCGGTAGCACCTTCAAGCGGTGGTATCCAGCGTTCGTTTCACCAGCAGCCGAATCAGCAGCGGAGCTGACCACGTTGGCCGCCTAACCTCCCCCGGTTCTGTTCACTCTCCTAAGACCGCGTCACAAGGTTCGGCCAGCATGCGGCCGATCGGGTGCATCAGCTCGTCCGAGGCCGCGTCGCCAATCCGCTCGGAGCCGGCTATGGCAACCAGCGGCAGCGCGACCGCCTCGCCGGTTACTGCCAGGTGGCCGGCACGCATCAGCGTGAGCGCCGCTTCGTTCATGGCGCGCATGTTCGCCGCGATCAGCGCTGGATCGTCGT
>JAFAOS010000101.1 GCA_019247515.1 Chloroflexota bacterium | reverse complement strand
GTACATGATCTCCGGCCTGGCGATCGACCCCGCCGACCCTGACGCGGTGTATGCGACCTATACAGACGGCAGCGTTTTCGCCAGTTCCGATGCGGGCTCCAGTTGGTCGAAGCTGATGCAGGGACCGCCGGAGACCTTCGGCATCGTCTTGTTTCAACCCTGAGAAGGGAGTCGGGAAATGACCATTGAAGCACCAGCGCCGACGCAGGCGGTGCGGTATGTCGCGGAAGCGGGTGCCCCGCGTTATCTGACCTCGTACATCGCACGGCGCGCGTATAGAGAGGAGGTTCAGCACCCACCGGTCGTCCACGGCGTACAGGGGGTCATCGACGTACACTGCCACGCTCACGATGGCCAACAGGACGCGCTCGATCTGGCCAAATACGCCTCCGCTAGTGGCATGCGCGGCTTGCTGTACAAATCCATCGTCGGCCGCGCGCGACCCGCCGAGTCGGTGCGGAAACTGCTGGAGCAGTTGCGGCGGTGGGCCGATGACAGCGGTGTCGAGCCTATTCAAGCCTGGGCCGGCTACAACATTGGCTCCGGCGACGAGCTCGTCTCCGCGGACGAGGTCCGCAAACAAATCGACGACGGCGTGGTTGCTATCTGGATGCCGACTGCCCGCAGCGCCAATACGATCCACAAAATTGGCGGACCACCCATCTGGTGGGACAAGTCCGCCAATCCGCGTTCGCACACTGGTCCATTGCCCTGGGAGGAGGCCAGGAGGTGCGGACACTACCTGCTCGACGAGCACGGCAAGCTCAAGCAGCAGGTGCGCGAGATCTTCCACGTCGTGGCAGACAGCGGCATAATGGTTTCCTTCGCGCACGCCTCGCATCCCGAGGTGTATGCGATGTTGGACGAAGCACTCCGGCTAGGCCTGAAGCGGGCGCTGGTTGACCATCCATTCAGCCCATTTGTGGACCTGAGCGTTGACGAGATGCGTGATCTCGCCTCGCAAGGCATCTATCTGAACTTCACGTTTGACGAGATCTCACCATTGCTCGGGGTCGACCCCTACCAGATGCACGCGGCCATCCGCGCAATCGGCGTGGAATACGTGACGCTGTCGAGCGACTGCGGGGAGCCGCTCTTCCCGAACTCGGTGGAAGCGATGCGCTTGATTCGGGGCTACATGCGCGCCTTCGGGCTGACGAATGAGGAGGTGGACCGCGTCAGCATCCACAATCCCGCAAAACTGGTCGGTCTGGACCAGGCCTGAACGACCTCATGCCGCGGCGGCGATCGCCGCGAGATATTCCTTGCGGATGTCCTCGCCGCCGTTGGCTTGCCAGTCGCTCACCAGCTGGTCCAGCTCGCCCAGCGGACGACTCCCCTGCAGAATCTCGAGCAGTCCATCGTTGAACGTGAGACGCAGCCGGACCCCTTTCGCATTGTTGGTGGGTGAATAGTAGCCGAGGGTTGCATCCGAGACGCCGATGGGAATGAGTGCGGCCTCAGCATCGGCAACGATCCTGGTGAACTCCGGATACGTCGCGTTGTAGATGACCTGCGGATGCTGGCTCATGTAACGCCAGGCCGCGTTGTACGCGTCTCCGGCCCAGCTGTCCCTGGTCACGGGATTGCCGCTACTGTCGACCGTGTAGTTGGTGCCTTCCACACCATAGGTCATCAGCATATCTTCCTGGCTGCCGAACGGAGCAGCGGTCCAGTTCAGAATGCTGAGCAATTCCTTGATTCGCTCCGGACTTGCCTGCTTGAGCATGGTGTTGGCTGCATAGCCCGTGCCCAGGAAGAAGACCGGTTTGGCGCCGTCGTGCGCGGCGAAGTGGCGCATGAATCCGAACGTCTGGGGCGGGTCCAGGTGCTGCCCTTGCTGGTATCCGTCTGTCCAGTCCAGGCCCAGTGAGCGCACCGACAGCACACACTTGCCCGAAACCAGGTTGGTCATCGCGGCGGGCGCACTGGTGGTCGTCAGCGAGTCGGGGAAAAAGACGCCGGCGCTGATCAGATCGCGCACGTAACCGACAGCTTCTTTGTATTCAGGCGTCTCGTAGTCCTTGACCAGTTTGCCGCCGGGTTCGAGCCGCCAGTTGTTCGGCGCGTCGAACAGTGAGGCGAACCAGGCGATCTCGAAAGGTCCCGAGAGGGCCGCCTGGAAAGTCCCGATTGCCCAACGATTTGCCGACGGCTGGTTCAATTGAAGCAAGACCCGCTTGAAGTCGTCCACGTTGGTGGGTGTGTAATCTGGCCCGATCTCCTGGTCCCACACGCTCGAGTTCTTGATCATCAAGCTGCTGATACTTGGTCGAGAAATGGGCACGGTCCAGAGATGCCCGCCAATGAGACTACCGGAATTGCGCCAGGCGAAGGTCGGAAGTGCGGCCAGATTCGGGTACGCCTTGACCGCGTCGCCACTCAGATATGGTGTCAGGTCCGCGGCGGCTTGCTGCAGGAAACTCGGCAGGTTGGGCGCCGCGATCAGTCCGCCAAACAGACTGATCAGGTCCGGATAGTCACCGCCCGCCATGAGTGTCGCCAACTTCGAGGCATAATCGGCTGGAGGGACGACATTGAACTGAACCATCGCGTTGAGTTGCTTGTTGATGGCCTGCCAGGCGGGATTCTGTTCGAGCGGTGTCGGCGGCGGATAGAGGCCGTCCGCAAAAACCGTGACCGTGCTGCCGAGGCCCGGCGGCTCAGCGGGTGTGGCCCTGACCGGATTCGCGGGATACTTACTGTAGCCGTCCTCGTAGAGTTCGCCTTTGCTGGGATAGTCGGGCGCCGGTTTGCTGGCCAACGCAATGTAGCTGGGCAGAACCGAGCTTTTGGCCGGCGCCGCCGTGGCCGCCGGCCTGGCCGCCGCGGCAGTTGGGAGCACCCCTGTCGGCGTCGGGGGCGCGCTCGCCGTGGCGACGGTCGGCACGCTCGTTGCTGGCGGTGGTGGACTGGTCGGCGGAGCGGCCGGCACACCAGCAGCGGGTGCACACGCGGCCAGCAGTGTCGTGGCGCACCCCAACGGCACGACCTGCAAGAAGCGGCGTCGAGAGCTTGGCACGTCTTTTCCCTCCCGCACTCATCTAGCGCACGAGTGCGATATTACCCCGACCAGAGCTGCCGTGAAGCGAGCGCTGCGCCCTCGCACAGCGCGCGGAGCTTGGCCCAGGCGACGTCTGGGTGAACCTCGTCGCCGGCGGCCGAGGTGGCGAAGCCGCAGTCGTTTGAGGCAAGCACACGTTCGCGGCCTACGACGCCGGCGTAGCGAACAATGCGTTGGGCGACCAGTTCCGGGTGCTCCACCAGGGTGATGCAGTGCGAGACGACGCCGGGGATCAGCACCTTGTCGTCTGGCAGGCGGACGTCTTCCCACACTCGCCATTCGTGCTCGTGGCGCGGGTTGGCGGCTTCGAACGAATAGCCGCCCGCGCGAATGCGCAACATGAGATCGACGAAGTACCTCAATTCCAGGTCATTCACGCGCGGGGCCACGTTGGTGCTGTAGCAGGTGTGGAAGCGCACGCGATCTTCAGGAATGCCGCGCAAGGCGTAGTTGACGATCTCGACAGCCTGCTCGATGAATTTGCGCGAGTCTTCGATGGAAGCGCCGGGGGTGCGATCGTAATACGTTGCCAGACGCGGATCGTCGATCTGTACGACGAAACCGGCGTCCACAATGGCGGCATATTCCTCGTGCATCGCGTTGGCGATCGCGACCAGGTAGTCCTCCTCGGTCGCGTAGTACAGGTTCGGATAGTGCGGTGCGACGTTGGTGGGCGACAGCGCGGTGATAAAACCCTGTGTTGCCTCAACCGTCTGCATCGCGCGTTTCAGATGATCGATGTCTGCCTGGACGCGTGTTTGACCCGTGTACGTGATCGGCCCGGTGCACGCCAGCGAGGGGCGAGAACGTCGCTTGCGGATGTTCGAGGGGCGGGCCGCGTACATGCGACGCATCTCCTCATACACGGCGGGGAACTCCAGCACGTCTCTGGACGGTGTCCGTTCTCCAACCTGGGAGGCCGGGACGGGCTGCAGACCACTCAGCCGAGCGGCCGTGTAGGTGGTGAAGCTCATCTTGCTGTGCTCGCCGTCGTTGACGACGTCCAGACCGCAGCCGGCCTGACGCTGGACCACGCTGGTAACTGACGCTTCGACCCGCTGCTGCAACGATTGGGGATCAATCTCCTCGCCCGCCTCTTCAGCCGCCAACAACGTCACGAGATCATCCGGGCGCGGCAGGCTGCCGCAGTGCGTTGTCATGATGCGCGAAGTATTGTGTTGCGTTTGCACTGACCTCCTGGCCGGCCCATGGTAGTTCACTGGTTACAGCCGCGTGTCGGCGCTGCTGCGCGACCGGTTTTGTGCCCGCGCCTGTGGTATGCTCGCACGCCGAGTCGTCAGGGAGACAGAGCGCACCAGTGAGGATGCCGTTGGCGCCAACAATCAGGAGACGCACGGCGATCCGACGGCTGGCCATCGGACTTGGGGGAGTGGTGCTGAGCGCGTGCGTTGGTCCCGCTCAGCCCCTGAGTCCCGCGTCTTCCACGCTGACGAGCGTGCCCAAACCGACAGGCAACGCACCCGCGCCGGTGGCGACGGCGTCGTCCGCGCAAGCTCGGAGCGGCGAGCCGAAGTCTGGCGGAACGATTCATACCGGTCAAGTGGGCGACATCGCCAACCTGGACGGACACTACGCCAACCAGCTCAGCGCCACGACGGTCCAGATAGCATACGAGAAATTGGCCGTGTACGACCTGAAGCTGCAGCCCCAGCCGGTGCTGGCCGAAAGCTGGGACGCCAACGCCGACAGCACGAGCTTCACCCTCCATCTCCGCAAAGGCGTGCAGTTCCACAATGGTCGGGAGTTCACCAGCGACGACGTCAAGTACAACTTCCTTCGCGTGCGCAATCCACAAATCGCCGCCCTGGCCGGCACGCTCGCGCCACAGAGCGCCTGGTTCACCAGCATCGAGACACCCGACAAGTACACGGTGGTGCTTACTGCCGATAAGCCGCGTCCGGGTTTTTTCGACTTCCTCAATGCGTTCAACATGGTCGACCAGGAAACCGTGGAGGGCCCGAACGCGAAAACGGCTGTCAACGGCACCGGGCCGTTCAAGTTCGTGGAGTGGGCTTCGGGAGACCATATTACGCTCGCGAGGAACACCAACTACTGGCAGACCGGACGACCGTACCTCGACGGCATTCAGATCGGTGTCCTGAAGGACTCGCAAGCTATGGTCACGCAACTCGAGGCGGGTGCCCTGGACGCGGTTTACGCTCCGCCACTGCTCGACACCGTCCGACTCAAGCAGAACCCCAATTTTCAGGCGCT
This sequence comes from Chloroflexota bacterium, assembly GCA_019247515.1. Lineage (GTDB taxonomy): Bacteria > Chloroflexota > UBA6077 > UBA6077 > CF-72 > CF-72. The sequence continues at coordinate 1,281 of JAFAOS010000101.1, read as the reverse complement.
GGTGAACGCCCAGCTCGGCCAATTTTTTTACGCCAACCAGAATGTGACGTTACCGCTGTTTCAAAACAAGCTCGTGCGCCAGGCGATGAACTTTGCGCTCAACCGTCAGCGCATCTCGCAGTCCGTGCTCCAGAGCCTGTGTGGGGATCCCATCAGCCTGCCGTGGCCGCAACAATCGCCCGCGTTCGACCAGGCCAAGAACGCCACGTACACGTACGATCTGGACAAAGCCGCCGGTCTTCTGAAGGACGCGAATGTGTCGGGTGCAAGTTTCGAAATCAACTACAGCACCAGTGGCTTCAGCCAGGAATTCGCCAGCATGGCACAGATCTACCAGGCGGACCTCCAGTCATTGGGTCTGAACGTTTCGCTCAAGCCAGTGGACGGACCCACTTTCACCCAGATGGGTCAACAGCACACGTATCAGGGACTCCGCATTGGGTCCGGCGCCGGAGCTGGCAACTACGAAGCCAGTACCCTGCTGCAGTCCACAACCGCGTTCAACTACGCCGGGAACTTTGCCGGCTTTCAGGACGATACCTACGCCAGGTTAGTACTTGCGGCGAGCACGGAGCCGGACGCCGGCAAACGCAAGCTCGTCTACTCCCAGTTGAACGACTATCTTCTCGATCAAAGCTTCACGTTCGCGTTCGCCTGGTACCCATCCATCGCGGTCGTTGCCTCGAAAGTCCACGGTCTGGACTTCAGCAGCTCAGCCGCGCTGTCCTATTCGCAGGCCTGGCTGGACTGACGATGCTTCACCGAATGGGGAGTTTATAGAGATCGGCGACATTGTCACGGACCAGCCGCGCGCGAGTGTCGCCCGGCAAATGGCCGAGATCGCGCTCGATCACCTGGCGTGAGTGCGGCCAGGTGGAATTCGGGTGAGGATAGTCGTTCGACCACATACTGTTGCGCGCACCCCACTCGCCGAGCATCCAGCGCACCGGCGGATCATTGAAGAAGGTGGCGAAGAACTGGCGCTCGAAGTACTCGCTCGGAGTCATGGTCATTGTTGAGGTCAGGTTGCCGCGACTCCAGTATTTGTCGTACTGGTTGAGATAGAAGGGCAGCCAGCTGATCTCGTTTTCGACGAGGACGAACTTCGCACGCGGGTAGCGCTCCAGGACACCGCTCCCGATCAGGTCCGAGATCGCGTTGGACGCATCGAGCAACTTGAGGTTCACGGCTTCACGAAACGCGTGCACGGCAGTGCGACCGGCGGCCGTACGCGGTCGCGGGAAGGGATACCGGTGCCCGGTGAGGATGTGCATGCTGATG
>JAFAOS010000097.1 GCA_019247515.1 Chloroflexota bacterium | reverse complement strand
GGAGATGTGCCCGAGGCGCGCCTTGCCGTCGGAGCTGCGGATGGTTGGGGTCAGCCCGGCCCATTGGCAGAGGTGCTTGGCGGTTGGGAAGCGTTTGACCTATAGGGTCGGCGGCGAGGCGCCTGGTCAGCCTTGCGGCTGGTGGTTTCCTGGCCGCCGCCCTCCGAACCGGACGGGCCCGTTCCTGAGCATCCGGCTCTCCACGAACGCATGGAGGGGTTGTCATGCGAGCGTCTCACATAGTCGGTCGAGGAACGCGGGGTCGTCATGGGTGGTGCGCCGGAAGCGCGCGCCCTGAGGATCCACGGTTCTCTCGTTCCACGGGGTGGAGATCAACGCTCCCCGGTAGCGGTATCGATGGATCGACATCGTCGCCGGGTTATAGAGCGTGATGCCCTTGTGCTGGATGCGGTCCTTGCCGTAGTAGCGCCTGCGGATCTGCTTCCAGGTCAGCCTTGGGTGCTTCTTGCGAAGCCAGCCGATCACCCGCCACCACGTGTAGTTACCGAGGTAGGCAAATGTTCGCTTCGCCGAGGCGTAGCGGAAGTAGGCCGCCCAGCCCCGCAGTGCGGAGTTGAGCGCGACCAACAGGTCAGACAGCTCCAGGTAGGTCGTGGAGCGACCGGTGAGGGATTTCACCTTGCGTTTGATCGAGGCCAAAGCCTCATCACAGACGAAGGTGTAGACGTAGCGCTTCGGGCCCTTTGGCTTGCGGACGATCCGCTGGCCGAGGAACACAAAGCCCCCGTCGATGTGGGTGAGCGCCGTCTTCTCGGCCTTCAACGTCAGGCCGAGTGCCTGCACTCGCGTCGTGAGCTGCTCCAGTAGCGCCTGCGCCTGCTCGCGGGTTCCTCGTGCGAGGAGCACCAGGTGAGTCGCCGGGGGGAGTCTCACCCCCCGGCGCTCGCAGAACCCGGCGTGAACCTCTCAGCTCACCGGGCTCCCATCGCCCAGCCGTCAGGGCGCAGCCCCCAGCGCCAGTGCGCGAACAGGCCCGGCTGGCGTCTGGCGACGTCAGCGATGAACCTGCGCGCCCGGCCCCTGTGGCGGCGCAAGCGTTTGTATTTCCGCATGGCCCACCTCACGAGCAAGTCGTTGAAGTGGCGGAAGACCGGATACAACATGGACTTGTAGAAGCGCCCAAAATAGTTGATCCAGCCCTGGAGCTGGCGATTGAACATCAGCGCCAGGTCCGTGAGGGTCTTGTCCGACCGGCCGACGACACGCCAGCGGCGCATCTGGCGCCGCATCCGCGTCTTGGCCTCGCTCGAGACCGCCGGAGTGAAGTTCAGGAAGTGCTTCCCGTACTTGTTCTTCGACAGCCGCGGACGGAACGTGTAGGAAAGGAAGTCAAACGACGTGTGCCCATATGAGCCGCGCCGGTCGTCATCCTTGCAATACACCACGCGGGTCTTCTGCTCGTTGAGCTGGACCCCGCAATCCGCCAGCCGCGCAGCGATCATGGCCCGCAGCTGCAGGGCCTGCCGCTCGCTTCGAGCGTGGACGATGATGTCATCGCAGTAGCGCTCAAACCAGACGGCCGGGAACTGCCGGGCCATCCACGCGTCGAACGCGTAATGCAAGAACATGTTGGCGAGTAGGGGTGAAATCGCAGAGCCCTGCGGGGTTCCGCGATCGCGCTCGACCAGGCTGCCATCCTCGCGTTGCAGCGGCGCTTTCAGCCACCGCTCCACGTACAAAAGGATCCAGCGCTGGTCGGTGTGGTGGGCGACCGCCTTGAGCGTGAGATCCCATGGAACGCTGTCGAAAAACGACTTCAGGTCCAGATCCAAAACCCAGTCCTGACGCCAGCAGCGCTCCCTGCAGACCCCGAGCGTGTCGTGGGCGGAGCGCCCTGGCCGGTACCCATACGAGTCCTCGTGGAACACCGGCTCCACGCAGGGCTCGAGGTATGAGCGCGCGACCACCTGGGCGATCCTGTCCGCCACGGTCGGCACCCCTAACGTTCTAGAGGAGCCGTCCCGCTTCGGTATCTCCACCGCACGCACCGGCGGCGGGAAATAACTCCCCGACGACAGCCGATTCCAGAGCCGGTACAGGTTCCCCGAAAGGTCCTGCTCAAACTCCGCCATCGACTGCTCATCAACACCGGCGCCGCCCTTATTCGCCTTGACCCTCCGATAGGCCTCCCAAACGACCCACTTGGAGATCTCAAACGACTTCGGCTTCGGCTCGCTCACCCGGCTCCTCCCACCCGCAGGCGGTTGGCCGCCAAGCGAACCCGGACGACCCTTCCCCTTCGCTCCAGCCCCATTACAGGGCCTTCACCGCTACTACAGGTCGGTCCGCCCCTGTGCCCCGCCTCACTACTCTCCCCCTCGCGGTTCCCGCCGCTTGGGGTTCTCGCTCCAGACGACCGGCCGCGGGCCACACCCGCTCCACTGGCCAGCCGCCCAATCGGGGCGACAGGTTCCCGAGTTCCACACCAGAGCCCAGACCACGCTCGCGCCGCCTTCATGCCGGACGCCACCTGGCCAGTCAGCAGGCTCCCGCCAGGCTCATCCCGGGGCAACGACTCGACCCCGGTTTTGACGTCATCCCTACGCTTTCGACACTTCATCAGCGGTATCGCTCTCGCTCGCCTTCGTGATCCACACCTGACGCGCTGACAGCGCGCCTTTTTCCCGCGACGCTCAGCACCCCGGCTCTTGACCGGCGCACCTCGCGGTGGTTTGCGGTCTCCCCCTGCAGGGCGACCGCGAAGGGCCACC